>BJGE01000065.1 GCA_014190275.1 Actinomycetes bacterium | reverse complement strand
TTTTTTTTTTTCAAGCAGAAGACGGCATACGATATCACGGTGTGGGAGCGCAATGCACCCCTGGACACCTTTGGGTTCGGGGTGGTTTTCAGTGATCAGACGCTGTCGGGTATTCGAATTTCCGATCCGTCGATTTATGAAGAAATGTCCAAGGAATTCGCCTACTGGGATGACATCGACATTCACTACCGTGACGAAATTATAACAAGTGGCGGGCATGGGTTTGCCGCGATGAGCCGCACCGATTTGTTGGCAATTCTCCAGCGTAGAGCCATAAACAATGGCGCTAATGTCATCTTTAATACCCCGGCGCCACCTATTGAAGAGTTGATGGCTGACTATGACTTAGTGCTGGCGAGTGACGGCATCAATAGCAATACGCGCGAAAAGTTCAAGGAGGAGTTCGGCACCACCGTTGACCTTCGCAAGTGCAAGTTCATCTGGCTGGGCACCCCGGTGGTTTATGAAGCCTTTAAGTTTTTCATTGTTGACACTCCCTGGGGCACGATGCAAGCGCACGCGTACCCGATGGATGACCGCAGCAGCACCTTCATTGTTGAGATGCACGAAGATATCTGGCGGCGCGCGGGTTTCGAGGAGCTGGCTGATGCCGCTGCGGACTTGCCGATTGGCGAAAGCGATGAGCCATCAATTGCCAAGGTGGCAGAGATCTTCAAGGACTACCTAGGCGGCCAACCGCTCCTTCGCAATAACAGTAGATGGGTGGCATTCCGCGCCTTCCGCAATGCCAATTGGTCTTATAAGAACCTAGTAATTTTGGGTGACGCTGCGCATACCTCGCACTTCGCAATCGGTTCGGGCACGAAGTTGGCAATGGAGGGTTCGATCTCACTCGCGGCCTGCCTTCTCGAGCACAAGGATGTAGCCAAGGCACTCGCGGCCTACGATCAAGAGCGCAGGCCGGTAGTCGAGAGCACCCAACGATCGGCGCAGGCGGCCCTTGAGTGGTTCGAAGAGATAACCCAATACGTGAACCAGGATCCGATTCAATTCGCGTTCAATCTCTTGACCCGTTCGCGTCGGGTTACCTATGGCAACCTGCGTGAGCGCGACCCTGAGTTCATGGAGCGGGTGGACTCTTGGCTGCTGCAAAGCCAAATCGATGAGGGTCGGGTCCCGGCCGGCACGACTAAAAGGCCGCCAATGTTCATGCCTTTTCGAATGCGTGGCCTAGAACTCCCCAACCGGGTAGTTGTCTCGGCCATGGATATGTATTCATCCGAAAACGGAGTGCCCGGTGACTTCCACCTGGTGCATCTTGGCGCGCGGGCACTTGGCGGTGCCGGTCTGGTGATGACCGAGATGGTTTGCACCTCGGCCGAAGGCCGCATCACACCCGGCTGCGGTGGGCTTTGGACCAAGGAGCAAACCCAAGCCTGGGCCGAGATCGTTGATTTCGTTCACACCACCCCATCGAAGATCGGGGTTCAACTTGGACACGCAGGGCGCAAGGGCTCAACCAAACTCATGTGGGACGGCATTGATCAGCCACTCGACGACGGTAACTGGCCACTCATAGCGCCATCGCCAATCCCGTACCAACCCATCAACCAGGTGCCGCGTGAGATGACCGGAGCCGACATGGATGCGGTTAAAGCCGAGTTCGTATCGGCAACCTTGCGTGCGGCCGAAGCCGGATTCGACCTGCTCGAGCTGCATGCGGCCCACGGCTACCTGCTTTCGAGTTTCCTGACCCCGATCAGCAATCAGCGAAGTGATGAGTACGGCGGTAGCGTCACCAACCGGTTGCGCTTCCCGCTCGAAGTCTTTGATGCGGTGCGGGCGGCTTGGCCCGCTGATCGACCGATGAGTGTGCGCGTCTCGGCTACTGATTGGGTCGATGACGGCTTGAGCGGTGAGGACTCAATCGAGATTGCCCGCGCCTTCGCCGAACACGGAGCCGACATCATCGATGTATCGACCGGGCAGACAGCAGCCAATGCGCGACCGGCATATGGCCGTACCTACCAAACTCCGTTTGCTGATCGAATACGAAATATCTCGAAAGTTGCGACCATGGCTGTCGGGTCAATCAGCAGTTGGGATGACATCAACACCATCATTGCGGCTGGTCGGGCCGACCTGTGCGCACTTGGCCGTCCGCATCTTTATGACCCGGCGTGGACCTTGCACGCGGCCGCGGATCAGGAGTACCGGATGCCGTGGCCAAAGCAATATGCGGCGGGCAGTCGCAAGCCGCCGGCGGGCCGCGCCGAAGACCCCAAGCCGCGCCTTACCTTGGTGGCAGACGAGGTGATCGCTGAGCGACCGCGGCGGTGGTTGGTCAGCTAATTGGATCGCGGCCAACTCCAGAGTCAAGTTATCGGGTTTTTGGGTTCAGAAGTTCAGGGACATGGACTTGAGCAACCGCGGTAGAAGTCACATCCCTAGCGGTAGAAATCTGTTGGGATGAGCTTTATCTCAGCGGTAGGGCGTGAAATCCGGCGGCCGCTTCTCATTGAAGGCGGCGCCGCCCTCCTTGGCTTCATCGGTTTCGACGAAGAGATCCAGCACGTCAAAGGCCAGTGATTGCAGGCCAACAAGGTGGTCGGTATCGGCATTGAAACTGTGCTTAAGGGTCTTGATCGCCGTTGGCGACAGGTCCAGTACCTTGCGGCCCCAAGCAAGCGCGAGCGGCATCAGCTCACTTGGTTCGACAACGCGGTTCACGAGGCCCCAGCGCTCGGCGGTCGCGGCGTCGTATTGGTCGCAGAAGAACCAGATCTCGCGGGCGCGTTTTTCGCCGACCACCCGTGATAGGTAGGCGGTACCGAAGCCGGCATCGAAACTGCCGACCCGTGGGCCCACTTGGCCGAACTTCGCGGTGCTCGCAGCCAGCGAAACATCACAAAGCACATGCAGGACGTGGCCGCCACCGATCGCAAACCCATTGACTGCCGCGATAACCGGCTTGGGCACCTCGCGGATTAGCCGGTGCAGCCGATCGATTTCGAACATACCCATCTCGGTCTCGCCGTAGCCGCCGGTTGCGGCTCGTTCCTTTTGATCACCGCCACTGCAAAACGCTTTGCTACCGGCACCGGTCAAAATGATTGCGCCAACGGTTTTGTCGACCCAGGCGTAGCGGAATGCATAGATAAGCTCATCAACGGTGCGCCCACGCAGTGCGTTGTATCGCTCCGGCCGGTTAATCGTTATTACAGCGACGCCGTCGATGACTTCGTAGGTCAAGTCGGTGAACTCGTCGAGCTTTATCATCAAACCTCCACTAGTACGGCGATGCCGAGTCCGACACCGATACATGCCGTTGCGATGCCTAAGCCGCCGCCGCGTCGCTGCAGTTCACGGCAGGTGTCGACAACCACGCGTGCTGCCGAGGCTCCGACCGGATGCCCGATTGCGATGGCGCCACCATTTGGATTCACTTTCGCCACCTCGATTTCAGGGGCATCGCGCAGCACAGTGAGCACCATTGCCGCAAAAGCCTCATTGATCTCGAAGAGATCGATATCCGAAAACGAATACCCGGTGCGCTGGAGCAGTTTGTGAATCGCCGGGACCGGCGCACTCGCGAAGTCGTCTGGCTCGGTGGCAACCACCGCGGAGCCCAAGATCGCACCGATTGGTGCCAGCCCAAGCTCCAGTGCCCGCGTTTGGGAAGTAATAAGTGTTGCGACTGCGCCATCATTAATAGGTGACGAGTTACCTGCGGTTACGGTGCCGTCAGAGGTGAAGGCTGGTTTCAGGCGTGCGAGGGTCTCGGTGGTGCAATCATCGCGAATCGACTCGTCCATGCCAACACCGTCAACCGCGAACACAAAGCCATCGTGGTAGCCCTTGGCCCAGGCGGCACTTGCGAGCTCATGTGAGCGCACCGCCCAGTCATCTTGTTCGCTGCGGCCAATGCCGCGCACCGCCGCGCTGCGCTCCGCGCAGGCGCCAAGGCTGTCGGTCCAATGCGCGGGGAAAGCCGGATTTATCAGACGCCAACCGACGGTTGTTTGCTCAAGGCGCATTGCCGGGTCAAGGGGCTTATCTGATTTTGGCAGCACATACGGTGCCCGACTCATGCTTTCAACGCCGCCGGCGAGTACCAGGTCCAGGTCACCGGCACGAATGGCTCGGGCGGCTTGGACGATGGCTTCGGCACCGGAACCGCACAGGCGATTAACCGTGACGCCGGGCACCGTTAGCGGTAGGCCCGCGAGTAGGGCCGCCATCCGCGCAACATTGCGGTTGTCTTCGCCGGCGCCATTGGAGTCGCCCATGATGACGTCATCGATTTGGGTGGGGTCGAGTGCGGGGGTGGCGGTGATTAGGGCCGCGATGGTCTGGCCAAGTAGGTCGTCGGGGCGAATAGCCGACAGTCCACCGCGATACCGGCCAAACGGGGTGCGGCGGGCTGCCGCAAGAACGGGACGGGGGGCGCTCATGTGTCGTATTATTGTCGATCGACAAGGATGCGCGTTATGCCCGGGTAGGCTACTTGGTGGGGAAGGCCAGATGGGTTCGGCAACGCGCTCTCCTTTTCAGCCAGCCCCGCGGAAAGCTGTCCTAGGGCAGTGGTTAAGTCTAGCTATCAATGGCCGAAGGGTTCACCCATGACAGTGCAAAGGATTAACCCGCCTGAACTGGCCCCGCCCATCGGTTTTACCCATGCGGTGGTGGCCCAAGGCAGCACCTTGGTGTTGCTCGCGGGTCAGACCGCACAAAATATCGACGGCAAGATCGTTGGTGAAACTATCGTCGAGCAATTTGAGCAGGTGCTGACCAATTTGCTCGCCGCGCTAGCAGCGGCCGGTGGCGCGCCTTCGCAATTGGCAAAACTCACCATCTATTCGGTAGACCCGGTCGACTATCGCGAGCATGCCCCCGAAATTGGGCGCATCTGGCATCGACTCGTTGGCCGTGACTACCCGGCGATGACGCTGATCGGCGTGACCCGCCTGTATGACGATGATGCGCTGCTCGAAATTGAAGGGACCGCGATCCTCCCGTGAACAGCCTGCAAGCCTTGTGGGCGGCTGGCTCGATTGCGGTCATCGGGGCCACCGAGCGCCCGGGTGCGATGGGCCGGCTACCGATCGATTACTTGCAAAAGTACGGGTACCAAGGTTTCATCGCCCCGGTTAACCCAAAGGGTGGTGAGGTACTGGGGTTGCGGGTTTTCCCCAGTATGGCAAGTATCGAGCGGCCGGTTGATTTGGCTTTGGTGATGGTGCCGGCGGCCGCGGTGCTTGAGGCGGTGACCGACTGCGCCCAAGCGGGCACCTCGGTTTGCATTGTGATGTCCTCGGGATTCGCCGAGACAGGCGCGGCCGGGGCGAGTGTGCAAGCTGAATTGGTACGAGTCGCGCGTGCCCATGGCATGCGCTTGGTAGGCCCGAACTGCATCGGAGCGGTTGGGGGTCCCGCCCGCGTGCTCGCGACATTTAGTCCGGTGTTCTCCTCGACCACGACCCCGATACCTGCGGGCAATATTGCTTTGGTAAGCCAATCGGGTGCACTAGGTTTCGGTGCACTTTCGTTAGGGATCGAGCGCGGTGTGCCTATTGGGATTGCGGTCACGACCGGAAATGAGGCAGATGTCACCGCGGTTGATGTGGCAGTGCAATTAGTTTCTGACCCAACTGTTGATGCGGTGCTGATTTATATCGAGTCATTGGGCGAGATCAACTCCTTAGCGCATGCTGCGGCGCTGAAACCGATCGCGGTGGTCAAGGCAGGCAGAAGTGAGGCTGGGGCGAAAGCCGCCGCCTCACACACGGGTGCCCTTGCATCCGCGGACAAAGTCGTTGACGCGGCACTACGGCAGGCTGGCATCGCGCGCGTTGCTGATATTGATGCCTTACTTGACGCGGGGGCGCTGTTCGCGACCGGTGCTCGAATGCCGGGAAGGCGTATTGGGATTGTTACCACCTCAGGTGGCAGCGGGATTTTGGCGGCCGATGCGATAGCGGCATGCGGAATGCAAATCGCTGAACTTGATGATGCCACCATCGTGGAGTTAAGTGCGGTTGTGCCCAGCTATGGCAACGCGACCAATCCGGTTGATGTCACCGCTGCGGTAATGGCGGAGCCGGGTCTATTCGAGAGGTGCGTTGATCGGTTGGCCGCCGACCCAGGTGTTGACGCAATCGTCGCTTGTTTCGCTGTGTTGGTCGGCGATGACGTAACCCGAATCGCTCGCGCCCTCGGTGCGGTGCGAACTCGCACCGGGCTACCGGTTGTGGCGGTGCGAACCGGTGCTGCATCGCTTGCGCCCGAAGGCGCTGCGCTACTTGCTGCCAATGGGGTACCCGTTTATCCCACCCCCGAGCGAGCTGTCGCTGCCCTGCAGGCTTTATCTGCCACCTCGATGCGCCGGGACCGAGAGGTAATTGCCGGCCCATTAGCACCGGCACCAGGGGCTGGCGCATCCGAGAAGCAGGTCAAGGTGATCCTCGCGGACGCAGGATTACCAGTCCCTTCGTCGGAGCTGATTGGCAGTGTCGCCGCGGCGGTTGACGCCGTGTCTAGGTTCGGTGGGGTTGCGGTATTCAAGGCCGTGGTTCCCGGCCTAGTTCACAAGAGTGATGCCGGTGGCGTGGTGCTTGGCGTTACCGCCGAGACCGCAGCAGAGGTTTTCACCCGGCTCTCGGCCCTTGGCGGGCAGGTGCTCGCGGAACGGTTTGTCCGCGGCGGTGTCGAGGCCATTGTGGGTATCACCGCAAGTGCCCTTGGGCCGGTGTTGACGGTCGGCGTCGGTGGGGTGCTCACCGAGATCGTCGCCGATGCCGCGGTGCGACTGCTGCCCGTCGATGAGATAGATGTGCGCGAGATGATCGCCGAGACCGCCCTGGCCCCGATGCTCGCTGGTGCTCGCGGGGCGGCACCAGCTGACATTGACGCGCTTGTCCGGGCAGTGGGGCGCGTGGCTGATTGCACACGAGAGTGGCCAACCGGCTTCGAGCGCGACATAAATCCGATCACGGTATTAGCTGATGGGTGCTGGATCTTGGACGCAATGTACTTCGGCGCATCAACCGGGGATCAACTTCAGCAGGCAGGAAGGCACTAGATGGATGTCGGCCGGCTAGTAGCACGCTCAATGCGCAGGTACCGCGACCGGATCGCCTTGGACGGCCCGGAAGGAACGAGTACCTACGGCCGCACCGGCTCGCGCATCATGCAACTTGCTCGCGGTCTTCGAGCACTTGGCTTGGTGACAGGTGACCGAGTGCTTGACCTCCAGTCAAACCAAAACACCTACATCGAGACTGATTTAGGGATCAGCACCGCCGGATTGTGTCGAGTGGCGCTGAACTACCGATTGCACCCAACCGATTGGGTCCGAATCGCTGCCGACTGCACTCCTAAGGTCTTGATCCTTGATGCCAAGTTCTGGGACGACGCCGCGGGTGTGCGGGCGATGGTCGATCACATAATCGTTATCAACGCCGGGGTCGATGGCGCAGAAGGCGCCACCCCTTATGAGAGCTTTCTTGATGCGCAGTCCCCTGAGCCACTGTTACTCAATGTGGATCCTGATGCCTTGGTCTCACTGAATTATTCAAGTGGTACCACCGGCAACCCGAAGGGTGCTATTCGGACCCATCGAAACCGGATGGCGAGTCTGCACAACATCGTCACTGACTTCCTTGGCAAAGTTCCCGATGAACGCAGTTGCTGGGTGCACGCTGGGCCGGTAACCCACACCAGTGGGCTCTTCGTCCTGCCCTATTTCACTTTCGGTGGCCGACAGATCGTGCAGGCCAAGTATGACCCGGAGTCCCTTGTTGATGCGTTCGAAAGCCGAGGTGCCAATGCCACGGCGCTCGTGCCGACAATGGTGGCGCGGCTGCTCGCCATGCCCGATATTTCACTGGAGCGGATGGCAAACCTGGAGATCTTGGGCTATGCGGGTGCCCCGATGCCACCTGAGCAAATCAGGCAATGCTTCGAGCGCATCACCCCGCAGATGTCGCAGTACTACGGGTTGGTCGAGGCGATCCCGCCGGTTACCGTGCTCGGGCCGGCTGACCATCGTCGGGGGATTGATGGTGATCTTGAAATTCTGACAAGTGCGGGGTTGCCATGTAATGGCGTAGAAATTCGCATTGTTGACGAGCAGGGTGAAGACGTGCCTACAGGTGAAATCGGCGAGGTTATAACCCGAGGTGACCATGTGATGCGCGGCTATTACGGGCAGGCCGGGCAGGATGCCACCGTGACGAAGGCAGTGCGCGACGGCTGGCTCTACACCGGTGATCTAGGTAGATCAGATGCGGATGAGAGGTTGTTCCTGGTTGACCGTAAGGGCGACATGATCATCTCGGGTGGCTACAACATCTACCCACGCGAGATTGAAGACGTAATAGCCGAGGTCGCCGGGGTTCACGAAGTTGCAGTAATCGGGGTCGAGGATGCCGACTGGGGTCAGCATGTCACCGCGATGATCACCGTGTCCGCAGAGGCTAGTGTCACCGTGGAACAGGTGCTTGAACATTGCAAGTCACGAATGGCTTCATACAAGAAGCCGAAGGACGTACGGATCGTCGCCGAGTTCCCGCTCAACTCAACGGGCAAGATTGCGAAGAAGGTGCTGCGCGAGCAGTTGAATGCGGAGGTGAAAAAGTGACCCGTGAAGTCCGCGAGCAGCAAGGCGAGTTCCCCTACACTCGTGGGATCAGCGCTGATCCCGGGGTCTGGACCATGGGGCAGTACGCGGGTTTCGGGACTGCGCGCGAGACGAATGCGCGCTTTCGGTCGCTACTTGATCAGGGGCTAACCGGTTTCAGCGTGGCACTGGATCTGCCAACCCAGATGGGCCTTGACTCCGACAATGTGCTGGCACGCGGTGAGGTCGGCAAGGTAGGAGTCGCAATCGATAGCCTCGCTGATATCGAGGTGTTGATGGAAGGCATCCCGTTAGAAAAGATCAGTCAAGTTAGAACCACGGCCAACTCAATCGGGTATATCTGGGCGGCCATGTTCGAGGCCCTTGCGCAAAAGCGCGGGGTAAACCCGAATGAATTCGGGCTTTTCATTCAAAACGATGTACTCAAAGAGTATTTCGCCCGCGGCACGCAGATCTTCCCAGCTAGCGCTGGGTTAAAGCTCTCGGTCGATGTGATCGAGCACATCGCAAATAACATCCCCCGTTGGGTCTCACTTGCGATGAGCGGGTACCACATCCGCGAGTCGGGCTCTAGTGCCGTCCAGGAGATCGCATTTACCTTTTCCAACTCCCGTGCCTATCTTGATGAAGCGGTTCGGCGCGGGCTCAGCGTTGATGCGGTGGCGCCGACCCTGTTCACCTTCCTGTCGAGCAACATGGACTTCATGCCGGAGATCGCCAAATTTCGCGCAGCACGCCGGGTCTGGGCGAAATTGATGCGTGAGACTTATAACGCGCAGGATCCACGTTCGGAACAATTGCGCATCTTCGTCTTTACCGCTGGGTCCTCGCTCACCGCGCAGCAACCACTCAATAACGTGGTGCGCACCTCGATAGAAGCGATGGCGGCGGCACTAGGTGGTGTGCAAACCATGCATGTCTGTGCCTTCGATGAGGCACTGGGTGTGCCCACCGAAACGGCGGCGACTTTGGCCCTTCGCACCCAGCAAATCGTGGCCTTTGAGACTGGTGTGACCACGATGGTTGATCCGCTCGGGGGTAGTTACGTACTGGAGCAACTCACCGATGAGCTGGAAACCCAAATCTGGGCCGAGATGGCCAATATTGCCGAGCGGGGTGGAGCGCTCGCCTGTATTGACTCTGGGTATTTCCAGACCGAGTTGGGCGACAGCGCCTATCGGCACGCGCGGGCGGTCGACACCGGTGATAGGACCGTAGTAGGTGTGAATACCTTCGTTACTGAACCGGTGGCATTCGAGGTGTTTACGCTCGACCCCGAAAGTGAGCGCACGCAAGTCGCGAGTCTTCAGCAGGTGCGCGCCAGCAGGGACCCGGATGCGGTGCTGGCGGGGTTAGCCGCGGTGCGTGCGGCGGCGGCTACCGGGGCGAATGTGGTGCCCGCTTGCGTGCAGGCGGTGAGCGCATACGCCACGGTTGGTGAGATTGTGGACGTGCTGCGCGAAACCTATGGTGCCAGCCAGCCGTCAACTATGTTCTAGGCGTTTTCGTTTTCACCACTGACTAGATCGACAACATATTGCTGCGCGGCGGGTGCCAGTTGATCATGCAGTGCATAGAAGAGATCCGTTGCCTGGTCGCCGGGCCAGATTTTTGGTAGGTACTCACGCGGCAATCCCGGATCGTTGTAAGGCAGTGGGCGCCAAGCGGTAAGAGCTCGGGTGTAGTCGGCGAAGGCCTTCGTCGGTGCGGGCGGTTTTGCCGCCCGGTCGTACGCGGCTCGCAGGCCTTTGAA
>BJGE01000064.1 GCA_014190275.1 Actinomycetes bacterium | reverse complement strand
CCCGGCGATCTTGCAGCAGGCTCGGCGACTACTGCGCGTTGGCGGCATCTTGGCCTTCGACAACGTGCTGTCGAACGGCCGGGTGGCAGACCCTGGCCAGCGCGACGCCGAGACCGCCGCCCTGCGCGATGTAGCCCACGCACTTCGCGATGACGAGCACTGGGTACCAGCCCTAATGACGATTGGCGATGGCCTACTCGCTGCTGTGCTTCGCGGCGCCGCGGAGTAACTCCCTTAGAAAATATCGAGGTGACAACCCGACCGGGCTGTCACCTCGATAAAGAGATGCTTTTGCTACCCCCTAGGCGAAAACCGCTAGCAGTTTGTCACCAAGTTCACGGGCCTCGTCCGCCTTAAGTTCGACGACGAGTCGACCGCCGCCTTCGAGTGGGACGCGCATCACATAACTGCGCGCCTCCTTGGTTACCTCGAGGGGACCATCACCCGTCCGTGGCTTCATCGCGGCCATGTAGACCCCTTTCTCATAAGGGCATTATCGCGGGTCTACGCCCGGGTTGGCCTAGTGGGGTTGGCCTAGTGGGGTTGGCCTAGTGGGGTTGGCCTAGTGGGGCAGTACCCCGGCTTCGACCAGGCGCCCGAAGGCCACTAGTGATCGCTTGACCCCGCTCAGGAACACCGGGCGGGCCAGCGGCCACCCCAATTTGCCCAGTCGGCCAAGGGGCAGGTCAAGGTCCTCACTCCAGATGAACCTAGAACGCCCACCAGGAAGGGCGACCACCTCCATGATGCCGGTACCGCGAACGACCTTGCCGGTGTGTAAAACATCAACCCGGTAGGGCGCATCCCACCTGGTTATCTCCATGGTGTCCAAGAAGCCAGCCGGCCCGATTCCGGTGAATGCCGAGAGCACCGACCCAATGCTCGCGCCATCACCCTTGGTGACTTCGACGCGGGTGCCGAGCATCCATCGGCCCTGCTCGGACCACTGACTAAATGCCGCAAATACCGCGTCTACCGGCGCATTTATTACGACATCAAGGGCTACGTGCACTGGCTTGCTCAACGGTAACTCAACTCTTACTCGTTAGTTTTGAGATCTGGGCCTGCAGCTCATCGACTACCTGATCAACTTCGTCCATCCGGTAGCCACGCGCCACGACATCGAAGGCGGGTTTCCCGAATTTCTGATTCGGTCGGGCATCACGCACCGGTTCCGGGAGTTCACCAAGACGACCCATTGCTAATAAGCCAATAAGCGCAATGACCGCAACCGCCAATAGGACAAACACGAAAGTCATGCCTCTATCCCACCACGGGCGACAGGTTCGCGCACCGCGGCGGGCCAATTTGCCGCGATGACGTCAAGGGCCTGGTCCACCTCGGTGGTCCAGGTCAACTCGGCGACACCAGCAGCGCGCACGAAACCCTGTTGCTCCCAGTGACCCACTTGCGCACGCAACAACGCGAAGTCACCCCATGGGTCAAGGCCCACGACAGGTTTCACATGCATCCCCAGGCAGCGGGCAGTCCAAACCTCCATCAATTCTTCGAGGGTGCCGATTCCCCCCGGCAAGGCCAAGAAGGCATCCGCACGATCGTCCATGATTCCTTTACGCGTGCGCATGTCATCGGTAATTATCAACTCATCGGCGTCGTGGTCAGCAACTTCCATGTCAACAAGTGCCCTCGGGATAACCCCGACGGTGTACCCGCCCGCGCCTCGGACCGCGCGCGCCACCGCACCCATCATTGATACCGAGCCACCACCTGAGACAAGTTGCCAACCGCGTGTTGCAATCGCGGTGCCGACCGCATCGGCTAGTGCCAGGTAGCGCTCATCGATCCCCGAACTCGAGGCGCAATAGACGCAGATTGTGGGCACGGCCCCAACCCTAGCCGCTCGATTTGGCGGCACTTGACTTCAGTTTAATATTCTACTATATTGATAGAACTTTCAACTAAATTTAATTGTCAAGGGAGACACATGGGTAACATTTCGCCAGCCACTGGCACCTGGATCATCGATCCTTTCCACACCACCATCGGTTTTTGGGTTCGCCATGCGATGGTCGCCAAAGTCCGCGGTAATTTCGGCACCTACTCCGGCTCGTTCACCATTGACGGTGACAACCTGTCCGCTTCGTCAGCTGAACTAACGATTGAGGCCGCCAGCATCAACACCAACTCGGCCGACCGCGATGCCCATTTGGCATCCGCGGACTTCTTAGACGCTGAGAATTTCCCCACTCTCACTTTTGTCTCAACCGCTGTTGCCGCCAAGGGCGACGACATCTTTGTGATCGGTGACCTAACAATTCATGGGGTGACAAAGTCGGTCGAAGTGAAGTATGAATTTGTCGGAGCTAGCACCGATCCTTACGGCAACAATAAGGTCGGTTTCGAAGGCACCGCAAAAATCAGCCGTAAGGATTTCGGCTTAGTCTGGAATACAGCGCTCGAAACCGGTGGCGTCTTGGTCGGCGATGAAATCCACTTAACCTTCGACGTTGAAGCTAATAAGCAGTAGCAGGGCCAACTAGGCCAGCCAGGTACGCAACTGCAACTCGCAGGCCCGCAGTTGCTCAAGTGATACATGCTCGTCAGCACTATGCGCAAGTGCTGGGTCCCCCGGTCCGAAGTTCAGGGCCGGGGTGCCCAACGCCGAGAACCTCGCCACATCGGTCCAGCCGAACTTCGGTTGCGGGTCCTCGCCCACCGCGGCCACGAATTCAGCGGCAGCCGGTCTGTCCAGCCCGGGCCGAGCACCGGCCGCCTCGTCAACGAAGGCCACCTCATAACCGGGGAATACTTCGCGCACATGGGCCTTTGCCTCATCAAGTGACCGATCCGGGGCAAAGCGGTAATTCACCGTCACCACGCACCTATCAGGGATCACATTGCCGGCGATACCAGCATTTATGGCAACCGCATTGAGCCCCTCGCGATACTCCAAGCCATCGACCATCGGGGTTCGCGGCTCATAGGCGCGCAGCACCTCTAGCACGTCCGCAGCCGAGTGAATAGCGTTATCCCCGAGCCACGAACGTGCGCTATGGGCACGGACCCCACCAACACTTATCTCGGCACGCAAGGTGCCCTGACAGCCAGCCTCGATTCCGGCATTCGACGGCTCCAGCAAGATTGCGAGATCGGCTTCCAGCAGGTGGGGTTGCTCAGTTGCCAGCCGCTGCAGACCGTTGAATTCACCGGCAACTTCCTCGCACTCGTAAAACACGTAGGTAATGTCGCGCTTGGGTGCGGCTACCGTTGCGGCCAACCGCAGCGCAACCGCAACCCCACCTTTCATATCGCAGGACCCCAAACCGTAAAGCCGGTCGTCAGCAAAATGATGCGGGAGGTTGCCGGCCGAAGGCACGGTGTCGAGGTGGCCGCCAATAAGCACCCGCTCCGGTCGACCCAATTCGGTCTGAGCGACGACGGTATTACCAAAACGCTGCACCGTTAGGTGCGCACAGCCCGCCAACGCAGCGTGCACTAAATCGGCCAACTGCTCCTCATGGTGCGACTGACTCGGGATATCAATCAAGGCGGCGGTCAGCGCGACAACGTCTGTCGACAGGTCCAAGGTGATATCCGCGGTCGCCACATGGATACGGTAGTGCCGTGAGCGACCCCCTTGGCCTACCCCCGGTAGCCGGGCCTGCTGCCGCGATTGGCCTCGCCACTATCGCCGGCGATGTCGTACTTGACGTTTGGTATCCGGCCCCCACCCTCGGCGCCATCCCAAAGGATGTGCCGGATATCAGCAGCGGCATTAATTCCACCGAGACCATCGGCGCCCAGGTACGCAGCATCTCGACCACCATCGCCGACCTGTCAGCACCCCCCATAGATACCGCCGATGCCTACCTAAGGTTGCACCTGCTTTCACATCGCCTCGTACAACCGCGCACCATCAACCTTGATGGGATCTTCGGATTGCTGCCGATTGTCGCCTGGACAAACTACGGGCCCGTGCCCCCAGATCGACTCACCGAGGTGCGCCTGCGCTCCCGGTCCAAAGGCCACCACCTCACCGTCTACGGGGTCGACCGCTTTCCGCGCATGGTCGACTACGTCGTACCAAGTGGCGTGCGCATCGCCGATGCAGATCGCGTTCGCCTGGGCGCACATTTGGCTCCGGGCACCGTGGTGATGCACGAGGGCTTCGTTAACTTCAACGCGGGCACCTTGGGCACCTCAATGGTCGAAGGGCGTATCTCGGCCGGCGTTGTGGTCGATGACGGCTCTGATATCGGCGGAGGCGCCTCCATCATGGGCACCTTGTCCGGTGGCGGCAAAGAGGTCGTCAGCATCGGCAAAGGCTGCCTAATAGGTGCCAACGCCGGCGTCGGACTATCCCTGGGAGCCAACTGCGTGGTCGAGGCGGGCCTTTATGTGACCGCCGGCTCCAAAGTCACTTTGCCGGACGGTGCCGTCGCAAAAGCCCGTGCCGTGTCGGGGGCAGATAACCTGCTGTTTCGACGCAACTCGCAAAGCGGTGCGATTGAGGTAGTGATGCGCACCGGCGCCTGGGGCGGACTCAATGCCGCCCTGCACGCCACGGACTGACGGTTTACCAGCGGCGGCACGCCAACCCCCTTCGCCCAGTGGGTTAGCGGGTGCCCATTGTCGCGTAGTCGCGCAAGACTTCACCGGTGTAGACCTGACGCGGGCGCCCGATCTTGGTGGCGGGATCCTCGATCATCTCGCGCCACTGCGCGATCCACCCGGGTAGCCGGCCGAGGGCAAACAGCACGGTGAACATCCGCGGCGGGAAGCCCATCGCCTTGTAAATCAAGCCGGTGTAGAAGTCCACATTTGGGTAGAGCTTGTGCGAGATGAAGAAGTCATCTGCTAGGGCCACTTCTTCAAGCCGCAGCGCAATGTCGAGCAACGGATCACTGACATTCATCTCCGCGAAAACTTGATAGGCCGTCTTCTTCACGATGGCAGCCCGTGGGTCGTAGCTCTTATAAATCCGGTGGCCAAATCCCATTAGCTTGATGCCATCCTTGCGATCCTTGACCTGTCGGATGAACGTGTTCACGCCGCCACCGGACGCATGGATTTTCTCGAGCATCTCCAGAACGGCCTGATTGGCACCGCCATGCAGTGGCCCGAAGAGCGCATTGATACCAGCCGACACCGACGCGAACATATTCGCATGGGATGAGCCGACCAAGCGCACCGTCGAAGTTGAGCAGTTCTGCTCATGATCGGCATGCAGCAGGAGCAATTGATTAAGTGCTCGGGAGACAATCGGATTGACTTCGTAATCCTCCGCCGGCACCCCAAAGGTCATGCGCAGGAAATTATCGATGAATCCAAGTGAGTTATCGGGGTAAAGGAATGGCTGGCCAACCGACTTCTTGTAGGCGTAGGCGGCGATGGTCGGCATCTTTGCCAATAGGCGGATGGTCGAGATTTCGACCTGCTGAGGATCAAATGGGTCAAGGGAGTCTTGGTAGAAAGTAGAAAGGGCCGAGACCGCCGACGAAAGCACCGGCATCGGGTGCGCATCTCGCGGGAAACCGTCAAAGAATTGGCGCAACTCCTCGTGCAGCATGGTGTGCTTGCGGATGCGGGTCTTGAAATCATCGAGTTCAAACTGCGATGGCAGGTAGCCATAGATAAGCAGGTAAGCGGTCTCCAAGAAGGTGGACTGCTCGGCTAATTGCTCGATCGGGTACCCGCGATAGCGCAAAATCCCGGCATCACCGTCAATGAAGGTGATCGCTGATGTGCAGGAGGCGGTGTTCACGAACCCGTGGTCAAGGGTGACGTTACCGGTGGTGCCGAGCAGCGAGCCGATGTTCAGTCCGCTTGCGCCAACAGTTGCCGGCACCTCGGTAAGTGGTAATTCCCCACCTGAATACTGCAGAACGGCGTCAGCCACTTAATCCTCCCGCAGCGGACAATACCTATTCGCCGAGGCGCTTCGCGAACCGGGCGACCGCCCCATCGGTTGCCGTCATCGCCACCCGCACGTGTTGGGCCCCCGCAACACCATAAAAGTCACCTGGAGTAACCAAAACACCGCGATCGGCGAACCAGCCGACGCTCTGCCAGCAGGGCTCACCCCGGGTGGCCCAGAGGTATAGCCCCGCCTCACTGTGGTCGACGGTGAACCCCGCCTGCAGCAAAGCCGCACGTAGCACCGCGCGCCGTCGGGCGTAGCGGCCGCGTTGCTCCGCAACATGTGAATCATCCGCCAAGGCCGCCGCCGCCGCCGCCTGCACCGGCGCCGGCACCATCATCCCGAGGTGCTTTCGTAACGCGAGGAGCGCGGCTACGACCTTCGGGTCACCAGCCGCGAAACCAAAGCGGTAGCCCGCCATATTTGACCGCTTCGACAAGGAGAACAGGCCCAACACTCCGGCTTGACTTGCCCCGGACACCGATGGGTGCAAAATCGAGACCGGGTCCACTTCCCAGCCCAACTCCAAATAGCACTCATCACTAACAACCAGCGCCGATACCGAACGCCCGTAGGCCACAATCTCCGCGAGTCGGCTCGCCGATAGCACCGCTCCCGTTGGATTACTCGGTGAGTTAATCCAGATAAGGGATGGTGTTTCCACCTCCTCAGGCCGATCGGTTGCGATAATTTCTGCGCCCACCATGGCCGCGCCCACCGCGTAGGTCGGATAGGCGATCCTTGGAATTACTACCCGGTTATTCGGGCCCAAGCCAAGTAAGGTCGGCAGCCAGGCCACGAACTCTTTCGAGCCCACAGTTGGCAGCACCGCAACTGGCGCGACTTCAGCGCCCGAGCGCCGGTTAATCCAGTCGGCCGCCGCCTGCCTTACCGCCGGTGACCCGGCCGTGGTCGGGTAGCCCGACGCGTTGGCAGCCCCCGAGAGTGCCGCCTGCACCAAAGCCGGGGTTTCGTCGACGGGGGTGCCGACGGATAAATCAACCGCACCCTGCGGATGCTTAGCGGCCCGGGCCGCGTAGGGGGCGAGGACGTCCCAGGGAAAATCTGGCAGCCGGTTCGCCGGTGAGCTGGTCAGTGTTCGTGCACCTGAGGCGGCACGGTGACGACAAGGGGTGCGTCAAAATCTTGGGCACCCAGTTTTGCTGCGCCACCGGGTGAGCCAAGGTCGGCGAAGAACTCCGCGTTAGCCGCGGTGTACTCCTTCCACTCCTCGGGGACATCGTCCTCATAGAAGATAGCCTCGACCGGGCACACCGGCTCGCAAGCGCCACAGTCAACGCACTCGTCGGGCTGGATGTAGAGCATCCGGCCACCTTCGTAGATGCAGTCGACGGGGCACTCCTCGATACATGCCTTATCTTTTAGATCCACGCATGGAAATGCGATGGTGTAGGTCACCCGAGCCTCCGAGAGATGAATTAAACCGCCTGCCGTTCGTGCTTGACACCCCTAACTTACACAAGCCGGGGCGGATGCAGTGCATCCCCTCGCGTGGCCAGGGCCTTTCGTACCACCGTAGGCTACGTGACGGAGGACATGTGCGCCTGTACGACACCATGCAACGCTCGGTGGTACCGATCATCTCGGCTGCGCCCGGGTTGCTTCGGGTCTACGCCTGTGGTCCCACCGTATATCGCGATGCCCATGTGGGCAATATGCGCACCTTCCTACTAACCGACCTGATCCGCCGCACCGCTGAGTTCAACAAGGTACAAGTTCGCTTAGTGCAGAACATCACAGACGTCGGGCATATGGCAGACGACACCGGCCTGGGGGGTGTTGACGAAGGCCAAGGCGACACCGAAGATCGCGTGCTGCAACAAGCGGCAACCGAAGGAAAAGGGGCCCTTGACGTCGCACGCCACTACGAGGCCAGGTTCCATCGCGATTTAGCCGCACTCAATATTTACCCTGCTGACTCCTACCCGCGGGCGAGTGAATCAATCGACTTGATGATCGAGCTAATCGCCCAACTTATCGACAGTGGTCGCGCCTACCTCGGCACCGACGGCTCGGTGTTCTTCGACGCCCGGACCTTCGACGGCTACGGCGAACTCAGCGGGAACAGGCTTGATCAGCTACGCCCCGGGCATCGCTTCACCAGCGAGGTTGATCCAGCGAAGCGTTTTCACGCCGACTGGGCTCTTTGGAAGAAGTCGGGCCCGGCTCGCACCCAATTGGTGTGGCAGACGCCCTGGGGATTGGGCTTCCCCGGTTGGCACACTGAGTGCAGTGCGATGAGCCTAGACATCCTTGGGCCAGAAATTGATATCCACACCGGCGGTATCGACCTGCGGTTCCCACACCACGAGGATGAGCGGGCACAAAGCAATTCAATTACCGGACGCGAGGTCGTTCGCCATTGGGTGCACGCAGAACACCTGTTATTCGAAGGCCGCAAGATGAGCAAGTCCAGCGGCAATGTGGTGCTCGTCAGCGATGTCATCGACCGCGGACTAGACCCCCTTAGTCTGCGACTCGCGTTCCTGCAGCATCGATACCGCCAGCAGATGAATCTCACCTGGGAAGTCATCGAAGGCGCGGAAACCACACTGGCTAAATGGCGCAACCGCGTTGCCCAGTGGGCCAAGGCACCCTCGGCGCCACCTGACACCAGTGCCGTTGCTGCGATTAACGCGGCTTTTAACGAGGATCTAGACACGCCACTAGCCCTGCAGCAATTACGTGCGGTCGATCGCGACGCCACCCTTGGCGAAGGCACCAAGTTCGAAACATTCGCTCATGTTGATCGACTTTTCGGACTGGATCTCACCCGCGATATCGGTCGGTCACCGGTAGCCCACTCACCAGAAGTGGCAGGCCTACTCGCCGAACGCGCGGCGGCTCGCACCTCGAAAGATTGGGCGGGCAGCGACCGGCTGCGCGACCAGCTCGCTGAGCTCGGTGTTGAGGTCGTAGATACCCCCGGCGGTCAACAGACCAATTAGTGACCCCGGCGCACCTGATAAACGAACCCTAAGGCGCCGGGGCCACTTCATCACCCGATGGTGACGGTGCTGGCGAACCGCTCGGGGTCACCCCCGGCTCACCCGGTTTCTCGGGTTTACCCGGTTTATCGGGATTCTTCCCACAGATTACTTTCGGCGAAGCCCGATAGTTGGAGGTAATGGTTTCCCGGTTAACTTCAGCACCGTCTTTATAGAAGACCCGATCCACATCGATGATGAAACCCTCCATGCCAGATTGCCCTAGGCACTTCTTAGATTTGTCATAGATGGTTGGGTAGGGACGAATATCATGCCGCGGCCCAAACTCAGCTTCTATCTCATCATAAGTTGGGGTACCCCAGAAGGTGGCATTCATCGAGGTATTGGTCATTTTGGTAGTGATGAAAACGGCATTGGGGGTGTTGTTGGTGAACTGCATGTCAAAACTGCCCCAAGCCACCGTTGCTTCTAGCCCGGGTTGATATCGCGAAATATAAATCGAATGGGCCTGGGTAAAGGTGCGCTCCATACCCGCGAAGAACGCCGCGGTCCACATCGTGGTTGTCGCCGCCGATACCCCGCCGCCAAGTTCTTCGGCGAAAACCCCACCTTCGCCGATCACGAAGCCGACGGTATAGCCATTGGCGATGGTGCGTTCCTTGATGGTGTCGTTCATGGAGAATGTTTCACCCGGCAACAGCAAGGTTCCATCTATCCGGCGGGCCGCCTCACCAATATTTTGCACCCGGTATGCGGCATACGGGAACTGTTGCGTGAAGCTAGAGATTTTCTGGGTAATACCCAGCTGCCCGGCCTGCTCGGTTGTCAATTGCGGATCACGGGTCCCCATCGACACGGTAACGGTGCGATCTGGTGGTTGATTGCCCAGCACAGTTGCGACCTGCGCGGCTAGTTCGTCATCGGAGATTCCGCTACCGACCTGCGAGGGCACAACCACCGGCTGTTTGCGAACGATTTCGAAGGTGGCGTCGCGGCCTGGAGTTTCAACCGCCTCTAGATCACCGGCTATTGACTTGTGCAGGATTGCGCCATCAAGCTCCGGCACAAATTGATCCCCCTCCCTCGTGAAGGTCAAGGCGTCGGCGATGGCGGATGGTGGAATAGTCGTGGTGATGTTGCCGGCCCTGACGTTTATCGGATTTTTAATCGCAGTGCGAGCCAGCGACTCGGCCTCTTGCGCATCGACTGCTGACACCGCGGGTGCGACGTCTACTAAGACCGCCGTAATCGGCTGGCGCTTTTGCATGAAGGCAGCCTTCATCGCGTCGCCGGTCGCCGCGATGTCCAGTTCAGTGCCATCGATACCGGGTGTCAATACGGGTCGACGCGCGGTCATGAGCAAAGTGGGTTCGACCGCGGGTTGGTCAATTCCAGTTGCCACCCCAGCCAGTTGATCGTCCAAAGCACTTTGATCGATTGAAGTGACCGGCTCGAGTTCGCGCTGGGTCATGAAATCGTTAACCAGGGCGATCGGATTCCAGGTACGACCGGTGGTCTGGGCGATGGTCGCTGCGGCATCAAATTTCAATCCAGCGGCTTGCGGATCAATAACAAATAGGTGATCTGCCGTCC
>BJGE01000063.1 GCA_014190275.1 Actinomycetes bacterium | reverse complement strand
CAAACACTTGACTTACCAGATCCTGCAGGCCCATCAACCGCGATAACAAGGCTCCTAGACGCGGACATCAAATGCCCGCTCCCGCAAAGCCGCAGCCAGCGTCTCGGCGTTATCTGGACTCACCGAAATCTCAACTAATCCACTTGGCCGCCCAAGCACATGCTCAATTCGTACATCTTCAAGGTTGACATTTGATTCACCAGCGGCAGCAAAAAGCCGGGCCAACTCCCCTGGCTTATCAAGTAGCATCACACCCACAATCGCGATCTCAATTTGCGCAGCCCCGTGCTTACCCGGAATCAGCGCACGCCCCAGCGCACCGTTTTGCAAAGTAGCAGTGACTTTTGCAGACTGTGAAGAATCACCGGTGGCGATGGCCTGTAAAGCTGCAATGGTCGCGCTTAGGTCATCCACCACACCGGTTAGGACATCAGCAACTTCTGTGGCATTGACACTTAAAATATCGGTCCAGAGCTCGCTGTCTGAGGCAGCAATGCGAGTCATGTCGCGTAATCCTTGTCCAGCGATACGCACATAATCAGTGCTAGCCTCGGCAAGTTGTGCTGCCAAAACACTCGACAGCAGTTGCGGGGCGTGCGACACTAAAGCCACCGCACGATCATGCTGATTCGGTGTCATCTCAACCACATAGGCTCCGCAAGTCGAAACCAATGCATAAACTTCGCGGCGGCGGTCAGCCGCTGATTCGGCGGTGGGCGTCAAAACCCAGAGCCGGTCATCTAGGAGGTCGACGCGAGCACCACTCGCACCCGATACCTCTCGGCCCGCCATCGGGTGCCCACCAATCAAGCGGCTCGGATCCGCACCCTCAAAAACCGCATCGGCAAGGACTTTAGCTTTAACCGAAGTCACGTCCGTTAGCGTTGCCGCCGGAAATCGCATCGAAGCCTGCGCCAAAACCGATGCGGCATGACGGGGTGGTACCGCCACCACTACAAGGCTTGGAGCCTGGGCTACCGGTAGTTCTAAACCGGCACCCAGTGCCACGGCGGTCTCAAGCTGTATTTGGTCGATATCTGACAAGAATACGTCGACACCTGCTCTGCGAAGTGCGAGTGCGATTGAAGTGCCGATCAATCCGGTGCCAATCACAAGGACAGGCCCCATGGGTTCGCTGCCTCGAATGGAGTTCACGGGTGTAAGTCCTGCCGGAGCACTTCAGCTCCGCGCAGGTAGACGTGGTCGATACTGTTTCGGTCGCGATCACTTTCGATGTGCATTAGGACTCGCACTACCCGGGGCAGCGCCCCTTGTACGTCAATCTCTTGGGCACACAGCAGCGGTACATCAACGAACCCGAAATCGCGGGCACCGGCGGCCGGAAACGCCGAAACCAAGTCCACAGTTGCGGTCAAGATCACGCTGATCACGTCATCTGCAGTTATCTGATTACGCTCGAGCATCGCCCCTAGTAGTTCCGAGACAGCTTCACGCATCTCATCTGGATCATCAGCCTGCAAACAGACCGCACCTCTAACTCCGCGCACTGGCACAGCCTACAGACCGGCCTGGGTGTACAACGAATGCAGTTCACTACCTTCGAGCACCCGCAGGGCCCCGGGGCGCTGCTGGCCGAGTGAAACCGGACCAACCCGGGTGCGGACCAGAGCCAGTACCGGGTGCCCAATCGCATCGAACATCCGGCGAACGATGCGATTGCGACCTTGATGGATAACCAATTCGACCAAGGTTCGATCCGGCAACGCTTGCATGATGCGAGCTGTATCGCAAGCGGCCACACCATCATCGAGTTCCACCCCCACGCGCAGGGCACGTAACTGCTCGCGGTCGACCACTCCAGCAACTGTCGCAACATAGGTCTTGGCCACCTCGTGCGCCGGGTGACCTAGGTGCTGGGCTAATTGCCCGTCATTTGTGATGATCAAAAGGCCCTCGGTCTCGGCATCAAGCCGGCCGACATGAAATAGCCGCTCCGGCCGTTCGGCTACATAATCGCCAACGCACTTACGGCCGTGATCATCGGCCATTGTCGAGACCACACCTTTTGGCTTATTGAACACCAGCACCACGCTGTCGGGTGCCGTTGGCACCCGCTGCCCATCAACACGCACTACCGCCTTGACCGGATCAACCCGAACACCGCGTTCAACAACAATCTGGCCGTCAACTTCAACACGCCCCGATGCGATGAGTTCCTCGCAGGCCCGCCTACTGCCCAGACCCGCCCGTGCTAATACTTTTTGCAGACGCACACCTTCATCGGCCGATTCCTGCTCGTTCGGTGTCACTAGTCGCCTGTTGCTACCGAATCAAGCACCTCGTCAAGGTCTGCCAGATCGGGTAGGTGTTCAGAAATCGGCGGTAGGTCGTCCAAGGAAGCAATACCAAGGCGCTCAAGAAAGTGGGAGGTGGTGACATAAAGTATGGACCCCGATTCACCATGATCACCACCCTCAGCAATTAATCCACGGCTCATCAGGGTGCGAATCACCCCATCTACGTTCACCCCTCGAATCGCGCTGATGCGACCACGGGAAACCGGTTGCCGATAAGCGATTACCGCGAGTGTCTCCAATGATGCTTGAGTCAGGCGAGCCTGCTGCCCATCTAGCACCCAACGTTCCACCAGCGGAGCACAATCCGCTCGAGTGTAAAAGCGCCAGCCACCGGCCACCTCCCGCAGATCAAAGCCGCGCCCCTGCTCGGTGTACTGCTGAGCAAGCTCGCGTACCGTCTGCCAAACCTCATCAGATGGGCACTTGATCGCCTCCGCCAATGCCATCACACTCATTGGTTCATCCGTCAGCAGCAGCAGGGCCTCGATCGCGGCAGCAATACAGGGTGCCCCTCGATCATCTTCAATGTCGTCGACCTCGGTCATCGTCTCATTACTCATCAACAGCCTCCTTCATCTTGTACGATTCCGGCAGATCGTCAATTGCTCTTTCGACATCGAACTCATCTGTAAGGGCTATTGAGCCATCATCTTTGCCTGTCCAACGGACCGTTAAGTCACCGAGCGGAGTGATCTGCTCAAATGCCACCACCATCTCGCGGTACAACTCCAACAATGCTAGGAAGCGTGCCACGATCAACAAGGTCGTATCGCAGTCGGATATCAGAGCACGAAAGGTAGACACTCGGTGCCGTCGGAGGCGCTCGACGATTATTTCGGCCTGCTCGCGCACACTCACGCGCTGCAGATGCAGATGTGACACCGAAACGGATTCAACGGGCTTTGGGGCAAGGGCTCTAGCCGCCAGCGCCGCGAATTGCTCAGGTCCCAACCCAAGTAGAACCTCAGGAAGCATGGCAGCGAAATGCGGCTCTAATCCTACCGCGCGGGGCACCTGACGACTTGCAGCGTCAAAGCGTTCCGTGAAGATCGCAGCAATCTCCTTGAACGCTCGGTACTGCAAAAGCCGCGCGAATAAGATGTCTCGGGCTTCTAGTAATGCGAGGTCTTCTTCGTCTTCGACCTCGCCACTGGGCAGCAGCCGCGCAGCCTTCAGATCGAGCAAAGTCGCAGCAACCACCAAGAAACTACTTGCTTCGTTTAGCTCCCAATCCGTACCTTTGGCTCGGATATAGCCAATGAACTCATCGGTTACTTCATGTAGCGCGATTTCGGTGACTTCGAGTTTGTGCTTTGAAATAAGTGACAGGAGGAGATCAAAAGGTCCCTCGAAGTCTCCGACGCGAACTAAGAACCCACCGGTCCCCGCGGGACCCGCATCGCCACCCTCATCGGCTTTAGCCTCGACCGCGACAGTCGGTGCGGTCACCTGGCTAGTACCTCCCGGGCTAATTGCTCATATGCCTTCGCACCAGTACTACCCGGTGCAAACGAAGTGATGGGCTCACCGGCGACCGCAGCATCGGGGAATTTGATGGTGCGGTTGATCACCGTTTGGAACACCAGATCTCCGAACGCCTGCACCACGGTTTGATAGACCTCACGGCTATGTAAGGTGCGCGGATCGTACATCGTTGGCAGCACCCCAATTATTTTCAAAGTCGGATTCAAGCGAGCCGTGACTTTAGCAAGGGTGTCCTTCAGCAGCGCCACCCCGCGCAGCGCGAAGTACTCGCACTCCATCGGCACGATCACTCCACTACTTGCAGTCAAGGCATTTAAGGTCAAGAGGCCAAGGGAGGGCTGGCAGTCGATCAGGATAACGTCGTACTCCCCCATAATGGGCTCAAGCATCCTGCCCAATGCATGCTCCCGGCCCACCTCGCTAACCAACTGAAGCTCGGCGGCCGCTAGGTCAATATTGCTCGGCAATAGGTCCAGATTCACAACATCGGTTGAGACGATGACATCACCTACATGACAGTCGATCTGGGTCAATAGGTTATAAACCGTAAGTTCCATCTCATTTGGGTTCAAGCCCAAGGCAACCGAGAGCGCCCCCTGCGGATCGAAGTCCACCAAAAGCACCTTGCGGCCATAGCCGGCCAAGGCTGCCCCCAAACTCACGGTGGAGGTGGTCTTGCCCACCCCGCCTTTTTGGTTGACCATCGCGATTACCCGGGCCGGGCCATGCTTTGTCAAAACTGGTGGTTCCGGGATTTCGACCTTGGCACGCTTGAAGTTCGGGTCTTCGCTCTCCATGCTGACCCTCTCCTTAACTCCCGGACATTAGCTACCGGACTGCCCGAGAGCCTACCGGGCCAGCCACCTAGTCAGCCGGAGCACGGCCGCGGCCGATCGATCAACCCTTAAAGAATTTACGCGCGCCGGTAATTCCACCGTGAGGGCGATAGCCGACAAGTGGTCATCCACCCAGCCGGTCAAAGTCCCATGGCAAGGCCCGGGGCACCCAACAACCCGAGCCGGCAGGCCCAGCCAGGTGGCCAACTGCCGGCCAGCGGCTCGACTTGAAGCGTGGGTGATATCCACCACCGCAAAAGGCTGATGGAAGGACAGCACCGCGGTCGGTTGGATTCGATCCAAGAAGCCCATCAGGGCAAGGGACTCGATTTCACTACCCGCGCTGGGACCGGACCACCTGGCTGTTGCCCGACCCTGCTCGCGCCAGCCCTGCGGGAAATTGCGGTTGAGGTCAACTCCTAGGGCATTAACGCGGGTGCCAGCGGCACTCCCATCTGGATTCATCGTGCTGATGAGCCAAATAGCCGTATCCGCAGGTAAGGCTTCACCATTTTCCAAAGAAGTGGTCAGGTCGCGTACCACCCGACGTCCGGCCGGCTCGTTGCCATGCATCTGACCGATCACCACCACCCGCGTGGCAGCTGAAGTCGGTCCGAATTGAACAGCTCGGATAACCCCGCCCTGTTTTGTTGTCGCAAGGACCTCGGTGGCTTGGGGTAGCGCGATTACCGCGCCGGAAAAACCGATAGGCGTCCCAAAGCCAAGGATCAAAATCAGGCAGACCTTGACCCAACTCCCTGGCGAATGTTTCACAACGCCCTCGGATGGCTGGTCAGATAAACCTGCTTGAGGGTATCGGCGGTCACCAAGGTGTAAATCTGCGTCGTAGTCACCGATGCATGCCCAAGAAGTTCTTGTACAACGCGCACATCGGCGCCACCTTCTAGTAGATGGGTGGCGAAACTGTGCCGAAGGGTATGCGGACTGATTCCCAAGTTCAGCTCAGCTCGCTCAGCACTGGCTTTTAAGACAGCCCAAGCACTTTGTCTGCTAAGCGGAGCACCCCTAGTGTTTAGAAACACCCGTGCCGTACCTCGGCCTTTAACCGAAAAAACCGACCGGCCTCTAATCAGATACGCTTCGATGGCACGCGCGGCATAGTCTCCGAGTGGCAGCTTGCGCTGTTTATCGCCTTTGCCGATCACCGAAACCGTGCGATTGACCAGATCAATGTCGTCAATGTCAAGGGTCACGGCCTCCGAAATTCTCGCACCGGTACCGTAAAGAAACTCCACCAGTGCTCGGTCGCGCAATCCGATGGGTGAATCCACGTCACCCGCGCAGGCGATCAGCCGCTCGACGTCAGAGTAATCAAGGGCCTTGGGCAGCCTGCGCGAAGTGCTCGGTGGCTGCACATCGCAACTCGGATCACTCGGAGTCAGGCCTTCAAGAAGCGCGAAGCGGTGAAACCCGCGTACTGACACCACGGTGCGAGCAGCGCTGGCGGAGGACAACGCACCGCCAAACTTGGATCCAGAGCGAAGAGAAGCCGCGAAGTCCGAAACATCGTTTGCCGTTATCGCCACCACCTGGGTCAAACCCCGTGCCGTGCACCAACTTAGATACCTGTTCAGGTCGCGTCGATAGGCCGCCACGGTATTACCCGATAGGCCCCGCTCGATCGTGATGTGATCGAGATAGCCAGCTATTGCCGATTCAAGACCCGAACTCAGATCAACACCTCGTCGAGCGTGCTGCAATCAAGACCAAAAGAGTCTGCAACAGCGCCATAAACGATCTGACGGGCATGCACATTTAGGCCAAGTGCCAGTGCATGATCATCACGTAGCGCTTGCTTCCAACCCTTATTCGCCAGAGCCACCGCATAGGGCAAGGTGACATTCGTCAGCGCGTATGTCGACGTATACGGCACCGCGCCGGGCATATTAGCCACGCAGTAGAAGACACTGTTATGGACGGTGTAAGTGGGGTCTGAGTGAGTGGTCGCGCGCGAATCCTCAAAGCAACCACCTTGGTCAATCGCGATATCGACTAGCACGGAGCCCGGTTTCATGCGGGATACCAATTCATTGCTTATCAGCTTTGGCGCTTTGGCACCCGGAACAAGCACTGCTCCAATCACCAGGTCGGCATCGATGACCGAACGCTCAACCTCATATGAGTTCGAGGCGATAGTTTGCATGTGACCTTGGTAGATAGCATCCACCTGACGAAGTCGCGCGATGTTCTTATCTAATAGTTGCACTTCGGCTTGCATGCCGAGAGCAATTACTGCTGCATTCATGCCCGCTACCCCGGCTCCTAGCACCACCACTTTCGCGGCGTATACGCCTGAGACGCCACCCATTAAAATACCGCGGCCACCATGCGCCCGCATCAGCGCATTGGCACCAACCTGAGGCGCCAATCGGCCAGCGACTTCAGACATCGGCGCGAGCAGCGGCAGGGAACCATCGGGTAGCTCAACGGTCTCATAGGCGATAGCGGTGCAACCAGAATTCATCAAAGCTTCGGTGCACTCGCGCGAAGCCGCTAGATGTAGATACGTAAATACGATCTGTTCGGACCTGATGCGTTGGTACTCAGCTTCGATCGGCTCTTTCACTTTCAAGATCAGATCCGCGATTGCCCAGACTTCATCGGCGGTCACCAATATCTTGGCACCGGCAGCAAGATAGTCCTCGTTCGTGATGGATGAGCCGGTGCCCGCATTGTCTTCGATAAATACCTCATGACCGTGCCCAACTAATTCATGAACTCCAGCCGGGGTAATCGCAACCCGATACTCATGTGTCTTGATCTCCCGAGGAACCCCGACCTTCACCGCGCCTCCAAATTTTGGCTAACTGCAGCGTTCCCCCGGAACTACCCCCCGGCAGCAACATTGGTATTCCGCCATCTCTGATCGTATGACCTGACTAGTTCTGGTGCACACGCCCCTGCGCCAGCAGGGCCTCGCGCACCGGCCAAGGTGCACCAGCCGGGCGCAGGTTCGCCCAGCCCGACTCCTTGGCTGCCACTGCCGCCAAGATGCCGCACACCGCCGAGGGGCTCCCGATAGCACCGCTCAGCACCAGATCCCTAGCGGCCCCAAGTGGCACCCACACTCTTGGCAGGTGGGCCTCCTCGGCTTCGCCGGTGGGTGGTCGGCCACCTGCCAGTGGGGTCAACCCCCGGGCCAAGTACACCCGAATGGCCTCACTGGATCCCCCGGGACTGTTCAAGAAATCCACCAGCACCTGCCAGTTGGCTGCTTTGTATCCCGCCTCCTCTGCTAACTCGCGCGCCGCGGTCACCTGTGGAAGCTCACCTGGCACATCAAGGAGGCCGGCCGGCGGTTCAAATAAGTTCATGGCGACCGGATGTCGATACTGGCGGATCAACAGCACTCGATCTTCCTCATCGATCGCGATGATCGCAACCGCACCAAGGTGCAACAAAATATCGCGTTCGATGCGTTGGCCGGCAAAATCCAAGGTATCGGTACGCACCGACCAGATCCGACCGGTGAATTTACCCTCAGAATCGAGTACTAATCGAGGTTCAGAAATATCCGCAACGCTGCCGGCCCATTCCTCGTCGCGCGCACCACTCATCTGACTAATTGCGCCGCACGGTTCTCAGATCGGACGAGCGCTGCACTTACCAGACCGATGAAGAGCGGATGGGCCCTGGTGGGACGTGACCGAAACTCCGGGTGCGCCTGCGTGCCAATGTAGTAAGGGTGCACCTGCGCGGGTAACTCAACAAATTCAACAAGTCGACCGTCTGGCGAGGTGCCGGAGAACACTAGACCGGCTTCTTCAAGGCTTGGACGGTAGGCGTTGGAAACTTCGTATCGGTGCCGATGCCTTTCATCAATATACGGAAGCCCATAAGTCTGAGCTACCTGTGACCCCTCCAGCAGCTTCGCCGGATACAGGCCCAGTCGCATGGTGCCGCCCATATCGCGCTCACCGGAAACCACATCACGCTGATCGGCCATGGTCGAAACCACCGGGTAAGCGGTGGCTTCGTCGAATTCAAGTGAGTTAGCACCGTCCAAGCCGGCCACAGTGCGCGCATATTCGATCACCATGCACTGCAGGCCAAGGCAGATTCCCAAGGTTGGTAGCCCGGTTTCCCGCGCGTAACGAAGGGCCCCTAACTTCCCCTCAATGCCGCGTACCCCAAAACCACCAGGAACCAAGATCGCATCCAAGTCTTCGAGCTGCTCGCGTGCACCTTCCATGCTCACGCAGTCATCGCTGGTAACCCAGCGGATTTCGACCCGGCAGTCATTGTGGAAACCACCGGCCCGCATGGCCTCGGTCACCGACAGGTAGGCATCGGGAAGGTCAACGTACTTGCCGACTAAACCGATTGTCACCTGCTTCGCCGGATGATGGACCCGGCGCAACAAGTCATCCCAAAGTGTCCAGTCAACGTCTCGGAATGGCAAATCAAGCCGGCGCACAACGTAGGCGTCCAGCCCTTCGCTATGCAACACCTTCGGGATGTCATAAATACTGGGAGCATCAACCGCCGCCACGACGGCTTCTTCATCAACGTCACACATCAGCGAGATCTTGCGCTTGATGGCGGTTGGCACGGGTCGATCGGCCCGCAGCACGATCGCATCGGGTTGAATGCCGATATTGCGCAATGAGGCGACGGAGTGCTGGGTGGGCTTCGTCTTCAACTCGCCAGATGGACCGATGTATGGCAGGAGTGAAACATGCAAAAAGAAGACGTTGTCGCGACCCACCTCGTGCCGCACCTGTCGTACGGCCTCTAAGAAAGGCAGGGACTCGATATCACCAACGGTGCCACCAACTTCAGTGATCACCACATCGACATCGGGGCTGGCCATCCGCCGGATCCGGGACTTGATTTCGTTGGTGATGTGCGGGATTACTTGGACGGTATCGCCCAAATACTCCCCGCGCCGCTCTTTCGCAATCACCGTGGAATAAACCTGCCCGGTCGTGACATTCGCCGAACCATGAAGTTCTGTGTCGAGGAAGCGTTCATAGTGCCCGATATCGAGATCGGTCTCGGCGCCATCATCTGTTACGAAAACCTCACCGTGCTGAAACGGATTCATGGTGCCCGGGTCAACGTTTAAATAAGGATCCAGTTTCTGCATAGTCACGCGCAAGCCACGCGCCGAAAGCAAACTCCCCAGACTCGAGGCGGTGAGCCCCTTGCCGAGGGAGGAAGCAACGCCACCGGTCACGAAGACGTGCTTAGTTTGCTTCACTGAACTCACGGGACATCAGACTATCAGTTACTCGGCCCGGGAAGAACAGGTGGCGCGCGGGTACCTACTTGGCGGCGCGCTCGAAGGCTGCGAGGGCAAGAAGTTCCTCCGCATGGGCGGCCCCCGATTGTGAGTTAGTCAAGCCGGACAACATCCGAACCAATTCGCCAACCCGGATCTCGCCGGTCACCGATGTGACACTAGATGCTGTTACCTGACCATCAGCGCTCTTGGCAATAACCACGTGCTGGTCGGCAAATGCGGCTACCTGGGGCAAGTGGGTTACCACGATGACCTGCGCGGTGCGGGCCAGCCGGGCCAGCCGGCGACCTACCTCGACCGCGGCCCGCCCGCCAATACCGGCGTCGACCTCGTCAAATACGAAGGTAGGTACCGGGTCGACCCCGGCCAAGACCACTTCAATGGCCAGCATGACCCGCGAGAGTTCGCCACCGGAGGCACCCTTGCCGATCGGTAACGGGCTCGCTCCGACATGCGGCTGGAGCAAAAACTCAATTTCATCGGCGCCGTTAACCCCAAAATCCGCAATATCGCTGACGGTCTCCACCGTCACCTCCAAAACCGAGTCGGGCATCGCCAAGGCCTGCAACTCCTGCGTCACCGCAGCAGCAAATCGTTTACCTGCTTTACGGCGGGCCGCAGACAAACTCCCCGCCAACTCCAAAAGCTCCGCTCGGGCCACCACCTCCTGCTCGCCCAGCCAAACCAATCGATCTTCGTCACCAAAAACTTCGGCCACGGTCTCCTTTGCCTGCACCAACCAGGCAAGTACTTCGTCCACACTCGAGCCATAACGGCGTCTGAGGGCACTTAGTGCACTG
>BJGE01000062.1 GCA_014190275.1 Actinomycetes bacterium | reverse complement strand
CCGAGTTGCCAAAGCCCTCCATCGAGCACAACCCCTGGGTCGGGACCTTCCGGACTTCTACCAACTCTTAGGTTACCGGCCAGTAGGCTTAAGAGGTGACGATCACCGGCGCTAGGCCAAGCGGGCGCTTACCTAAGACCGAACGTCGGACCCAGGTCTTATCGGCCGCCTTGGAAGTGTTCGTCAACGCTGGTTACCACGCGGCCGGCATGGACGACATCGCTGAGCGCGCCGGGGTCTCCAAACCCGTGCTCTATCAGCACTTCGCCAGCAAACTGGATATGTACTTAGCGCTCCTTGACGCCGGGATCGCTGAATTTCACGCCTCGTACACAGCCGGTCTACGCTCCACGTCGGACAATAAAGCCCGGGTGCAGCGCACCGTGCAGGCCTACTTCGCATTCGTTGAGGACCCACAGGGCGCGTACCGGCTGGTATTCGAAAGCGACCTGATCAACGAGCCCGCGGTACGCGAACGCGTTGATCGCGCCGACCTGGCGATTACTCAAGAAATCGCGAAGGTAATCACCGAGGACACCGGATTGAGCGCGCAACAGGCACTCCTACTCGGGTCCGGAATGGTCGGCATGTCGCAGGTGGCCGCCCGCCGGTGGTTACGCCACGCGCGAACTGAGATCAGCCGTGACGAGGCCGCCGAACTCATCACATCCTTGGGTTGGCGCGGCATCAGTGGATTCCCGTTATCGCACCCGCCCGAGGACCAAGCCACCTCGTCTTGACACGATGCGCACATAACATCACTATCAGCAGTGCAGCTAATGCCATCGCATACTTGTCAGGAGGGATGACCGTGGAGGTCAAGATCGGGGTCCAAGACACCGCACGCGAAATCTCACTCGAGAGTGCGCAAGAGCCTGCCGACATCATCAAGGCGGTTGAAGCCGCCATTGCAAAAGGTGGCCTGCTCTCGCTAACCGATGAGCGGGGTCGCACGGTCTTAGTGCCCGCAGAAAAAATCGCTTATGTAGAAGTCGGTGCGGAAGCCACCAGGCGCGTTGGGTTCGGCAGTACTTCTTAGTCCCTACTTACCTAGGACCTACGCGGCAAGCCCCAGCGCGGCCATGCGCTTGGTGTGATTGTCGGTAAGGCGTGCAAGCATGCGCCCGATCTCAGCGAGGTCAGCACCCGGGCGATCAACCCCCCCAACGAGCAAACTCGATAAGGCATCACGCTCAGCGGCAACTCGCTGAGCCTGCGACAAAGCCTCACCAACAAGGCGCCGGCCCCACAGCGCTAGACGGCCCCCGATCCGCGGATCAGCTGTTATCGCGGCACGCACCCGTTCGACCGCAAATTCAGACTGGCCCATCTCATTACAGACACTTAGTACCAGTGCATTTGTTTCCGGGTCGAGGTACTTGGCGATCTCTACGTAGAAGTCAAGGGCGATGCCGTCACCGACATACGCCTTGACCAGGCCTTCGAGCCAATCATTGGGCGCAGTGTGAGCGTGGAATTCTTCAAGTGGCTGCCGAAATGGTGCAATCGCGACTTCAGGTGATACTCCCAGCTCAATTAAGCGATCCCGCAGGGTCTCAAAGTGTCGATACTCGGTTGCCGCGATGCCAGCAAGCGCCGCCTTGTCATCGATAGTGGGTGCCATGGCGGCGTCGGCGGCGATACGTTCGAAAGCGGTCAGCGCACCATAGGCCAACACCGCCAGCAGATCAATGACAGCGGCCCGGTACTCCGGGTCGGTGTCCAAGGTCTGGATGGAAGGGCGATCCATGGTGGTTGAAGGCTAGCGAAAGGCCAATGGGTAGACTAAAGGCAGTGACTACTTCCCCGGTCGACCCAACATCGGCTCCGACCTTCGTAGAACTCGGCACCCATCCCAAGATCGCCGAGGCCCTCGCGGCTGACGGTATCGAGCGAGCGTTCCCGATCCAGCAGATGTGTATCCCCTTGGCCCTTGAGGGTAAGGACCTAATCGGCCAAGCCAAGACAGGTACCGGTAAAACCCTCGGGTTCGGTATCCCGCTGCTGCAGCGTATTGACCTTGACGGTGACCGCAGCGTGCCGCAGGCGTTAGTCGTCTGCCCCACCCGCGAGCTCGGGCTCCAGGTCGCAACCGATCTTGAGCGCGCCGGGCGCCTGCAGGGCATCAAGGTGCTCGCCATTTACGGTGGCCGCGCTTACGAACCACAGATAGAGGCGCTCCACAAAGGCATAGATGTGGTGGTAGGCACACCGGGTCGACTAATTGATCTAGCGAACCGACGGGATCTCATACTCACCGGGATTCGTACCTTGGTGCTGGACGAAGCCGATGAGATGCTCGATATGGGCTTCTTGCCGGACGTCGAGCGTATTGTCTCCGAAATCCCAACCCAACGGCAGACGATGCTCTTCTCGGCAACCATGCCAGGTCAGATTGTCAATCTCGCTCGCCGCTACATGACCCAACCGATCCACCTGCGCGCGAGTGAGCCTGGTGACGACAGCGCCATCGTCGACACCATAGAGCAGCATGTCTGGCGCGCCCATCCGATGGACAAAATCGAGATCCTCGCCCGGATCTTGCAAGCCAATGACCGCGGCCTCGTCATGATCTTCACCCGCACCAAGCGCAAAGCCCAACGAATTTGTGACGACCTCACCGAACGTGGCTTTGCCGTTGGCACCGTCCACGGTGATCTCGGCCAAGGCGCACGTGAGCAGGCCCTGCGCGCCTTCCGCAATGGCAAGGTCGATGTTCTAGTCGCTACCGATGTCGCCGCCCGCGGTATTGACGTGGACGGCGTTACCCACGTAGTCAACTACGAATGCCCCGATGACGAGAAAACTTATCTGCACCGCATCGGGCGCACTGGTCGCGCGGGTGCCTCCGGTGTCGCTGTCACCTTGGTCGACTGGGAAGACATAGCGCGTTGGCAGATGATCGACCGGGCCCTCAAACTCCCGTTCAAGGATCCCATCGAGACCTATTCATCAAGTGAGCACATCTACACCGGTCTTGGTATCCCACCCGGCGCCACCGGCCAACTACCCAAAGCCGGGCGCACCCGAGCGGGCCTGGCCGCCGAAGGGGTCGAGGACCTCGGCGAGACCGGCAAGAAGAAACCGAAACTCGATGACCGTAAGTCGGCCCACAGCAAGGGCAAACATTCGGATAAGCCCAGAACGGATAAGCCCCGAACGGATAAGCCCAGAACGGACAAGCCCAGAACGGATAAGCCCCGAACGGATAAGCCCAGAACAGATAAGCGAGAGCGCCCGAGGCAGCGCACCCGCGGCGGAAAACCCGCCGCCGAGGTTTAGTTCGCGGTTAAAGCGGGTAAGCCATGCCGGTGACACACAATTGGGCGCTCCCAGCGGATACCTCGGCCGCCGCCGCCGCCCGGGGATTGGTTGAGTCCAGCCTTGCCACCTGGGGCGATGGCGCCGATGCCGTCTCGATTGTCTCCGAGTTGTGCACCAACGCGATTTTGCACGGTAGCCCACCACAAACCCTGAAATTAGTGATTGACACCGACAACCTGCACCTAGAGGTGACAAACGGCAAAGGCCCAACCGGCACGGTCCCGCAGGTGGCAGCCCAAGGTTCGGGCATTGCGGCCACCGGCGGGCATGGCCTGCGGTTGGTGGCTGCGCTCGCCACTTCCTGGGGCACCGATATCAGCCCCGAACTAATTACCGTCTGGGCGGATATCGCCCGTTGAGCGGGTGTCAGTCCGGGTCGTAGCCGCCCTCGGCAACTGGCAACCCGGCCCAAGGCGGTTGGGCCGGCGCCGCCGCGGCACCCACCGGACACCACTGACGAAAATCACAGTATCCGCAAAGGGCGCCGGTAACCGCGGGGAAGATGTCTTCAAGGCCCGGGTTAGCGCTTTCGCGGTATCGCGCCTCCGCGGTTTCCATCTCCGAACTGATCTGTTCGATGCGACCTAGTTGCCTGGCGAGTGACTCAGGAGTGTGCTCCCAAGCCACCCGAACACCACTCGGCACGTGGTGTAACTCCACTTTGGTACAAGGTGTTCGCAATGATTGCTGCACACAAATCGCATATATCGCTAATGCTTGCGAGCCCCTTACTTCATCGGTCGTCGGAACCCGCTTCCCGGTCTTGTAGTCGATCACCACTAGGGCGTCGGGGTTTTCCGGGTCAACGTCCAGCCGGTCGATCCGTCCGGAGATCGTCTGGCCCGAGGTGCGAGCAGCCAGCGTGCGTTCGGTGCTTCGCGGTTCAGCGCCGGGTTCGCATCCTGTTAGATAACGCCACACCATCGCCTTAGCTGATTCACGCCAGTGATCGCTTTGCTCTTCGTCGCGAAACCCGCCGGGTTGCCAGTTAGTGGTGACCAATTCAGCGGCCTTGGCAGCATTGCGCTGCGACGCGGGCACCTCCCACCAATCGCGAAGCGCGTTATGAATTGCGTTACCCATCGAAAAATGCGCCCAACTGCCTCCGGCCTTTCGCTTTTCGACATAACGGAAGAAGAAGCGGCGCGGGCAGTCTTGCCACGTGCCAAGTTTGCTCGGCGAGATCGGATATAGCCGGGTGCCCACCTGCGCACCATATGCGCTTACCCTGACGCTGACAGTCGCCAACTACCTAAGTGTTGATTAGGCCCCAATCGGTCAGGGCGTCGATCAGCCCATCGCTGGTATCTAGATCGGCCAGTTCATCGAGCGCAAAGAACTTCGCTTCGAGCGCATCGTCATTTGCAACCGGGGTTCTGCGTTCACCTAATTCACCTAGGAAATCGTGGATGACGTAGGTGTCACCACCCGGTGCCACCCGGCGCACCGTGCCCACCTCGCGCGCGACCGTGATGTTTAGCCCGGTTTCCTCAAAGACCTCGCGAATGACCGCCGCCTCATGGCTTTCACCGGGTTCCACCCGGCCACCGGGCACCGACCAGCGGCCAAGGGCCGGTTCTCGCCCCCGTTTGATCAGCAGCAAGTCCCCGGCGGCATCAAAAACCACCGCTCCGACACAGGGGATTTCGCGGCTCACGTGCGGAGTTTGTATTCCTCGAGTAGGCGGCGAGCAATAATGATGCGCTGAATATCTGCCGTGCCTTCTCCGATTAGGAGCAGTGGCGCCTCGCGATACAAACGTTCTATCTCGTACTCCTTTGAGTAGCCGTAGCCCCCATGAATTCGGAAGGAGTCCTCTACTACCTCTTTGCAATACTCACTCGCCAGATATTTCGCCATGCCCGACTCAAGATCGTTGCGCTCACCAGAGTCCTTCTTGCGCGCGGCCATCACCATCATCTGGTGCGCCGCCTCGACCTTGGTGGCCATATCGGCGAGCCGAAATGCCACCGCCTGGTGCTCAACAATCGGCTTGCCGAAAGTTACCCGTTGCTGGGCATACTCGATACCAAGTTCAAATGCGCGCAGCGCAACCCCGCAGCCGCGGGCCGCGACATTCACGCGACCGACCTCGACACCATCCATCATTTGGTAGAAACCACGCCCTGGCACCCCGCCAAGCAAGTTATCCTGGGAAATTCGCACGCCATCCATGACCATTTCGGTCGTATCGACACCCTTGTAGCCCATTTTTTCGATCCGACCCGGGATGGTAAGACCCGGAATTACCTCACCAAAACCGGAGGGCTTTTCAATTAAAAATGTCGACATCTTCTTGTACACGCTGGCATCACCATCGACCTCAGAGTCGGTGCGAACAAGCACCGCAACCAAAGTGGATGAGCCGCCATTTGTCAGCCACATCTTCTGGCCCGTGAGCACATAGTCGTCGCCGTCTCTCACAGCCTTGCTGGTGATCGCCGCCACATCAGAGCCGCAACCCGGCTCGCTCATTGAGAACGCGCCGCGCACCTCGCCGGTTGCCATCCGAGGCAGGTAATACTGCTTTTGCTGCTCGGTGCCGTGGTGCATCAGCATGTAGGCGACGATGAAATGCGTGTTGATTACGCCGCTGACGCTCATCCAGCCGCGCGCGATTTCTTCAACAACAAGTGCGTAAGTAAGTAGCGACTCCCCCAAGCCGCCGTACTCCTCGGGGATCATCAGGCCAAATACCCCAAGGTCTTTTAGCCCGTCGACAATATCGGCCGGATACTCATCCTTATGCTCTAGATCAGTGGCATAAGGCAGGATCTCTTTATTCACAAATTCGCGAATCGCGGCGATGATGTCGCCTTGAATCTCGGTAAGGCCCTCTGTCTCAGCTAACCTGTTCATCTAAATCCTCTACTCCGGTGGGGTGAAAGTTTGAGTGCGTGCCATTCCAGCGGCACGCCCCTTTGCCGATACAACCAACGCCATTTTGCGCGAGGCCTCGTCAATCATTTCGTCACCTAGCATCGCTGCACCCTTTGCGCCACCAGCAGCAGATGTGTAGTAGTCATAGGCATCCAGAATCATTTCGGCTTTGTCGTAGTCATCTTGGCGCGGCGAGAAGATTTCATTTGCTGCATCCAATTGGCCGGGGTGCAGTGCCCATTTGCCATCAAACCCGAGCGCTGCCGCCCGGCCGGCAACGCGCCGGAAGCCGTCAACATCCTTGATCTGAAGATACGGGCCATCAATCGCCTGCTTGTCGAACGCACGGGCGGCCATCAAAATCCGCATCAAGATGTAGTGGTAGGCATCACCGACGTCATAGCCAGGGGGCTGCTCACCCACCACAAGGGACTTCATGTTAATGCTGGCCATGAAATCTGCGGGACCGAAGATTATCGTTTCGACGCGCGGACTCGCCTGGGCGATGGCATCGACATTGATCAGCCCGAGTGCGTTCTCGATCTGCGCTTCGATCCCGATGCGCCCTACTTCAAAGCCATTAGTCTTTTCGATTTGCGTAAGAAGAAGGTCAAGGGCAACGACCTGATCTGCGGTTTGCACTTTGGGCAACATTATGCAATCCAGGTTCGGGCCGGCTCCTTCCACTACCTCGACCACATCTTGATAGGTCCACTGCGTGGTCCAGTCATTGACCCGCACCGAACGCACCTTGCCGTCGAAACCGCCTTCGTTTAACGCCGCAACTATGTTCTTGCGCGCTTCGGGTTTCGCAAGTGGGGCAACGGCATCTTCAAGGTCCATGAAAATCTGATCGGCGACCAGGCCGCGGGCCTTTTCGAGCATCTTGGGACTGCTGCCGGGCACCGCGAGGTTCGAGCGGCGCGAACGCAGCGCTCTCGGTGTCGTCATGGCTTTCGGCGTGGACACTTAACCTCCTAGGGGCAAGGCGAGCGTACCGACCATCTGAGCAAGCGCCTACTCGAAACCTAGATTGGCGGGGTCTGTGTGGGCACTTTCACACTGCTGGACCTAATGACCATGACTAGTCCGACGAACATCAAAGCCACCGCCGGAATGAGGCCAAGTGGTGGGATCTGGCCCAGCCAGACCGCGGCCACCAACGTTGATCCGGGCATTTCGAATAAAATCGCCAGTGACACCACCGTCGCCGAAGTGGTCGAGAGCACTTTGTTGATGAGGGTGTGGCCTAGGAGTTGGGCCCCGGCGGTCAGGGCCAAGATGAGGAGCCAATCTCGAAGGCTAAAGCCCGCCAGCGGGACCCTAAGCACTAGGCACATGATTAGGAGCAGAGCCCCCGCACTGGCGTAGACCCCAAGTGTCGTCACCGAAGTCGAGACGCTTTGGCGGGCCTGCTCGGCCACTGTCACATAGGCAGCCGCGAGCATTCCGCCCAGTAAAGCCAAAGCATCGCCGATCAAGTGTTTTGGGTCGACGGTGAAATCGATGCCGGTCAAGATCAAGATCCCCACGAGGGCGACGACGATGCCGAACCAAGCCTGCCCCGGGATATGCACCCCGCGTAACCGCGCTAGGAGCGCCGCCCAGATGGGCTGGGTTGCCACCAAAGCCGTCGATGAGGCAACCGTGGTGAACCGCAGGGATGGGATCCAAGCGGCAAAATGGGCACCCAATAACAGGCCGGCGAAGACCATGAGCTTGACCTCGCCCCGGTTCAAGTGCCCCAAAGTCCGCCGCTGACGCAGCAGCACCCAAACCCCGGTCGCCCCCGAACCTAGGAAACAACGCCAGAAGGCGATGGCTAAGGCGGGGGCCGCAATTATGGTGATGATCGGGCCCGAGGTGGAGATGAAAACAATGGCCACCCCGAGCCAGGCGAGGTCTACGGCAGGGGGGCGGCCAAGGGTAGGTGCTGGCGGTGGGGCGGTAGACACGCCCGCGACGGTAGCCTTCGGTCGTGACGACCACCACCGCGACCCGCATTTTCCTGGCCCGTTTGGCCGGCCTTGGGGTATTTGACCCCAATGGCGACCAAGTGGGCAAGGTTCGCGACGCCATCGCCGTCCTCCGCAGCGGTACCAACCCACCACGGCTTACCGGCCTAGTTGTCGAGGTGCAGCCACGCCGGCGCATCTTCGTCCCGATGACCAAAGTCACCAATATCGATACCGGACAAATCATTGTTACCGGGACGGTGAATTTGCGACGCTTCGAACAGCGTCCCGGTGAAACCCTTGTCACCGCCGAGCTCCTCGATCGCACCGTTGAACTCGTCGACGACGGCGAGCAGGTTTCAGTACTCGATATAGCCGTCGAACAAAATCGCGCACAAGATTGGTTAGTTTCACAACTTTTCGTGCGCAGGGGCGGGCACGGATTTCGGCGGCGAGGTGAACGCCTCATTGTCGACTGGTCAGAGATTCGCGGCTTGTCGCTACCCGTTGCCGATCAACCGGCAGAACTTCTCCTTGCCAGCCTTGACTCCTTGCCGGCAGCCGATATCGCGGCAGTGCTACAGGACCTAACACCAAAGCGGCGACTGGAGGTGGTGCGCGAATTAGACGATGAGCGGCTTGCTGATGTTCTTGAAGAACTGCCCGAGGATGATCAGGTTGAGATTTTGCAGATGCTCGAAGCAGAGCGTGCCGCTGACGTCCTAGAGGAGATGGATCCGGACGATGCCGCTGACCTGATTTCCGGCCTACCTAAAGAGCAGGCCGAAGATCTACTAGAGCGCATGGAGCCAGATGAAGCCGAGGACATTCGTCGTCTCTTGATCTATGACGATTTCTCTGCCGGTGGCATGATGACAACCGAGCCAGTCGTGTTGCCCGCCGATGCCACCGTTGCCGACGCCCTCGCGCACATCCGCAATGCCGATCTCTCACCCGCACTTGCTTCGCAGGTCTACGTAACCCGCTCGCCGACCGAAACCCCGACCGGGAGGTACTTAGGGGCCTGTCATTTCCAGCGCCTGCTGCGCGAGTCGCCGGCAACGATGGTTTCGTCCATTGTCGATACTAAATTGGTGCCCATCGGCCCGCACGTGAACCTCGCTGATGTGGCTCGCACCTTTGCCGCCTACAACCTGGTGGCCCTCCCGGTGGTAGATGAGAACAACCGGCTACTCGGTGCCGTAACCGTTGACGACGTCATCGACCACATGCTGCCGGGTGATTGGCGCGACCGAGAACTCCAAGGTGGTGAGCAGCATGGCTAAGCCAGCACCGCGCCGACAGTCACGTCTGGATCAACCACTCGAGCGCGGATTACAACTTCGCGGCTCCTACGATCCCGAAGTCTTCGGCCGACTCTCCGAGCGCGTCGCCAGGCGCATCGGTTCTTGGGCATTCATTGCTTGGATGAGCGTTGTCGTCGTCAGTTGGGTGGCATGGAACTCCTTTGCGCCTATTCAATGGCGCGTTGATCCGTTCCCGTTCATCTTCTTGACGTTATTGCTGTCGCTGCAGGCGTCATATGCGGCGCCACTTATCCTGCTCGCCCAATATCGCCAGGCCGACCGCGATCGCGTGCAATATCAAGAAGACCGGGCCCGCACCGATCGGTTGCTAGCCGACAGCGACTACCTCGCACGTGAGATTGCAGCCCTGCGACTTGCGATCGGTGAAGTCGCAACACGCGATTATGTGCACGGTGAGATTCGCGACCTCCTGGCCGATCTGACCCAAAAACTGGATCGGGCCAATGCGCACTCGGATGACCCTGCGTAGTCTGTCGGCATGAGCGTTGACCTAGCAGCAGTTCACCTTGCCCTTGCTGACGTAAAGGACCCTGAGATAAACCGCCCGATCACCGAGATCGGGATGCTCAAGGACGTCGAATGTTCAAAGAAGGGCGTAGTCACTGTCACGGTCTGGCTGACCATCAAGGGCTGCCCAATGCGCGACACCATCACCGAGCGGGTCACAACGGCCGTCCGGGTCGTACCCGGGGTGACCGGGGTCAATGTGGTGCTGGATGTGATGGGCGACCAGCAACGCGCCGACCTGAAGAAGTTGCTGCGCGGCCATGACGCGCGCGAAATCCAATTCACCCAGTCCGGATCCCTAACGCGGGTATACGCAATTGCCTCGGGCAAGGGCGGTGTCGGAAAATCGTCGGTCACGGCCAATCTTGCCGTCGCGATGTCCGATATGGGCTTGGCGGTTGGGCTGGTCGATGCCGATATGTACGGGCACTCGATACCTCGCATGCTTGGCACGACGGCCGAGCCCAACATGGTCGAAGGCATGATCATGCCGCCGATGGCATTCGGGGTTCGTCTTATTTCGATGCTGGCGTTTAAGCCGGGTGGCGTCACCCAACCGGTGGCTTTCCGCGGGCCCATGCTGCACCGGGCACTTGAACAATTTCTTTCGGACGTTTGGTGGGGTGACCTAGACGTCCTGCTCCTTGACCTGCCGCCGGGCACGGGCGACATCGCGATCTCCACCGGGCAGTTGCTCCCCGATGCCGAGATCGTGGTGGTCACCACCCCACAGCCAGCAGCGGCCGATGTCGCCGTGCGGGCTGGCACCCTCGCTGAACAAACCAAGCAAAAAGTTGCGGGAGTCATCGAGAATATGAGTGGCTTCCCT
>BJGE01000061.1 GCA_014190275.1 Actinomycetes bacterium | reverse complement strand
CTTCCTGATTGAAGTTGACGAACCACTGGCGACCCACGAGCCCGGTGGTTTGGACGACACCTGCCAGGGGATCGGCGATCGCATTGCCGCCCAAATAGTTGATGGCTCCACCTTGCAGTTAGGGATTGGCGGCGTCCCGGATGCGGTGCTCGGCGCGCTGGTTAAACGCAAGGGCTTGCGCATCTGGACCGAGATGTTCAGCGATGGGGTGCTGAACCTGCATAAGGTAGGCGCCCTCGATGAAGACCTACCGCTAACCGCGTCCTTCATCTTCGGCTCGAGTGAGCTTTATGAATGGCTGAACCTAAATCGTCGGGTGCGCATGATGCGCACGGAAATCACCAATGACCCGGCGATAATTGCTCGACAAGCGTTGATGACGAGCGTGAACGGCGCCCTGCAGGTTGATCTATTCGACCAGGCGAATGCGAGCCGGCTTAAGGGGAGGATCTATTCGGGGTTTGGCGGGGCACCGGATTTCACCTCGGGTTCCCTGCACGCCCGCGGCGGTCAGTCATTCGTCGCGCTGCCGTCATGGCATCCGAAAGCAAATGTTTCGACGATCGTGCCGGTGCTCACCGAGCCGGTCACCACCTTGCAGCACAGTGCGGTGGCCACCGAGAACGGCATCGCCGAGGTGTTCGGGCGCACCCAGGGTGAGCAGGCGAGCAATATCATCGAGCACGCTGCGCATCCGGATGCGCGGGCGGAGCTACGTGAACGCGCCCGCGAATTCGGTCTGCTCTAGCTGCATTCACCACTGAGCAGCGGTTATGCGGGCGTGACGATGAGGTAGTCCTGCGCCAACGGCACCGCATCGACACCCGGCCAGTAGCCGGGTTCGAAGGTGACGATCCGCAGCCCTGCTGCCTGGAGGAGTTCGGTGAAAAGAGTGCGCCCGTAGGCGATGGCCGCGGCCGGTCGGGCCTGCAAACGCCAGCGCACCGCGCGCTCGGGCTCACCGAACGGGAAGGCCGGGGTCTGGAACGTCGGGTCGGTGTCGTCGAATAGAAATGCGGTGAGCAGTGCGCGGCCGGTGGGGGCCAGGGCCCGGCGCGTCTGGGCCAGGTAGTGCTCAACCTCGGTTGGCACCAAATGGGTGAAGAGTGATTTGGCGAGCGCAAAATCCACGGTGCCAGGTTCAACCGGAAAGGTGAAGGCATCAAGTGGTTTGGTCGCATGGCCGTAGGCGGACGAAACATCGGCGTACACGAAAGTAAAACGCGGGTCTTTCGCAAAGTGTTTCTTGCACCAGTTGATCGACGGCTCGTGCACATCAAAACCGGTATATCGAAAATCCGGTCCCATTCTTGGTTGCCATTGCAGGGCCATGGCCGCTGCGCCGCAGCCGGCGTCGAGGACATTCGCGTCTGGGGCGAGCAATCCCAGTCGATTTATTGCATCCGACATCTGTCTGGCCGCAGCTTCGAAGATGCTCGCGCGCCCCGCGTGACGACGCAGCTGCAACGGGGGTAGCGCGGTGCGGCCTTGAATTCGGCGGAGGCCAGCATCAAGTGGTGACAGTGCCCACAGGCTCGCATTGCGCGTGCCGCGCAAGGCTTCGATAGCCGGTGCGGGCAGATGCGAATAAAGCGAGGCCATGATGGGTGCAGTCTTTCACATAACCCAGATAGGCTCGGAGCGTGTTCAAGCGGAAAACTCCAATCGTTTTGCCCCCCGGCAAGTTCCGCATGGGTGGTGCACACTTCAAGGACGATAAAGCCTTCATCGCTACCGCGGTTAATGATGTTGAGCGCTTAATTGACTATTGCGGTCTGAGCGCGACATCGACCTTGCTGGATTGGGGCTGCGGAGCAGGGCGACTTGCGGTCGGGGTGCGCGAGCGATTCGGCCGAATCCGTGACTACCACGGTGTTGACGTCCAGCCTGAGCTAATCACGTGGGCAGATAAGAACCTAGCCGGCCCGGGTTTTCGTTTCACCCTTGTCGACGTCAGCAATGAGCGCTACAACCCCGATGGATCACTTGAGCGAACGGTGGCAAGTGAGCCGGGTTCGGTAGACGTTTTCTACGCGTACTCGGTGTTCTCACATATGAATGACGAGGACACCCCGGCGTATCTGGAGTTGATCGCCCAGGCACTGAGCCCGGGCGGTGAGGCGATGGTCACCTGCTTCGTTGAAGAAGATGTGGCAGCGTGGGAGGAGAACCCACCCGGCTACGGCCCACTTGACTGGCAGGGTCGACTGCACTGCACCAGGTTCGCCCGCTCGCACTTCGAGGATCACGTCAACGCGGCCCGGTTGGCCGTTGACCGATTTGAGTATGGCCGCGAGACCGACGGGCAGAGCCTGTATGTCCTGCGCAAGCGGTAGCTAGTCAAGGGCGAAGGAGTCGGCGGCGATACTCAAGTTGCGCCTGTGCTGCTTCATTTCGCGGGCCGGTGAATGCTTCGACGTTCTTGGTGAAGACTTCCAGAGCAGGTTCCGTGGCTATCAGCATTTCATCGATCGCCCGCTTGGCCGCGAGTTCGGGCAGGCTAATCGAATCCGCAAACTCCATGAAGGCCTTGCGCGATAGATCGGTGGTGCGCCCGGTGAGAGTCAGGGCCATCGTCTCGTTGCCGTATGGCAGCGAACTGGGCAGGTCGTACGCGGGAGCCATCCGCCATTCGGCACCGAGATTGATGATGGAGACGTTTTTTGCATGCAGATCCCCGTTGCCGGTCAGCCAGGCGAACAGCAACGAGCGCATGATTTCGCGAGCCGCCACTTGACGGGCTTGACATCTTTCAATCAGAGCTGTTGCGACCTGCTCCGAAGTGACTCGATACTTGTCGGCCGGATAAATTCCCATTACCTGCGCGGCATCCTCGACTGCATAACAAGTCGTTAGTCCGTCAATTATTCGTCTATCGAAGCGGGCCACGAGGAGTCCGCGCTCGCCAGCGCCATCGGTGACTACCTGGAATGCTGGAACAGTGAATCCGGCTTTACGCGCAAGCCCAAGAAACCACGCTTCATTATCGACGAGGTGTGGGTACTCAGGTGGCGTGAGTTTAAGGATGGCTTCCTGGCCGGCCGCGGTGGCCGGCACCTTGATCATCGCCGCCGAGGCTTTTTCTTGGGCACCCGCCATCCCGCGCCGATCCAAGAGTCCGCTGAGTTTAAGAATGTCTGCGAACCTGATTTCGTCGCCCGCCTGCCAGGTTAATGGCGGCGGCGGCGGCGGTCGCTCGCCATGGGGCACCACGCGAACATCTCCTACGGTATCGCCACCGATCGCCAAGACGAGTGAGAGTTCATCGTCAAGTGAGGTCTTCACCGCATCGCGCAAGGCGGTAAGCCTTCGACCTTCTGGTAGGAGGCCGGCGAAAAACGGCGGCACCGAGCCCGCAGCGCTGACACGAACTTCGGCACTAAGTGGCAACGAGGTCGCAACCGCTGGACCACCGATAAGGAGGTAGTCATCGGTGTACGCAAAATCGACGCCGGCGGAGGTGCGCTGCAGTGTTGCCGCCAAGTGCCCTGCTTTGAGGACATCGGCAACTTCGATGCCGCGCAGTGTGGTCAAATCTTCGGCGGTCATGATGATCGGGCCAGCGCGCGCAGTTCTAGGCCCAGGGCGTCAAGGACAGCTGCCACTTTGTCAAGGCGCACACTTGCCTTCCCGTGCTCAATTGCCCGGATGAACCGCTCCGAAGTCCCGGCTAGATCGGCGAGATCGCACTGGCGCAGGCCAAGATCGCGCCGCCGTTGGCGGATATCCGGCCCAAGGTCGACCACGATTCCTTTAGCCGACTAAACCGGCACGATCATGCCGGATAGCGTCATATTGACTAATTACTTGAGCCAACGCAATCAAAACGGCATGAACGTGCCGGTGAAATGACCACTAGTTGACAGTGAGCCCGGTTAGTGGGACCTTCACGTACGCAATAGGAGGAGGTCGGTCATCAAGAGAACCGTGGTTTCGACGATGTTCACCGCACGGGCAACCGCACTGGCAACCGCACTGGCAACCGCACTGGTTTTGGCAGCCGTAGGCCCGGCGGCGGCGGTGACGCCAACCCAAGATTCCAGTTCACGACCAAGTGCTGCCACCCAATTGTGGGGTGGCACCGGTAGTAATGATCTGGGTCCGGCCACCATCTTGTTGTCTGCACGAGGTGGTCGGGTCACCTTGAAGAACGTGCAGTTCATCATGTCCTGCACGGACACCGGTGATGGTACTTATTCCGACCGCGCTTTCGACTATGTCAGCGGATCGGCAACCTTGAACCTCAACCGGTTCACGATGAACCTCACCGGTGACTCCAATGGACGGCAGGGGGCGGCTAGGCTCACCGGCGTTCTGGGCTCAAATGGCCGGGGCACCGCGCGCATTGACGCCACCGCGATCGGGATTGACTCAGACACCAATCAGGTGATCGAGAACTGCCAGGCGCGGGTGACTTTCGCCCTGCGCCGGGGGGACAGACAAAGTAATCCATATCCCGATCTGCCCATAACGCCGTGACGCCGGGCGCTAGCCGGTGCGCAGACAGCCGGTGAACGGCAGGGGCCGCGCGCATGCCCTCCCGAGCCAAAGTGCCTTGCTGGGCTAGAGTCTGGTGGGTCCAGCCACTGGGTCGAAGCCCCCACCGCCGAGAGGTACAAATATGCGCCGTGCTCCAACTGCTGCCATTACCGCTGTTCTCGTGAGCTTGGCCGTCGTGGCTGGCTCTGCCGCCATCGCGCCGGCCGCGAGTGCGGTGGTAATCGACGACACCAGTTTTGGTCTGCACGTGCCGAATATCTCCACCGGTGGCGACCCGAGTGTCAACTACGGGGCCATCCGACTGTGGGATTCGGGGGTGTCGTGGGGCTTGGTTCAGCAGACCTCGAAGAAGTACTGGTGGAACGGGCTGGATGCGTCAATCCAACGCGCGAACGCCGAAGGCGCCAGCATTCTTTATGTGCTCGGTTCGACCCCGAAGTGGGCCGCGAGCAACACCAAGCAGGGCACCTACCCGAATAAGGGCGCGGCCTCGATGCCGTCGAGTTCGAAGCTCTGGAAGGACTGGGTCACCAGTGTCGTCAAACGTTACGGAGCGTCGATTGACGCCTACCAGATCTGGAATGAGGCAAACCTTTCGACTTTCTGGCAGGGCACCCCGGATCAGATGGCTGACCTGACCAAGCAGGCCTACACCATCATTCGTAAGTACGACCCGACCGCGAAGGTAGTGGCGGCGAGTAGCACCGTGCGGTTGACTTCGGCCTTCGATAAATTCTTTCCGGCCTACTTAAAGGGATTGAAGAAGCGCGGATGGCCGGTTGACGTTTACTCCGTGCATCTTTATCCAGACGGCACGGGCACCCCGGCCACCCGCGCGAGTTCGATTGCTACCGTGCAGGCAGCACTTGCCAAAGCCGGTGCGCCGGCGAAGCCGCTTTGGGATACCGAGATCAACTACGGGCTGGCCGGCCCAGGTTCGGTGCCCCACGTTTCCATCGTCGGTGACGATGCTGCGGCATGGGTTTCCCAGACTTATCTTGACGATGCCCGCCTCGGGGTGCAGCGCGCCTACTGGTACTACTGGTACGCACCCACGACCTTGCTGGGCATCAACATGATCGCCGGTTCGGCGCCAGCAATCGGCTACCAGACCACCTACAACTGGCTGGTCGGCGGCGATGTCAACTGCACGACCGGTGCCGTGAACACCTGCTCAATCAACAAGGCGGGCGTTATCTCAACGGTGGCGTGGGCTAGTACCGGCTCGGGTGCCTTCACGGTGCCGGCAGGAGCTACCGTTCAACAAACAGCAGCAGGTGTCACGACGGCCGTGGTCGCGGGCACCCCCGTAACGATTGGAAGTATGCCTACATGGTTCGGCGCAGCAAGCTAGTCCTAGTTTCGTCACTGATCGCCACGGCAGCACTTGCGCTCTCAGCATGCGGTGGGGCCGCCAACCCGTCGCCCACCTCGGCGGCGCCCTCGGCGGCACCGTCAATCGCGGCCGATGCCGTGCAACCAACTCTGGTTGGGATGCATATTGAAGGTGTCGAAGGTGAAGCCTGGGCGTCGGCGCCATTTGGGGCACTGCGACTTTGGGATAACGGCACCGCGTGGTCGCAGATCGAACTCGAAAAGGGCAAGTACAAGTGGGACAACCTTGAGGGCGCACTGAACAACGCCGAAGCCAAAGGCATGACGGACATCATGCTGGTGCTCGGCACCACCCCGGAGTGGGCGGCGCGCGACTTCACCGACACCGTTTACCCGCCGTACCCCGGCGCCAACAGCACGCCGAAAGATCTCGCGGATTGGGATAACTGGGTCACCGCGGTGGTCTCGCGTTACAAGGGCCGCATCACCAGTTACGAGATCTGGAATGAGGCGAACCTCGCTGACTTCTTCAGCGGCACCCCAGAAGAAATGGCCGAGCTCACCGCGCGCGCCTACAAGATCATCAAGGAGATCGATCCTGCGGCCACCGTGGTGTCGGCGTCACCAGCGCTGCGGCTGACCAAGGCCTTCGACAAGTTCTACCCCGCCTACCTAAAGGCACTCGCGGCGAAGCAGTGGCCCATTGACGCACTCGCAATTCATACCTACCCAACCGGTGAGGGTGATCCCGTCGCGCGCGGGGCGCTGATTGCGATCGTGAAGAAAGCGATCACGGCAGCGGGTGCGCCCGCCGACATGCCGTTATGGGATACCGAGCTCAACTACGGGCTGGCCGGCCCCGGGCCGATCCCGAAGACGGAGATCACCGGTGCCAAGGCGGCGGGCTGGGTGGTGCGCACGTATATCGATGATCTGCGGTATGGCATTGCCCGCTCTTACTGGTACATCTGGTCGCTACAGCCAATTGCCCTACTTGGTATTCAGGCGTACCCGGGCACCGATGCCGAGCAGGGCTTCTTCGCCCTAGAGAACTGGGTGATCGGGTCGAAATACGATGGGTGTGACGAAGCCGGTGGCGCCGTTACCTGCAACTTCTCCCGGGATGGGCAAAAGTCGGTGGTGGCCTGGGCCCAGACCGGCGAGGTGGCTTACACCGCCCCCGCCGGCACCCAATTGGTCTGCGACCCGCTGGCAAATTGCCAAGAATCGGCGGCGGATGCGGCGATCACGTTGACCCAGATCCCGGTCCGGATCTACCTGCAGTAGGTGCTAAAGCCTGCCGAAAAGTCCCTCCGCCCCACGGCTCGGGGGCTTTTCGCTGGTACCGTGGGGGCTCGGGTCGAAGGAGGTGGGGCTTGGTGGCGATCGAGGAATCACCGGTAGCGCCGACTCCGGTAGCCGCGCCTGCCGTAGCCGGTGGCCGAGTGACCCCGGCCCGGATCGGCTGGTCCGAAGCCCACTCCCACCGCGACCGACCGCACCTGCGCCGCGACCCGCTACGCGTCTACGCCATCCGGGTCTTCATCTTAGATGTCCTGGCCGTGACCTTGGCCGGGATCACCGGCTTCATCCTGCGCTGGGCGATCCCGTTCAACGTCGAGATCAATGATCCAACGTACGTCTCACTTGTTGTCATCGTGATCATCTCGTGGGTTGCCGTCCTGGTTCTTCGCGGTGCGTACGACACCCGCGTGCTCGGCGTTGGCTCCGAAGAGTTCAAACGCGTCGTGTCAGCTACCGCAACCGTGTTCGGCGCCGTTGCGATCGTGGTGTTCGCGTTCAAGATCGACCTGTCGCGCGGTTTCGTCCTGATTACCTTTGTCACCGGTTTGATTTTGTTATTGGGCGTGCGTTGGGCGTTGCGTTCGTGGCTGCGGCATGAACGTCGCTACGGGCACTTCCTGCATCGCACCATCGTGGTCGGGGCCGAGCCGCAGAAATCCGAGATCGTCGACATGCTCGATCGTGACCCGGTTGCCGGCTTCACCGTCGTTGACGTGATCGATGAGCCGCCGGCCGATATCGATAGCGACGGACTCGACAGGTGGCTCGATGAGGTGATGACCCGCATCGCCCTCGAGGACGCCGACACCGTTGCGGTTGCTGGCTCCCCGGCCCTAGGGCATCAGGTGGTGCAGCGATTGTCATGGCGCCTTGAAGGCCCGCGCGTCGACCTGCTGGTGGCACCGGCGGTGGGTGACGTCGCCGGCCCGCGCGTCACAATGCGGATGGCCGCCGACCTGCCATTACTGCACCTTGATGAGCCGCACTTAACCGGCCCGAAGCGGGCGATCAAACGCAGCCTCGACGTAATCGCCGGAGTTCTGCTGTTGTTGATCTTCCTGCCGTTCATGATCGTTGCCGGTATCGGTACCAAGTTGACCAGTCGCGGCCCGATGTTCTACTTCCAAGAGCGCATCGGGCGTGGCGGCGCCGTCATCACCGTCGCGAAGTTCCGCACCATGCGAGTGGGCGCGGACAAAGAGCGCGATGCGGTAATCGGCGCACCGGATGCCTTGATAGTTGATCGCTATAAGCAGGATCCGCGCATCACCCCATTTGGGCGCGTGCTGCGCCGCTGGTCGATTGATGAGATGCCGCAGATCGTGAACGTAATCGGTGGCACGATGTCACTTGTTGGGCCGCGGCCGGTGTTAGTTGCCGAGTTGCCATTATTTGGTGATGCCGATCACCGCCGACACCTCACCAAACCGGGTTTAACCGGGCTTTGGCAGGTGTCCGGCCGCAAGCAGGTTGAGTGGGATGAGCGCATGCGCATGGATCTTGACTACGTCGAGCACTGGTCACCAGCCCTGGATTTGGTCATCGTGGCCAAAACCGTCAAAGTTGTCCTGATCGGTCACGGCGCTTATTAGCCGCCACGGCTTTTCTATACTCATCTAGTGTCACGTCCAAGGCCTTTGCTATCAAAGCCTTTTGCCCTGCTCGCCCTGGCCGTCGCCGTCCTTGTCGGCGGGTTCGTGCTGTGGCTGCAAATCGGCTTTGTTTCGTCATTGGTTTCGGTTGCGCTGGGCGCCCGAAGTTTTCAAACCAGCTTGACCGGGGCGGTCGACCAGCTTACGGCTGGGGATTATGAATCTGCGTTAGCAAACTTTGATGAAGTCCGGGCGGCGGCTGATCGGGTGAGCGCATCGGCCGGCGCTGCGCAATTGGATTTGATCGGCAGGGTGCCTGGACTCGACACCGCGGTTGCCAACTGGCGGGCGTTGGCAATCGCGACCGATGACATCACCACCAGCACCGGTGAGCTCCTGAGTATTTTCGGTGATCTGTCGGGTAAGAACGATGGTGTGAAGATCTTCAGTGACGGCACGATCGATATCGAGTTACTTAGACAACTACCGCCACGAGTTGACTCGGTTGAATCTGGAATCAAAGATTCCATCGCACAATTGCAGGCGGTTGACACCAGCGGGCCGGCTGCCGGATTCCTTGAAACTGTGCGTGCCAAGGCGCTGAAGGAGGTCAAGCCGGTGCAGCGCGCGGTTAGCGCACTCGTTGATCTAGCGCCGCTGCTCCCCGATGCACTCGGGGCCAATGCGCCCAAGCGCTATCTCATCGCAATCGGCAATCAGGCCGAGATGCGAGCCGCGGGCGGGGCACCTTTGACGTTGGTGCTCGTGGAGTTCGACGACGGCCGCATTTCGATCCCGATCAAGGGACAAACGAGCACGCAGTTGTATCCGCCGTTAAACGCCCCGGTCACCTGGTGGGGGCCGGCCGGTAATCCGTTTTTCCCGATCAACCCGCGTAATGCGCCGATGGTGGTGACAAACACCCATCCGTCACTTCTTTATTCGGCACGCGAGATGTCCGGGGCGTGGATCGGCGGGGATTACCCGGCCGTTGACGGCGTCATCACCCTTGACCTCACTTCGATAGCGGCGGTGCTGAATGCCATCGGGCCGATCCCATCGCCGACCTACGGTGCGGTCACCGGTGATCGACTCGGACAGATCCTGCTGGTCGAAGCGTATGAGAAATTTGGCGTCACCGAATTCGTGGCGCGGCAGGAAGCCAACCAACTACTACTCGATGAGCTGCTAGCGCAATTGCTATCGGGTGAGGATCTGGTCGCGGTTGCGAAGGCAATTGCAAGCACCGCACCCGGCCGGCATTTTCAGGTTTGGATGCGCGATACCCGGTTCGAGAATTTCATTCTGGAAAGTGGCGCCGGCGGTGCGGTGCGCGACCCGGGAGTCGGGGATTGGTCCGCCGTCTACACCCAAAACGGAAACCAGAGCAAGGTTGATGTATTCCAGCAGCGAAATGTCTTGGTATCGGCGCGCATCAATACCGATGGATCGGCCCGCGTCACCCAACTCATGACGGTCACCAATGCCACCCCGGCGGAGCGGCCCGAGGGTCCACCCGAGCGCATCGGCTACGAAACCAGTTGGCTTAAGGCCGCGTATTTGCTTTATGTGCCAACCGCCGCGACCAACTACAGCGCGCTCTACCCACAAGGTTTCACGGTGCGCTCCTTTAAGGACCATCAGCAATACGGCCGGGGTTTTGTTGACGATGGTTTCGGGCAAAAACTTGTGCGGGTGGTCGGCTGGACGCCGCCGGGCGCGCAGGCTGCGGTATCGGTGTCGTACGACCTACCCGCCGGCACGTTCACGGCCCCCGATGGAAATCTCGTCTATAACCTGCAGGCCGAACCACAGTCGACTTGGAATGCGTCAACCCTTACCGTGCGTGTCACACCACCGGTGGGGTGGCGGGCGGAGAATGATCTGGGAATGAAGGTTGACGGGGCCGGCGTCGCTGAAGTCAGCGCCCTGCAAACTGGCCAGGTCAATATCTCGATCACGATGAAGCCGGGCAATTAATGGCTACCGGTAACCGCACGAATGCCATCCTCGCCGTGGTGGCTGCCGTCGCCGTCGTGCTCTTGTGGTTAGTGCCACCGGTGGGATTTGTGGCCGCCGGCGTGCTGCTGATCTTGCTGCCGCCTTGGGGTCGAACGATTACCGAGCGGGCGTTGATCACCATTATCGTGCTCATCGGCCTGGTGGCGTTGATCTTCCCGCGGGCCGGAGCGACCCCGGTGACCACAACTTCGGCGCATTTGTTCATCACCGTGGCGGTGGTAGCACTAGTGGCCGCCCGGTTCATCCCGAGGTTGGCGCGGCCAATACCCAAGCCGACGATCAGCGACGCCCTGCTTGGCATCATGCTGGTTGGCACCAGCTGGTGGCTGATGAGTGCGTATCTTGGTCGCAATCTCTACAGCTTAGTTAGCGGCCTGTTCTTCAGTGGCTGGGATAATCAAGGCCACTTCACGACATTTGCCAACACCTATGAGGTTGGCAGCACCACCTGGCCGACCATTGATGGCTCGGTCGCCTGGAACCAGTGGTACCCATCCCTCCACACCACGGTTTGGTCACTGGCCCAACTCGGCTCGCAAACCGGTGCCGGGTTACTCGAGCGCACCGGTTTGCTCTGGCCGTATGTGCAGTGGTCGTCGATCTCCTTCGCCCTCGCCCTGGTGGCACTAGCCCTGGTGGCCGGTGATCTGGCGGGGCGCCTTGGCGCCTTGGTCAACCCGCGCAGTGGTTTCGTCAAGAAGTGGGCAACCCCGATCGCGGTCATAGGGTTCGCGGTATTTG
>BJGE01000060.1 GCA_014190275.1 Actinomycetes bacterium | reverse complement strand
ATGCGCAGATAGGCCGTTGGGACATCGTCGCTGCACTGGACGACCTCCCGGCGAATGAGGAAATCGCGATTGTGCAAGCCCGGGTACCGGAACTGGCCGGGGCTTCCGACACGAAACTGATCGCCGCCATGGTGGCCTTGGCGGGGCTAACCCGTGAGGGCTTTCGGGCCGGTGATCTTTCCACCTTGATGTCCCCGCGCACCGTAATCATGTGGGCTGAGAATGTACAGCTCTTCCGTGACATCGATGCCGCATTTAGGGTTTCGTTCCTCAATAGGTGCGACGAGGCCGAGTACCCAGTGGTCGCTGAGTATTTCCAGCGTTGCTTCAACCGTGAACTAGCCGAAGCCATATGCCTAACGTAGCTGCGAATGGGCTGGCGGCAACAGACCAGCCTTGGAGTGCGGAGGCTCTCGACGAACTATGCGCTACCACCATTCGAGCAATGTCACAAGATGCCGACCTGTGCTTTCGGCATCATCTACTACACCGCGGCCAGACCCCACTGCCACTTAATGCGCCACACCTACACCCACCTGCGACCGATACTGACTTTCAAAGCAGACGCGGTGCGGCAGATGCCATGGCCTGGCGAATCACGTTCTCCGATGCCAACCTTCACGCAGCCTTGCTGCCAGAGGATCCGGTCGCCGCATTGGTTTTTGAAATGCTCGAGCAGTATCGCGTCGAGTCATTGGGGGCAGATGAGCTTCCGGGAAGTCGAGCTAATCTCACCCGCAGATTCTTGGCTTGGTCCGGTGAATGCGAGACGGCAGGCCTCTTAGAGACCGCTCACGGCCTACTTGTTTTCTATGTGGCTCAGGTTGGGCGATCTCGCGTGACCGGTGACCCCGTGCCAGATGACTACGGTGATCTCTTGGAGTCCACGAGGGGCGGGCTTGCTGACACCATCGGCCCTGCGTTCGCGAAGTTGAGACGGGTACGCAATAGCCAGGTCGAGTATTCGGTGCCAGCACTGGCAATAGCAAATGCAATCGGCGACCTACTCGCCACCGGCTCCAATCTCACCCAACAAGATAACGGTGCGTCAGTACGCGCCCGGATCCCCGGGTTAATTGACCTAAAGCCGGCGGCTAAGAATGCCAGCGGCGCTGAACTCGCGACCGGCACTGGCAAGGGTGGTAACGCAACCCCAACTCGGCCCGCGTACCAGGTTTTCACCACGAAGTACGACCAGATCCTGCCAATTTCGGCGGTGGTCACCCCCCGGTCCGCCCAGACTTATCGAATCCAACTCGATGAAATTGCCGTCAAGTACCGCCAGGAGGTCAGCAGGTTGACCCGCGCGCTGCGCACCCGCTTTGCCCAGCCAGAGTTCGATTCCTGGGAAGGCGGTCATGACGAGGGGCTCCTTGACGGTCGCCGCCTATCGCAACTCATAACCGCACCGACCAATCATCGAATCTTTCGGCAACCCACGGCGGTACCAACCCCGCGAGCATCGGTCACCTTTCTCATCGATTGCTCTGGATCGATGAAGAAATACCGCGAGCACGTTGCACTACTGGTCGATGTTTTTGCCCGCGCCCTTGACCTGGCAGATATTGAGTGTGAAATATTGGGATTCACCACTGGTGCCTGGAATGGCGGGCGGGCCCGCACCGATTGGCTCCGAGCCGGCCGCCCGGCGCACCCCGGCCGGTTGAATGAAAGCTGGCACCTCGTAATAAAGGACGCCAAAACTTCGTGGCGACGGGCGCGAAACGGCATTGCATCTTTGCTCTCGACGAATATCTACCGCGAGGGCATCGACGGTGAGGCAGTTACCTGGGCCTACCTACGCCTAGCAGAGCGCGAGTGCGATAACCGCATCCTCCTAGTCATTTCGGATGGTAGCCCGATGGATTCGGCAACGAATCTGGTAAATGATGATGAATACATAAACCGCGATCTGTTCAACGTAGTGTCCAATATTGAACGAGCAGGATCAGTTTACCTCTCGGCGCTGTATCTAGCCGCCGAACTCCCCGCGTGCTTCCGGCGTGCGCACCTATTAGATCCTGCGCAGTTAAGTGACTCAAAAGCGATTCGAGCAGCCCTTGATCTGATCTCCAACCAACATCATCGCATCTAGACTAAAACTTGGAGCCCGCCATCAGGCTCAAGAGGTCGTACATCACATGAGCGGCGGCAATCCCCGTAATCTGCGCGTGGTCGTATGCCGGTGCTACTTCAACAATGTCGCAACCCACGATTCTTAGCCCCGCCAGGCCACGGATGATCGTCAATAGCTCCCGTGAGGTGATGCCGCCCGCCTCAGGAGTACCGGTGCCCGGGGCAAATGCCGGGTCAAGGACATCAATGTCGATTGACACATAAACCGGACGATCACCAACGCGGGCGCGTACCCGTTCCAAAATCCCTGACATCCCCTCAGAGTCAAAGTGCCCCGACGTGATGATCTGAAATCCAAGTGCCGCATCATCGGTTAAATTTTCAGCTCCATAAAGCGGGCCTCTAATACCTAGATGCATGCTGGATTCGCGGTCGATCAAGCCCTCTTCACTCGCTAATCGAAATGGGGTTCCGTGCGTTATATCGGCTCCGAAGTAGGGCCCGAAAGTATCAAGATGCGCATCAAAGTGAATTACCGTTATCGGCGCCCCGTGCTTTTTGCATAGCGCCCGCAGCAGTGGCAGCGAAATGGTGTGGTCACCGCCAATTGTCAAAAGTCGCGGCGCCCGGTCCAATAGCTCAAGTGCCCCCCTTTCTATTTCAAGGACTGCCTCGGAAATTGAAAACGGGTTGACTGCGATATCACCCGCGTCAACCACTTGCAGCTCCCCGAACGGATACACCTGTTGCGCTGGGTTGTACTGCCGCAACAACCTTGAAGCCTCGCGCACATGGGCCGGCCCGAAGCGGGCGCCTGGGCGAAAAGTGACGCCGGAGTCAAACGGGATGCCTACTACCGCGATGTCAATGGCATTTGACTCCGGAAGTAATTCAATTTGCGAGAGCCGGCCGAATGTTGCAATCCCGCTGTACCTAGGCACCAGTGACGCGTCTATCTGGCCAACGTGACCCCGGTCCACAATTCGGGGAGTTGGATCACTCATGGCAGAAGTATCCCCCACCGTAGGTTCGGGCAACTACCGCCCTTACTGTCACCGAACCCGCCCCTTAAGGGCAGCCAGATTCGTGAACTCACTTAACCGGGATGGACTGCGCATGGTGGAAATAGTTCTGCGGATCCCAACGCTTCTTGATGTCAACTAGGTTCCGCGGGTTCTTGCGAAGATTGTCCAAGAAATACAGCCAAAGCGCCTTATCAGCGTCACCGTGGGCGTGCGTGCCAAGTTGGCTATCGGGATAGTTGTAGTAGCAGCCGCCAACGGTGCCGGTGGTGTCATTGGCAGGGTTCGGAGTGCCCCCGTATTCGGCATATACGGCGCGATATAGATCATTTAGCCAGGTAAGTTGGGCTTCAGCTTGAGCCAAATACGGCGCTGCATTGCGATTTCCAGGCACCGAATCGTTGTTCCAATAAGTCTGGTACTGCAGTTTCATGATGGAAGACCGTTGCGGTACCGCAGTCGCGGTTGATGACCGCTTATTGATTTCTCCGCCGTAACTATCGACCTGAACGAGTGCTTGTGACAGATTGGCGCCGGCAGGAGTCACGTTGAGCCAGTGGTAGATAGCGGCAACCTGATCTGCGGGGAAAGCCTTCTTCATATACGCGGACTTGTTCTTAAAGAATTGATTCGGCCCGATGCCATTTAGGTCCTGAAGGGCTTCGAGATAAGTGAGGTGGACCGCCGATTCACTCTTCGGGACCGAGCTACTGTAAGGATACCCGCCAAGTGGCTGAAGCAGACGCACCGCGGGTGCGATCGCGGAGAAGCGCTTGGTGGCACTGGCCACACTTGCCTCGGCCCTGCGTCGATGCTCGGTGAAACTTGTACCGGCCGGTGAAACTACTTGGAGAGTCATGCCAAGTTGACCATTTGTTACGTGGGTCAGACACAGCAAAGACCAGTCTGTATTTGGCATTGTCGTAACCATGTCGGCGTATTCCGCTAGTAAGTTAGCAAAACCTGCGTTCGTCATGTCCGACCAATTCCAGGCCAGACTCCACACTGTTGCATAGTCTGGTGCAGTAGGCGGGTCCGCGAAGAAGTAACGCACGATCACGCCAAAATTACCGCCACCGCCACCGCGAAGTGCCCAAAAGAGATCTCGTTCAGCCGCGTCACTGCTCTTCTCGGACACGTGGCGCATCTTCGCTGTACTCGAGCGCGCATCCCAAGTAACAATGTCAATTGCAGTTACGTGATCGATGGTCAGACCATGCAGCCTGGAGAGCAGGCCGTATCCCCCACCGGTGATGTGGCCACCGGCGCCCACCGAGTAGCAAGAACCCGCCGGGAGTGTCTTATTGAACGCGTTCAGCATCGTTCGATAAACCGTCCAGTTTTCGCACCCTGCATCAACAAAGTATGCGTTGTAATCGGGGTCATACCCCACCTGATTCAAGGCAGACATATCTATTACCGCATGGGTTTGGTCGTTATAAACGAAATCCTCGTAGCAGTGGCGACCCGAGGTCACCTTCACATTTTTGCCGTGCGCTGAAAGTGCCTCATTAACAACATTAGCGACTTGATCTGTACTCGTGGGCACATAAACGGCCTTGAGATTGGGCGCGAACCAGCGGCGATTAAAGCCCTGCCGATCACTTCTAATAATTGGCCGCCGCGCTGAAGCGCTCCGCGCAGTAGGAGCTCTCAGCACGTTCGGTGCACCGACCGCCTGCGCCGGCACCAGGCCTGCTAATCCAACTGCCCCCACTGTGACGGCAGCACCAGTTAAGAAATTGCGTCGAGATTGGCCTGACTTATCAAATGACATGTGGGTCCCTTTCAGCGGGTTTAATCCATAAAATGATCTTCTTGGTAAACGGATTGCCAAATCAAGCCTTGATCACTGGTACGTTTTCAACTTTTCCAAAAATGGAGGGATTACCTCACGTTTAGTCCGGCCGGTGAGGCGCCACAGCCAAGGCGACACCGCACCGGTTAGGCTCGACGACCATGGCAATCCAAGGTCGCAGCTCCAGAACACTGATCATCTTGATCCACGCCCTTGCCTACCTCGGCATCGGACTTTGGGTTGTCATCTTCACCATGGCTGCCTTGGGTAACTTTCCTGGTAACAAATGGCTCGCCATGGTAGGCGCAGTTGCCTTTGGGCTGCTGCATTTTGCTATTTCTTGGCTCACGACAAAGCGTTCGCACTTGGTCATCACCTTGGGGTGGGTGCTACTCGTAGGTGACCTGGGTTTAATGTTTTTTGTGACCTGGCGCGCAGTTATCCTTGTGATCGCCTCAGTTGTGCTCCTGCTCGCGACGATTCGAGTTATGCGGTCAGTTCCTGATACGCCTTAGTAAATGGCGTGATATCGACGTCGGCGCCACTTCCTCGCCCGCCATGTTCGCCGTAACCAAATGGATTGTCGAGGTCACGCACGAGCAGCAACAAATAGGCGTAGGCGAGCGAGAGCGCCCCGATCACCAACCACTGGGCGAACTCGGACGGGAAATCAACCAAGACGAAGAGAATCAACACGATGCCGACAAGAATCGTCATCAAGGCGTAGCCGGCTTTAATGAACATGGTATTTCGAATCACCATTACCCGCTGCAGTGCTACCCCTAAGTCTGATGCCTGTATAAGTAGGCGAGTCAGGTAGTGCGTGGTGCCCCCTGCCTTTTCCACATCAATGATCAGTTCACTGACCACCCCTTGAGCAATCGGAATTTGATCATCGCCGACGCGGTCGTAGAGCCACTCATTGATCGTTTCTGCAACCTGCGCAAGTCTCGGGCGGATGAAGGCGGTATCGACTGCTTTGGTGGCCAGGGCCCCGTGGGCTAGGGAGTTAATCGCTAGCAGCGAGCCGCCGATCACCAACGGTAGTTTTTCCGACTCTTTATAGTCGGACATGACCCCGGCAAGCATCAGGCCGACAATTACGGTCGCACCGGTCAGCACAGCGGCCGCGTCCGAGAAGGACATCAACCCGTTGACGCCAAACCCATAGTGCAGTGTCCAGCGGAGAATTAGCACGGTAATCGCCACCGGCAGTGCTTTTACAACCAACAGCAGTCCTTGGGATACCGGCAACGAGTCGAAGAATCGCGAAATGGCTGACATCTCTTGATTGTATCCGTCAATCCTTCTCGGACAATCATGGACCTCATCGATATTTTGACACTGTCCAGATCCTCGGATAGGTTTTCGTGGTGCCCTCGGATTTTGCCGAACAATTAGCCACCCATGGCGTCCAGGTGACCGTGCAGCGGGTTGCCGTCCTGAAGGCAGTTGCGGGCGCACCCCATGCCACGGCCGAGGCGATAACCGCGGCGGTCCGGGCTGAACTTGGCACGATCTCGCGCCAAGGGGTCTATGACGCACTCGCGGTGCTGGGCGAAGTCGGCCTGATTCGGCGCATCGCACCCATCGGCTCCGCGGCCCGTTACGAGACCCGGGTGGGCGACAACCATCACCATATTATTTGCCGATCCTGCGGTGAGATCATCGATGTTGATTGTGCGGTCGGCTTCACCCCTTGTCTAACGGCCAGCGACAATCTCGGTTACGACATCGACGAGGCCGAGGTCGCCTACCTAGGCCGGTGCCCGAGCTGCTGTGCCGCGGATGCCGCCGGTAACCAAGACTTGCGATCGTCAACTGGTAACTAACACCGTCACAGATAAATACCCTCACAGATATATAAGGAGAGAGCGCCATGGAAAGTGATAACAAGTGCCCGGTTTCGCACGGGTCAGTCGGCGTGGGCACCCAAAACGAGGACTGGTGGCCCAACCAGCTAAACCTGCAGGTGCTGAGCCAAAACCCACCCGCGGCCGATCCCATGGACGCAGGTTATGACTACGCCAGCGAGTTCGCGGCGCTGGATCTGGCCGCTGTCAAAAAGGACCTGACCGCGCTGATGACCAATTCGCAGGACTGGTGGCCGGCCGACTATGGCCATTACGGCCCGCTCTTCATCCGGATGGCCTGGCACGCAGCCGGCACCTACCGCACCACCGACGGTCGTGGTGGTAGCGGATCAGGCATGCAGCGCTTCGCGCCGTTGAACAGTTGGCCTGATAACGCCAACCTCGATAAAGCCCGACGCCTGCTCTGGCCGATCAAGCAGAAGTACGGTAAGAAACTATCCTGGGCCGACCTTTTCATCCTCACCGGAAACGTGTCACTTGAGTCAATGGGCTTTGCCACCTTCGGCTTCGGCGGCGGGCGCGCAGATGTCTGGGAGCCCGACGCCACCTATTGGGGCACCGAGCAGGAATGGCTCGCAGATGGCCGTTACTCCGGTGATCGCGATCTGGAGAACCCACTCGCCGCCGTGCAGATGGGCTTGATCTACGTCAACCCAGAGGGCCCCAACGGCACCCCCGACCCGATGGCCTCGGCCCGCGATATCCGCGAGACATTCGCTCGCATGGCCATGAACGACTACGAGACAGTCGCATTGGTCGCCGGCGGACACACCTTCGGCAAGATGCACGGCGCCGGTGACCCCGCCAAGTTCGTCGGTCCCGAGCCCGAGGATGCACCTTTGCAGGAGATGGGCCTGGGCTGGATGAACTCAATGGGCGCCGGCAATGGCGATGAAACCATCAGCAGCGGGCTCGAGGGTGCGTGGAACTCGACTCCCACCACCTGGGATATGAACTACCTCGAGACCTTGCTGCGCAATGAGTGGGAACTCACCAAGAGCCCTTCGGGTGGCCAGCAGTGGATACCTGCAGGCGGCGCAGAGGCGAACACCGTTCCCGATGCGCAGGACCCGAACAAGCGCCATGCGCCCGTGATGACCACGGCCGATCTGGCGCTGCGGGTCGATCCGATCTACGAGCCGATCACGCGCAACTTCCTGGCAAACCCGGCAGAGTTCGCCGATGCCTTTGCCCGCGCATGGTTCAAACTCACCCACCGCGACATGGGTCCGAAAGTGCGCTACGTCGGCCCGGAGGTTCCAGCCGAAGACCTGATCTGGCAGGACCCGGTACCTCCGGTTACCCATGCCTTGGTAGGCGACGGTGACATCGCAGCACTGAAGGCGAAAGTTCTCGAATCTGGCCTTAGCATCTCCGAACTGGTGGCGACCGCATGGGCCTCGGCCTCGACCTTCCGCGGCACCGATAAGCGCGGTGGCGCCAACGGTGCCCGGGTGCGCTTGGAACCGCAACTCAATTGGGAGGCCAATGAACCAGCCCAATTGGCAAAGGTGCTAGGCAAGCTGGAGACCATTGCGTCTGGGTTCAACTCCGGTGCGAAGCAGATATCGATGGCCGATCTGATCGTGCTCGGTGGCTGTGCGGGCGTAGAGAAAGCAGCCAAGGACGCCGGCTACTCAATCACCGTGCCCTTTACCCCAGGCCGCACCGACGCGACGGCGGAGATGACCGACGCCGAGTCCTTTGCGGTGCTAGAACCAACCGCTGATGGTTTCCGCAACTACCTGGTCAAGGGCCAGGTTCGACCGGCGGAGGCGTTACTCGTCGATAAGGCCAACCTGCTCGGCCTCAGCACACCGCAGTTGGCAGTACTAGTGGCCGGGATGCGGGTGCTCGGCGCCAACTACAAGGGCTCAGATGTCGGCGTCCTCACCAATACTCCGGGCAAGCTCACGAATGACTACTTCGTGAATCTCCTCGACATGGGTACCAAGTGGGAGCCGGCAGATGACACCGAGAACCTGTTCGAGGGCAAGGACCGGGCCACCGGTGCGGTGAAGTGGACGGCGAGTCGCGTGGACCTAGTGTTCGGCTCCAACTCCCAGCTTCGCGCAGTTGCCGAGGTCTACGCGTCCGGTGATGCCAAGGAGAAGTTCGCGCGTGACTTTGTAGCCGCGTGGGACAAGGTGATGAACGCGGATCGGTTCGACCTGAGGAAGTAGTGACTGTCAATAGAGTGCAGCCCCCCGAAAGTCACCGGGGGGCTGCACTTTTTTCCGAAGCTTTAGTGCAGGCGATTACCAGGGCACAACCGACATGTCCTCCCAAAGCACGCCCGTGACCGCAGCCTTCGGGTCCGCACTCGTCGGGTCAAATGGGCGGGTCGCCAGCCAGATTGCCGTAGCAGCGCCCTCCTCGGGCGACCGCGGTGCGTCCGGACCACCCATGTCGGTGCGCGAATGACCCGGGCAGACCGCATCAACAAGGAACCCCCGACTGCCCAACCCGGTCTCGTGCGCGAGATTTCGCACCAATGCGTTGACCCCGGCTTTACTTATGCGATAAGGAGCCAGACCCCCCGCATTGCCCGGACCAGACATTCGCCCCAGGCAGGCAGAGAAAACCACGACGCGACCATCTCGCGATTCAACCATCGCCGGCGCGATTGCATTGATCAGCTGGAACACCGAATCCAAGTTGATCGACAGCACGCGCCGCCACTCCGCTGCATCGGTCTTAAGGGTCTTTGACATTTTGGCGCTCATCACCCCGTGCGCGAGCACCAGCGCCTGCGGCGCCGGGAATTGCGCCTTCACCTGCGCAACGAGATCGCCGGTCAGCTCTGGGTTCTCCAGGTCACACTCAAAAACCGAAACCTGCTGGCCGCCACGACCCGCCGCGCGCTGGTCCTGGAGCAGTTTCTCCTTCGCCGCAGCGAGACCTTCGGCCCGCTTCGCGATTAGCACTAGGTCATAGCCCATGAGACCTAGTGCACATGCTGTCTGAAAGCCAAGGCCGCGACTGCCACCGGATATCACAGCGAGCGGCGAAGCCATACTGTCATTATCCCAAAGAGCTGGCGGCCGCGCTAACTGAAATTCGTCTGGGATTTCCCCTCGTCGCGACGGTGCCTTAGCCCAGACGGATTTTGAAGACGTGCGTCCACCCGTTGGCCCCAAGATTGGTTGACACCACCTGACCGCGCGCACCGAAATAGATACCGGAACCACCGATGACCGGACGCGTGGTGGATTGCCCGGTTGCCAGCGTGGCTCCGGCCGGCGGGTAAAGGGAGACGCCACCTACCACCAGCTGATTGATTTCACTCCCGAACACAAAGGTCAGGTTCGATGCTCGAATTTCTTCACCGCTGGGCATGGCGTTGCTAAGGGTGGTCAAGGTGCCGGTTAGATACTGACCATCGGCCGCACTGCCATTTACCGCAATCGGAATGAAGAAAGTTCGCACGGTGCCGATACCCGAACCGCTAACGGCAATCGGGCTCACCGCCTGGTGGTAGACCTTGACGACGGTCACCTGCTCGGCGGGTGCCGCGTGAGCCGGCACTGCCACGAGGCTGGCAAGGAGGCAAGCCGTGATAATGGCGGCGGCACGCGAGATTCTCATCCGGGCAAAGTACCAGTACCGCCCACCGAACTCCTGAAACTCACCCAGCAACGCTTTGCACCCGCACTATCGATGCCGAGGCCGACCTGCACCGACACCATGGCCTGGCCCAAACCCGGATGCCGCTGCCAAGCTGCCGCTGGGATCCGACCCACCGGCGCGGCGCCGGAGTCGTCGTCACCGGTGGCCACCACATCGGCGGTTAAGCGCACCATCGCATAAACAATTAGGTCTTCACCCTCCCGCCCGAGCAGGCCGTCGCGAAAACCCTCGGTGCCTGGGCCAAGCTGTAGCAGGTTGATCAGGGTGTCAATGTTGTTTCCCGTTATCTCCACGTCAAGGCGCTCGAGCACATCGCCGGGTGGAGCCAGATCACCGGCCCGACCGCCCTCACTCATCACCCCGCGGGCATCAAGGAACTCCTGACCGGCTGCGTCAAAGACCACCGGCCGCTCACTAGGCACCACGGTCGCGGGCCGGCGCAGCAGCAATGCGATTACGGCCCCCGCAACCGCGATCACCACGATTAGTGAAATCGGCAGCGGGATCCCAAATAAAGTTATGACGCCGCCAATAACGACTCCGGCCAAGGCACCGAGACCAAATGCCGAGCACCCGGACCTGCCGGTTTTGGACGCCCCCGCACCTGACCGCGGGCCGTACCCGGGTAGCCACATCGACGGGCGCTCATAAGTCCACTGCGGCGGTGGCGGCGCACCGCGCGCGGAGTTGCAGGAGGTGTGGGCCGGGGCGAGATTCGACGGATCATCGGAGCCGCCCCAAGCAACGGGCACGAGGTGATCGATGGCATCGGCCGCGCCTTGCCCGCAGATGTGGCAGACACCGCCGTGCGCACGCATGACCTGCTCGCGGTACTTCTGGTGGCGACGGGTGCGCCGGACCATTGCCACCCTTGGGGCCCCCTTCGAATCGGTGAACGCAGTGGAGCGGGCCACTTGGCCGCACCCCTAACCGTAGGGCCGGTCCCTGACACCTGCTACTACTTACCGTCCTAACGATGTTGACATTCATTTTCATTTAAGGTAACTTTTCAGGTATGAGACGCTCCTTTTTAGTCGCCGGTGCCGCGGCCACCCTGGTGCTTTCGGCCTGCGGCTCCGCCGACTCAACTGCCCCGCAGCCGGCCGCAACACCGGCTGCAAGTGCCGTCAAAGTCGTGGCCACCACCACCATGCTCGGCGATGTGGTCGGCCAGATCCTCACCTGCGCGGGCGGCACGGTCACCGTACTTATGCCCGCGGGCACCGACCCGCATGACTTCTCGGCCTCATCCGACCAGGTCGAGGCTATGGTCACCGCGAACCTCGTGGTCGCTAACGGCCTCGGGCTGGAGGCCGGGCTCACCGACGCCTTTGAAAACGCCGCAGCCGATGGGGCGAAGGTCTTTGAGGTCGGGCCGCTCGTAGACCCGATCGAGTTCGGTGCTGGTGCGCACGAAGATGGTCACGAAGAAGATGTTCACGAGCACGGCTCCTTGGACCCGCACTTTTGGTTCGACATGACCCGCATGGCATTGGCCGCAGAGCTCATCGGTGCCGAACTGGCAGCCTCCACCGGCGACGACGCCTATCGAAGCTGCGCGGCCACGACGGCAGCGAATATCCGCACGGCTGAAGCCGGGGTGCGCTCGGCTTTGGAGTCGGTACCCGCCGACCAGCGGATCTTGGTGACCGACCATGAAGCCCTCGGCTACCTGGCCGACTCCTACGGCTACGAGATTGCCGGCACCGTGATTCCGTCGGGCACGACCCTCGCCGAACCCAGCTCGGCCGATCTGGCCGCACTCGTGGCGACCATCAAGGCCGACGGAGTAACGGCAATCTTCGCGAACGTAACCCAGACCTGTGGCATCCAGCTTGCGGAGCCCGATGCATATTATGATGGCACCGCCGCGACAGCCTGCGACTTCAACAACGACGGGCTTGT
>BJGE01000059.1 GCA_014190275.1 Actinomycetes bacterium | reverse complement strand
CACCCTCGGCGACAAAAGTTCCGACACCCGCGGGGGTGAAGAAGGCAGGAATACCAGCGCCACCGGCGCGTAGCCGCTCGGCGAGGGTGCCCTGCGGCACCAACTCGACTTCGAGTTCACCGGTTAAGTACTGCCGTTCGAACTCCTTGTTCTCACCGACGTAGGACGAAGTCATGCGCGCGATCAGGCCGGCGCGCAGCAGTAAGCCGAGCCCCCAGTCATCGACACCGCAGTTATTGCTCACGACATCAAGTCCGGTTGGTTTGGTTTCGAGTAGTGCACCAATGAGGGTGTCGGGGATACCCGAAAGCCCGAAGCCACCGACGGCCAGACTCGACCCACTTGTGATATCGGCTACCGCTTCACGGGCGGATGCCACCACCTTGCTCATGACTTATCGACCTTTCGGTAGAACTGGCGGTGCAGCAGTTCGAGCCCCTACAGCAATTCGAGAATAGTGGCATTCGCCATGCCGCCACCTTCGCACATCGTCTGCAGACCGTACTTGATGTTGTTTCGACGCATGTGATGAAGCATGGTAGTCATCAGGCGCGCACCGGATGCACCGAGTGGGTGGCCAAGGGCGATCGCGCCGCCATTTGGGTTGGTCAGCGCCCGGTCAGCACCGATCTCGTGGTACCAGGCACCGAGCACCGCGGCAAATGCCTCATTGACTTCGAAGGTGCCGATATCGGCAAGGGCCAACCCACTGCGCTGCAACGCTTTCTTGGTCGCGGGTATCGGGCCGGTCAACATGATGATCGGGTCGACACCGGCGAGGGCGAAGGTATGGAAGCGTGCCAGGGGCCGCAGCCCGAACTCGCGGGCTTTCTCCGATGAGGTTATTAGCAGGGCAGCCGAACCGTCGGAGATTTGCGAGGCGTTGCCGGCGGTGACGACACCGTCTTCCTGGAACGGGGTCTTAAGGCCCGCGAGTGACTCCAAGGTGGTGCCCGCGCGAATCCCCTGATCTGCGGTAACGATGCCAGTTGCGGTGGTGATCGGGATGATCTCGTCATCGAAAAGACCAGCCGCGGTGGCGGCCGCGGCGCGCTCATTGGAGGTAACCGCGATCGCATCGAGGTCGGTGCGGCTCAGGTGCCACTGCTCGGCGATCATCTCGGCGCTGATGCCCTGGCCCACCAAGCCACCGTCATAGCGATCAATCATGCGGGGGCCGAACGGACCGTCGCCGCCGGTGGCATTGGAGAACATCGGCACGCGCGACATGGATTCCACGCCACCGGCGATCACGAAGTCATACTGCCCGGCGATCACCCCGGCGGCGCCGAAGTGCGCGGCCTGCTGGCTCGATCCGCACTGCCGATCGATACTCACCCCGGTGACGTCTTCGGGGAAGCCGGCGGCGAGCGCGGCATTGCGGCCGACGTTGAAAGCTTGTTCACCAACTTGGGAGACCGCGCCCCAGATCACATCGTCAACGACCCCCGGATCGATACCGGTGCGCGCGATGAGTCCTTGGAGCACCAGGGCCGAGAGGTCAACGGGGTGGATCCCGCTCAGCGCACCTTTCTCGGGCTTACCGATCCCGACCGGGCTGCGCACTGCCCCGACGATGACTGCGTCGCGATTCATCCTGTCTCCCTCATTTATTGACCGTGATGCTACTGATTGGCCGCGGTGCGTTACATCGAAATGCCGCCGTCGACCGGCAGCACCACGCCGGTTACATAGCCGGCTTCTTCGGAGCCGAGGAAACCGACGGCCGCGCAGATCTCCTCGGGTTCGGCGAACCGGCCCGCCGGGATAAGAGCCGCCAACTCGCTGAGCTTGTCGGCGGGTATCGAGGAGATCATGCGCGTCGCCGCACTCGGTGAGATCGCGTTGACGGTTACGCCAAAGCGGGCGAGTTCCTTGGCGGCGGTCTTGGTGAACCCGATGATGCCGGCTTTGGCGGTGGCGTAATTGCCCTGGCCGGTATTGCCGTGTAATCCGGTATAGGAGGTCACGTTGATGACGCGACCGTACTCCTGCGCCCGAAAATGAGGTACGCAAGCGCGGGTGAATTTAAATGTGCCGCCGGCGTGCACCGCCAGCACGGCCTCCCAATCCTCATCGGTGATCTTCCAGAGCACGTTGTCACGAAGGATGCCGGCATTGTTGACCATGACGTCGATGCGCCCGAAGCTCTCGATGGCGGCGTCGACCACGCGCTGCACGTCAGCGGTCTTGCTGACATCTGCTGAAATCACCTGCACCCCGAGCCCGGCGACCGCCTCGGTCAAAACGTCACCGTCGAAATCAACGGCGACGGTATTGGCCCCCGCGGCCTGGAAGAACTTGACCAGTTCAAGGCCGATCCCGCGCGCGGCTCCCGTGACGATGACGGTGCGGCCGGTGTAATCGAATTTCAGGTTTGTCATGGTGACTCCCGGTTCTGTCGAAATTGCTGCTGGCGCCAACGGTGGCCAACCCACCCCGTTGCGGGCTAGACTAACGCTCGTTAGTTATATGTTCAAAGCCAACCGGCGAACCGCTGCCGGAACAGGAGCCACCGTGGAATTCGCCTACAGCCCCAAAGTGATTGATCTCCAAGAGCAGGTCACCGATTTCCTGAATACGAAAATCCTGCCGGCCGAAGCCCTACATCACGCGCAAGTGGGCGAGCTCGTCCCGTGGGAGCCACCGCCGATCCTCGAAGAGCTAAAGATTCAAGCGCGGGCGCGTGGTTTGTGGAACCTGTTCTTGCCGGGGGAAGGTGGTGCCGGCCTGACGAACCTGGAGTACGCGCCCTTGGCGGAGATCTCCGGGCGCAGCCCGATGCTGTTGCCGGAAGCGATGAACTGCTCCGCACCGGACACCGGCAACATGGAAGTCCTCGCGCACTTCGCGACCCCGGTGATCAAGGAACGTTGGTTGACGCCGCTGCTAGCCGGTGAGATCCGCTCGGCCTACTCGATGACCGAACCTGATGTCGCCAGCTCGGACGCCAATAACATCCGCACCAAAATATTCGAGGAGGGTGACGGCTTTCGCATCAAGGGCCGCAAGTGGTGGTCCAGTGGGGCGATGAGCCCGCGCTGCCAGATCCTGGTGGTGATGGGGTTGTCGGCGCCAAATGGTGAACGTCATAAGCGTCACACCATGATCGCGGTGCCGATGCAGACACCGGGAGTCAATGTGCTGCGCTCCACGAGTGTCTTTGGTTTCACTGACGGCAGCCACGGCGGGCACGCCGAAATTGATTTCGATGTCTGGGTGCCACGCGATCACCTGCTCGGTGAACTCCACGGCGGGTTCGCCATCGCGCAAGCTCGCCTGGGCCCGGGCCGGATCCATCACGCGATGCGCTTAATCGGCATGGCCGAGCGGGCGTTTGACATCATGTGCGAGCGCGCCTATTCGCGCTTCCCGTTCGGTAAGGCAATTGCCGAGCAGGGGGTCTTCCAGGATTGGGTAGCCGACGCGCGAATTCGCATCGAGCAGGTGCGGCTGCTCGTGCTCAAGACCGCGTGGCTGATGGATACCGTCGGCAACCGCGGCGCCGCCGTTGAGATCTCAGCGATCAAAGTCGCCGCGCCGCAGATGGCGGCCTGGGTAATTGACCGGGCGATTCAAACCTGCGGTGGCGCTGGGGTGAGCCAAGACTTCCCGCTGGCCGAGATGTATGCGCAGGCGCGCATGCTCAGTCTCGCCGACGGCCCGGACGAAGTCCACAAGATGGCATTAGCACGGCGCGAGCTGCGACGTTATGCCCCAAGCACCCAGTAAGGCGCGAACTGCAACAGCCGATGAAATCAGGCAAGCGGCATTGGAGCAGTTCGCGCGGTCAGGTTATGACGCAACCACGATGCGCGACATCGCGTCCAGTGTCGGCATCAAGGCCGCGAGTTTATATAACCACTTCGACTCCAAAGAGGAAATCCTTTGGGATCTGACCCGGGCGGCGATGCACGAACTAGCTGCCAATCGCGATGACGCGCTAGCTCGACTAGATCCAAGCACCGGGCCGCGGGAGCGACTTGCCGCCTTCGTGCGCGCCCATGTCGGCTTCCACGCCGAGCGCAGATATCAAGCGGTGCTGGTCAATAGCCAACTGGGATCGCTGTCGCGCGCACACCACCGCAAAGCCATTGGCCTGCGCGATGTGTACGAAGCCTCGCTGAAGGCGATCATCGACGCCGGTGTTGCGGGGGGTGAATTCAAAGTCTCCGATGCGCCGCTCACCACGTTGGCGATCTTGCAGATGGGTACCGGTGTTTCGGCTTGGTATCGCCCAGACGGGCGGCTGAGCATCGATCAGTTGTGCGCGGAGCATGTGAAACTGGCACTGGCACTGGTCACCCGCGGGCCGCAATAGCAGCCGAAACCGTGAACGGTTCGAACCCGGGTGCTGTTAAGGGCCACGGGAAGGAAGCCTCCCAGCGGGTAGCTATGTCAAGAAGCCAATGGTCACAAAGCCGTGGCCCGGTCACTTGCAGACCAAATGGCACGCCATTAGGACACCTACCGGCAGGCAGCGTGATGGCGGGATGACCGGTGAGGTTCTGCAGCATGGTTGCGTAAATCTCGGGGCCGGTTGCAGCGAGCTGGCCGGCTGCATTCACCCAGCCTTCAGCCGGGATACCAGAAATTGCAACGGTTGGACTAAGGATCAAACCAGCACTTCCCAGCAGTTCATCAATTCGCCGCACATAATCGAATCTTCGACGTCGGGCAGCTAGGTATTCGTCAATCTCAACGCCTAAGCCAGACTGCAAGAAACCCTGGGTTGATGGATGCAGTTGTGCGAAGTTCTCTTGGATCCATATCCGGCCGAGGGACTCAACATGTTCAGCTGCGGCGATAACGAACCAGTCTTCGTCCGGGCTAGCGGCTGGGAATAACTCTCCGGGCTCGATCGACCGCAGTGGCAGCTCGAATAGCGCCGCAAATGTCTGCGAGGCAGCGGTGAACGCGGCCTCGACATCGGCGGGAAGCGGGCCGTAGTCCGAAGTGCGAGGGAGAACCACGAGATGCGACGGTGCAGGCGTGACATCTGGAAATGTGATCGGAAAAGAATTTGGATCCCCGGCTACCGGGCCTGACATAACCTCTAGCAATAGTTTCAAATCGGCTACCGAATTTGCTATCGGGCCGTCGGTAGCTAGATCGATCCAGTCCGGAATTGGTTTTCGACCGATCAAGCCCTGCGTCGGTTTAATCCCAACCAAGCCGCAAAATGCTGCGGGGATTCGAATTGATCCGCCACCATCGGTTGCTGTTGCAATTGGCGCCAAGCCGGCGGCGAGGGCAGCCGCCGAGCCACCACTTGATCCCCCCGGGCTCCAATAAGTGGACCAGGGGTTTCTGGTCGCACCAAATAAATTGTTCGAGGTGAAGCCCTCAGCTGCAAATTCAGGCAGATTAGTTTTACCGATGGCGATTGCACCAGCTTGCTTGAGTCTTTGTGGCATGAGCCCATCGGTTGCCGCCCGGTCGCCGCGGGCCAAAGTGGTTGAGCCTTTAGTGGTGACGAAACCAGCAAGATCTTCTAAGTCTTTGACCAGGAATGGAATACCGGCGAGTGGACCTAGCCGCTCACCGGCAGCGGCTTTGGCATCTACATCTTGAGCTTGCTCCAGGGCGCTGGCTGCATCAAGGGCGATGACGGCATTCAAGTCGGTATTACGTGCTGCGATTCGCGTCAAACTCATGGTGACCAGTTCGACCGCTGTCACCGCACCGGAGCCAACCGCACCGGCTAATTGGGCAAGCCCGTTATCCGCGGTGACTGGGAGTCGGTCTGGGCCTGGGAGTCGGTCTGGGCCTGGGAGTCGGTCTGGGCCTGGGAGACGGTCGGGCAAAGTTGCCTCGTTTTCTGATCGGGTGCGAAAGGGTAAGAGCTGGGTTCGGAGTTAGCTGGTGATTTAAAGAGCCTATTCTCAGGGTCGGGTTCGGCCGGCTAAATCACTGGCCGGGGGCCGGGTATTTGTCAATTAAAGGGCTTTTGCAGTAAAGTGACATCGCTATCGCTAATATGGTGGACCGCGGCTGAACGCTGGCGGATTAGGCCGGTGTCTATACGGAGGATGGATCGTGGGTAACGGGGTATCGGCACTGGACCCGGCGGGGCGCCGCGTGGCTTTTGTGACCGCTGGAGCGGGTGCCGGCATTGGCTCAGCGATCGTCCGTGAACTGGCTAGTGAGAATTGGGATGTTGTCATCACCGATGCGCACGAGCGCCGGGTTGGTGAATTGGCAAGTGAATTATCCGCCACCTTCAATCGGGAGTTTTTAGGCATCCACCTTGATGTCACCGACTTCGACGCCGTTGGTCGCGCAATTGAGCAGGCCATTAATTGGCGCGGCGGTATCGACGGGTTGGTCAACAGCGCCGGCTGGAACAAACTCGAGCCGTTGATTGAGATGAGCCGCGAAACCTGGCAACGCACTTTGGATGTTGATCTAACCGGATCGTTTAACTGCATGCGCCAGATACTGCCCGTGATGGTCAAGCGTGGCGGGGGCAGCGTGGTCAACATCTCCTCAATCGCCGCATGGGAGACTTCGACTGAGCACGGCGCTGCATACTCTGCTGCCAAGGCTGGGGTGCTTGCGCTTACGCGAGTGGCAGCAGCCGAAGTTGGTCAGTACGGAATTCGAGTGAATGCCATTGCGCCCGGTCTCATCTTCAATGATTTCTTGACCAAGGTTTATCCGCAGGAATTCTTTGATGGCTACGCGGAGCGACGCTCGCGGGTGGGCAGAGTTGGGCGCCCTGAAGACGTAGGTGCACTCGCCGCGTTCTTGATGGGTGAAAAAGCTGGTTACATCACAGGTGAGGTATACGGGATAAGTGGCGGGGTACTACCGAATGCTTAATGCAGATCCAGTCTTTTGGCCGATCAAGGACCTAATAGCTGCATTTGTTTCAAAGGAACTGTCTCCTGTCGAAGTGACAAATTCAACCCTAGATCGCATCGCGGCATTTGATGGCGAATTACACAGTTACCTGAGTGTTACCGCTGAGCAGGCAAGGGGTCAGGCCAAAGCGGCAGCGGAGCAGTACCGGCTAGGTGCTGGACCCTTCGCGCCACTGCTCGGGGTGCCGCTTTCGATCAAAGACCTCTTCGACATAAGCGGTGAGACAACCACCCTTGGCTCACTGGCGTACGGGCAGGAAGTCGCTGAAACCGATTCAACTCCTGTTGCCCTGCTGCGAGCGGCGGGTGCGGCGTTCTTGGGCAAGAGCAACACCGCTGAGTTCGGCCAGTCGGCAACCACCGACAACCTACTGGGGCCAGATTGCGGAAACCCTTGGGATCCGTCTCGTACTTCCGGTGGATCAAGTGGCGGGGCCGCATCAAGTGTCGGCGCGGGCTTGGCCAGCGCCGCCTTAGGTTCTGATGGCGGTGGTTCCATCCGAATACCGGCCGCACTTTGTGGACTCTTCGGTTTAAAGCCGACATTCGAGCGGGCCCCGGCCGACGCCTCATTCCATGCAATGACCGAATTTGTCGGGTCCGGTCCAATTACGCGCACGGTAGCTGACGCCCGGGTACTGCTTGAAGTGTTGCTGTCCCGTCCATTTAAGACCCCGAACGATAAAGTGATTAGGCGAATTGCCTGGTGCCCGGCCCCCGAGAATCACGTCATCGATCCTGAAGTCCGAGCGGCCGCCACCAAGGCGGTGAAGATGCTTGAAGCGCACGGTCATGTGGTCGAGGAGGTTTCCCTGCCTCTTGATGGCTGGACCGAGGCCTTCGGTCCGCTCGTCCTCGCCGATGAATGGCGGTATCGTCGGCACCTGCTGGAGGAGTACAAGGATCAGCTGACCACATTTGTGCGAAAGAGCATTGAAGCGGGAGCAGCGGTAACAGAAGAAGAAATTGACGCAGCATTGCGGCTCAAGCAGGAGATTGGAGGACGAGTGGCGGCCCTCTTTAGCGACTACGACATCATCGTGACTCCGACTACAGCATGCAGTGCCTTCCCGCTGGGGGCTAGGCCGGCTGAGATTGACGGGAAGAAGATCCACTCCTTGTGGGGGCCGTTCCCTTTCACCGCGCCTTTCAATGTCTCAGGTTCACCTGCTGCATCAGTGCCGGTGGGCTTGGTAGGCGGAATGCCCGTTGGCCTCCAGGTAGTCGGGGCGCACCATCGTGAGGACATCGTGCTCGATGTCTGCGAAGAGATCGAACAAGGGATTACCTTTCCGGGAACCGAAATGGCGAAGCGGTGGAAGCAACTCGCAGCGACAAGTGCGACCTGAGGTGGATCCCAATCTTGAGACTGAGCGCTTGGGTGCGACTTCGATAATTCGCGTGAACCGCCCTGCTAAGAAGAACGCGCTAACTGCAAAGATGCTCACCGGAATTGGCGCTGCGCTCAAAGCCGAACATGAAAGCGGTGCCACCGCGGTGGTGCTGACCGGTGGTACTGAGATCTTCAGCGCCGGAGCAGATCTGGAAACTATCGGACACGGCGCCAAGGATATTGAAATCGACGACGTAATTGCCGAACTGATCGCGGTTATTGCGGGCCTGCCCATCCCGGTCATCGCGGCAATTGAAGGGGACTGCATCGGGGCTGCTTTAGAAATTGCCCTGTCATGTGATGTTCGCGTTGCATCGCGCACTTCGAGCTTCAGTATTCCGGTAGTCCGTCTTGGTGTTCTCTATCGGCCGGATGGCATCGCTAACATCTTGGCAAATGTCGGCATGGCAACCGCCACTCGACTCTTGGTATTAGGCGAAGCCATCTTCGGCGCTGATGCGGTGCTGGCGGGTATCGCATCTCATGTGGTCGAACCCAAAAGTGCACTAGATGAGGCTCTGAAGTTGGCGCGGCTGACAGAGGTGAACATCCCCGCCGCTGTTAGCGCAACCAAGAAACTGCTCTTGGAGTTGAACTCATCCAAGGTCGATCTCTCAGATTTCGATCAGGTGCGAAACGAATTGCTTAGTTCCGAGGCAAGACTCAAAGCCGTTGCCGACCTCCAGGTGCGACTGGGCCGTTGATGTCAGAGTCGAACCTGCAGGTAAAGGATCTAGCCGGGGTTGAACTGGGCTCCCAGGTCTGTCCATACGACGACCGCGATGTAATGCTCTACGCGTTAGCGATCGGGGCCAAAGCATCTGAGCTGGATCTGGTTTACGAAAAGCGATTGCGCACGCTCCCGACTTTTTTGCTAACACTAGGTTTATGGGCCGTTTGGTCGGCGGGCTCACTTGGTGCTTATGACCCCGCTTTGACTTTGCACGTGGGCCAGAAATTGCGAATGCGGTCCAAAGCCCCGACTAACGGTGAGTTGAACATAACGGCAAATATCGGTGCTGTCTGGGATAAAGGAACCGCAGCGCTCGTTGAGGTTAATGTCAGTTCTGAAGTTTTTGATGCGATGTACACGATCTTTGTGCCAGGAGCCGGAAACTTCGGTGGCGAACGTGGTCAGCGATCTGACAGCGCACTTGCCGACGGGCCACCAGATGTTCTGGGTAGCTTTAAGACATCCGAAGTGCAACCGGCTTTGTACAGGTTGACTGGTGATAGGCACCCGGTGCACATTGATCCGGGTGCCGCCAATGCCCTGGGTTTCGAAAAGCCAATCATGCACGGGCTCTGCACCCTGGGGAGTTCAGTTTTGGAAATCGCGCGGGTAAGTGGAACCGATCCAACTTCACTACATGAGCTGACCGCGCGTCTAAGTGCCCCGGTGTATCCAGGTGCCGCTGTCAGTATTGAAGCCTGGGAGAGCTCCTCAAACTTCTACTTCACCGCCAGTGACGGCGGTGGTGTCACTGCGCTTTCAGGAACGTTGAGCTTTGCCTGATTAGTGTATGAGGCCTGCAAACATGGTCGCGTACCAAGCTTCGCTTGTGACTTTGATGGCCTCCGCCATTGAAACTGAATTGTTGCAGTCGTCTTCTTGTGCGAACCAGACGTAGCAACATTGCTCGACCATGCAGGCCATGGCTTCAGCGGCAACCTCAACCGAAACACCGCGCACCTGATCCGCCCCGCCGATAGCACGGTAGGCAGCCGCGAAACGCTTGACATGGCGGTCTCGCATATTTCGCAGAATCACTCGGAAGCGTTCATCAATTGCGGCCGCCTCGATAAACACTCGCATCACGTGACGGTGCTCGTAGTAGTACTCCATGTATCCGCGATTTGCCTCGGTTAATGCGGCGAGCGGATCAGTTTGCAGGATCGGGCGGGTGTGACCGCTTTGGCTGTAGAACTCTTCGTGGATGTCCGCGATCAATGCCGCGAACACCTCGGTCTTATTGTCGAAGTACCGGTACAGGCCACCGGTGGATAACCCTGCCTCGGTCGCGATGTCGATCATGCGCGCCTCGACGTAACCATCGCGGGCGAAAATGGTGCGGGCCGCATCAAGAATGGCGCGCTGGGTTTCACGGCCCTTCGAGGTTGTTGGTTGCGCTGGCATTTTCAAAAATCTTTCTGGGTAAGTTGGGCCACGCCTTGGGCGCGGCCCAGCGTATCCCAATGGAATTGGCAAAACCATAAGGGCGCACCTGCAAATTCAACGTGCACAGCCAACCCCCATCAGTAGGACTTCGGTAGACCCAAAACCCGTTCACTCAAGTAGTTCAACACCATTTCCTGCGAGACGGGCGCCAATCGGTACAGGCGGGACTCGCGCCAGAGACGCTCGATGTGGTACTCCTTGGCATACCCGAAGCCACCATGGGTCTGGAGTGCGACATCACAGGCTTGGAAGCCGGCATCGGCTGCGAGATATTTCGCAGCATTGGCCTCTGCTCCGCAGTGTTTACCCTGATCGAAAAGATCAGCCGCTCGCATTGCCATGAGCTCGGCAGCCTGCAGTCGCGCCCAGCTATCGGCTAGGGGATGGGAAATCGCCTGGTAACTGCCTATTGGATTGTTGAAAACAATGCGCTCTTTTGCGTAGTCAGTTGCCAGGCGGAGTGCAGCTATGCCCATGCCGATGGCTTCCATGGCAAGCACGATGCGCTCTGGGTTCAGACCGGTGATCAATTGGTAGAAGCCATTGCCGAGTTCACCGACAATATCAGCGTCATGGGCTTCTAAGTTGTCGATAAAAATCTCATTCGAGTCTACCGCTGCACGCCCGAGCTTCTTGATCAAGCGAATGGTGCAGTGCTCGCGGTCGAGGGGCACAAAGAATAAGGTCATGCCCTCATAGGGTCGTTTGTCATCACGCGGTGAGGTTCTTGTTAGTAGCAAAATATGGGAAGCGTTCTGCGCATTAGTTGTCCAGACCTTCTGCCCGTTGATGAGCCACCGGTCACCATCGCGAACGGCGCGGGTGCTGGTGCGTGAGGTATCTGAACCTGCGTTTGGTTCGGTAACCCCAAAAGCCATCAGTAACTCCCCTTTGGCCATCTGAGGCAGGAAGGCACTCTTCATGGCATCGGTGCCGTGGTGAATTATGGGAGCAGGTGGGAAAACGTAGAAATGTACTGCGGCCGCCCCGCTGGTACCGGCGCCGGATGCGGCTATTTCACGAAGTAGCAGCGCAGCTTCGGTGATGCCAAGGCCGAGGCCGCCGTATTCGGGCGGGATGATGATTCCCATGTATCCGGCATCGGCGAAGGCGCGAACGAACTCCCAGGGGTATTCGGCGGCCTCATCTTTCTCATGCCAATAGGTCAATGAGAATCCCGAGGCAATTGCGCGCGCGTGTTGAACTAGGTCCTGCTGCAGTTCGGTCAGGTTTTCGTCCATGATCAGGTACTCGATTTGAGATCGCTGATAACGGCGAGCAATGGAGCCGGGTCACCACCGGTCAAGAGGATCTGTGGTTCATTGATACCCCAAGAAACGGCTTCCTGAAGGCGCTCAACGCACCGTGCATGGGTCCCAACGATTGTGAGGCGCTCAATTATCGAATCATCCACCGCCGAAATGAGCGCCTTAACTCCACCGGTAGCTAGTCCGTCGCGAATGGGTTGTGCAAGCGCTGGGTCCACGCCATTTGCCTCGAGCATAGATTCACCGTTGGGCTCGGTGAGCATGAGCCCGATCCCGATTTTGACTCCGGCAACGGCGTCATCGGTTTTATCGCCAACAGCCATCAGTATTGGACTTGCTGCTCGCAGCGCCTCGGGTGCGGTCCGCGCAGCTTGGGCTAAGTTCAGTGAACTTTGGACGTACTCCTGCGTGCCGTACATCAAGTAGATTCCGTCAGCAGCCTCGCCGGCCAAGGCGCACATCTTTGGCCCGGTCGCGGCCAGGTAAATCGGCATTGACTCCCGAAATGGGCGCAGCCCAAGGCGAACATGATCCATCTGGAAAACGGCGCCGTCCAGGTTGACCTCATCACGGGCGAGCAGGGTACGGATGATGGAAACCATCTCACGTGCCGCGGTCAGAGGCTTTGATACATCTGCGCCGAGGGGAATTAGCCCATCACGGGCGCCGATTCCGATCCCGCAGATCGCCCGGCCCTGCGACAACTCATCAAGGGTGGTGAAAGTGGCAGCTAACTGCGCAGGATGCCTGGTGAAGGGGTTGACGACGCCGGTTGCCAACTCGACCCGATTGGTGGCAACTGCCAGAGCGCTTAGGGTGATGAAGGCATCGCGGGTAACCGGGCCCTCGGCGACCCAAATGGAATCGACCCCAGCATTTTCGGCCTGCACCGCCAACTCGGTGGCGACTTTGATCTTTAGGCCGCCTTGAAACCAAACTCCGGGGCGTACTACGTCATCAATACT
>BJGE01000058.1 GCA_014190275.1 Actinomycetes bacterium | reverse complement strand
CGCGACCGCCTGCAAGGTTGGATTCGGGCTGGATTCAACCGCCGCCAGGGCCCCTAGTACTTCCGAAGGATTGGTGTTATCAGTTAAAGCCACCACTTCGCGCACCTGCATACCCGGCTCGGTTAGGGTACCGGTCTTGTCGACGCAGATGGTGTCGACGCGAGCAAGCACCTCAACCGCTGGTAGGTCTTGAACGAGCACCTTCTTCGCGGCGAGGCGTATCACTGCTACCGCCATCGCGATACTTGTCAGGAGCACCAGGCCTTCGGGCACCATGGTGACCATGCCCGCGATCGTGCCACGTAGAACTTCCTTTATCGGCAGGTCCGCCCGGAGCCACTGGGAAAAGAACAGCAAGAGACCAACAGGCAGCAACAGATAAGACAGAAGTCGAATAAACCTGTTAATGGAATCTCGGAGCTCTGAGTTCGTCTGATGGAACTTCTTGGCCTGTTCGGTCAACCCGGCGGCAAATGAATCACGGCCAATACGAGTCGCCCGGTATAGACCCGACCCGGCAACTACGAACGAGCCCGACATCGCCAGATCGTCAATCCGCATGTCGACCGGGTCGGCTTCGCCGGTGAGCAGGCTTTCGTCGATTTCGAGACCATCAGCTACCAGAACTTGGCCATCGACCACCAGCTGATCACCCGTAGCCAAGACGATGACGTCATCTAGCACTACCTCACTCGCACCCACGGCTACATCAATACCGTCGCGTCGAACCACCGGCTTGGCCGCGCCAATTACAGCCAACTTTGCCAGTGCCCGCGCGGCTCGGTACTCCTGAATGATGCCGATTCCGGTATTGGCAACAATGACAAAGCCAAAAAGTGAATCCTGAATCGGGGCGATGATGAGCATCACTAACCACATCGCCCCGATTAGACCGTTAAACCAGGTGAACGTATTCGCCTTGATAATGTCGCTGATGCTGCGACTGTTCACATCTGGTGCGTGGTTTACCCGGCCTGAGGCAACCCGATCAGCTACCTCGGCCGCTGACAAACCCCGAACTAGCGCCGTCATTCAGTAAGGCGATCCAGGCGATGCAGGATAACGCCCTCGCGCAAAGCCCACGGACAGATCACCAACTCCTTGATGTCGAGTAAATCCATGACGGATTCAGCCACCACCGCCCCGGCGACCAACTGGCCCGCACGCCCGGCTGACACCCCCGGCAAACTAGTGCGCTCTGCCTCCGTCATTCCGCTCAACTTATTCACCAAGGACTGCAAGTCGGTGATGCTCAGAGTGCGTCGCACAAACATGCCGTCGGTGGACGGAGCGGCACCCGCGATGCGAGCCAACTGCCTAAATGTCTTGGAAGTGGCCGCGGCCATACTCGGTTCACCCACGCGCAGAATGCGGCCGGTAACCGCCGCCACCTCCGCTCTTACCTGTCTGCGGAGCTCACGCAGTGAGTCCGCGGTCGGGGGGTCACCCACCAGGTGTGACCGAGTCATTCGACCAGCACCCAGCGGCAACGACACGGCAACATCGGGTTCTTCGTCAACCCCGGACGCCAATTCAAGTGAGCCGCCGCCGATATCCACGACGAGTAATCGCCCGGTGGACCAGCCAAACCACCGGCGTACCGCTAGGAATGTCATGCGGGCTTCGGCTTCACCGGTTAATACATCAATTGAGATACCAGTTGCCTTCCGCACCCGACGCAGCACATCCTCGCCGTTCCCGGCTTCTCTAATGGCGGACGTGGCAAACACCATTACCTCGGTGGCGCCCTTGTCTTCGGAGAGTTGCTGACCTTGTCTGATAAACCCGATGAGTTGGTCGACGGCATCATCGTCAATCCGGCCATCGATTGTTAGATGCTCGGCCAACCTAAGCGGCATTTTTAATTTCGAGGCCGGGATCGGGGCCCCGCCGTAGTGCGCATCAACGAGCAATAGGTGCACCGTGTTGGACCCGATGTCAAGCACGCCCAGCCGCATAGTCAAAAGGTACCCGCATGCACCTCAAGGTGACCACTTGGACGCGGGCGCGGCTTGGTTAATACTTCCCCAATAGAGTGTGCTCCGTGCCTGAGGTAGCCCTTGATTTTCCGCGCCAGTGGGTCGAGTTCATCGACCCAGCCGACGCGGACCAGTTGATTAGAGCCGACCTGACCTGGCTTACCTCGCGCTGGACCTGCATTTTCGGGCGCGGCTGCAAAGGCATCTACGCCGACGCCCCAGATGCGGGCTGCTGCACCCTGGGCGCGCACTTTTCCGAGAAGAAGGATGAGAAGCGGGTCGCCCGCTGGGTAGAAAAACTCGAGGGCGACCTGTGGCAGAACATCAAGATCGGCCAGAAGAAGGGCTGGGTCGAAAAGGAGGACGGCGCCCGCAAAACGGCGGTTCACGGTGGGGCCTGCATCTTCCACAACCAAAAGGACTTCGAGGGCGGCTACGGCTGCGCACTGCACCACCTTGCCGAACGCGAGGGCATCTCATTTGTCGAAACCAAACCCGAGGTGTGCTGGCAGTTGCCCCTGCGCCGTACCTACGAGAACAAGAAATATGAGGACGAGGCAGAGCACCTCGTCATCGTCCTCGGTGAATATGACCGCCGGGCTTGGGGTGCCGGTGGCCACGACTTGGATTGGTACTGCAGCAGCAATACCGAGGCACATATCGGTACCAAGCCGGTTTACCTTTCATCAAGGGACGAGATCGTTGCCCTCATCGGCCTGCCGGCCTATGAGGAGCTGGCGCGTCTTTGCGCCGCTCGAGAGAGGTTGCTCCTGACCGTGACCGACACCACCGGGTTAACCCCGCACCCGGCCGACCCCCCTATCACCTCCTAGCCCGACCCTTCGAAGACCCAGATGGCCCGCACCGCCCCCAAAGCCCCGGCCTACCGCTGCAGTGACTGCGGCTGGACCAGTGTTAAGTGGGTAGGCCGCTGCGGTGAGTGCCAAGCGTGGGGCACCGTTGATGAAATCGGTGCCACCCGAGTTCGCGGGACCACCGCGGCAAAAGCCAGCACTCCAGCACTACCCATTGGCTCAGTTGATCTCACCGCGGCGACCGCCACGGTAACGGGAATTAGCGAATTCGACCGCGTGCTCGGCGGTGGCCTTGTGCCAGGAGCCGTGATCTTGCTAGCCGGTGAGCCCGGGGTCGGTAAATCCACCCTGCTCCTTGACGTCGCCGCCCGCTGGGCCGATGCCGGACAACTCACCTTGTATGTCACCGGTGAAGAGTCCACCGCTCAGGTGCGGATGCGTGCCGAACGCATTGGCGCCCTCGCCGATGGTCTTTATCTGGCCGCTGAGACCGATCTAGGCGCGGTGTTGGGCCACGTCGAGTCACTGGCACCTAGCCTGCTGATCTTGGATTCGGTGCAAACCATCGCCAGCGCCGAGATTGACGGCGCCGCTGGCGGGGTGACCCAGGTGCGTGAAGTCGCCGCTTCGGTGATCGCCAGCGCCAAATCGCGCGGCATGACCGCGATCATCGTCGGGCATGTGACTAAGGACGGCAGTGTCGCCGGCCCCCGCGCCCTCGAACATCTAGTGGACGTGGTTCTCTATTTCGAAGGTGATAGGCATAGCACCTTGCGGTTGGTGCGCGCGGTTAAAAATCGCTTCGGCCCCGCGGATGAAATCGGCTGCTTCGAGCTCGTCGATGATGGCATCATCGGGCTCGCCGATCCAAGTGGGCTATTTCTCGGTGCTCGTCATGAGCCAGCCCCGGGCACCTGTGTCAGCGTCACCGTTGAAGGCCGGCGCCCGCTCGTCACCGAAGTCCAGGCACTCATCGCCCCGTCGAGTGCCCCGCAGCCGCGCCGGGTCACAAGTGGCTTGGACTCCTCTCGCATCGCCATGATGCTCGGGGTACTAGAGCGCCGAGCTGGCCTAAAACTCGCCGCGTCGGACTGTTTCGTGGCGACGGTGGGCGGGGTGCGCCTCGTTGAGCCTGCAACCGACCTAGCCATCGCCCTAGCGATAGCGAGCAGTGTCAACGACATGGCACTACCGGGTGGATTAATTGCCATCGGCGAGGTTGGGCTCTCCGGCGATGTTCGAAAAGTTACGGCCCTTACCCGCCGCCTAGCCGAAGCCGCCCGGCTCGGGTTTACCGATGCCATCATCCCGCGCGGCGCAAAGGGTGATTCGATTTCCAATGACATCCAGGTCCACGAAGTCACCTCACTTAATGAGGCACTAGCGGTGGCCCGCACCCTAGCGAATGCGCTGCGTAATTAGCCTGAGCGCCACTTCATGATCGCGAACTTCGAAGCCCCCGAAAGCACGGACGCGATGCTTGCGAAAGACCCAACCGACAGCAACGACGCGGCCGACCCGATTGAACCGATCGACAATACCGACCCAATAGACCCAACACTTAGGGACGAATTCTTCGAGTACACCGACAGTATCGAGTCCATCGATCGGTAGGACAGTTTCGATAACCCACCGTTCACAATTACCGCCGATCCCAGGTCATGACTTCTTGGTCAATGAGAACTTGGCCTTGTCGCTCTTCACATTACCGTTTCTAGCAATTAGGTCATAACGTCCCTGTTTTGCCACCTTGCCGGCAGCCGGGCAGCCCTTTTGGGTGGTTTTCCCATCCCACGTGATACTCGAGGCAACTTTCTCGCCAGGCTTTAGGACCGCGATCTTGCTCTTGTTACTCGCATTGCAATCATCACTTGACCACACGTGGTACCCACCCGAGGTAATCTCCAGCTCATTGGCTTTCGGGCCCACATCGCGCAAGCAGGAGACATCGCCAATATTGCCAATTGTCAAAGTCAGCTGCGGGGAGTCACCGACTACGTATTTGGAGGAATCGGTGCTTGCTTCGACCACGATCGCGCTATCGACGCAGTCAGTTGGCGTAGCCGGCTCAGCCGTAGCTGACGAGGAAGCCGTAGGCGCGGCCGAGGGCTCCGCGGTTGGAGCCACGGTGACCGATGACGACGCAGTGTTCGAGGACCCACGCCCGCTGATAAGCCAATAGGCGCCGACGATCAACGTCAGCACCGCTAAAACGATGATGCCCCGCCGCAGCCAGTAGACCCAAGGGGGCTCCGGCCCCATCGGGTGCGCAACTCCGCTCACCTGCCCCACGGTATCGGTCACGGTGCCCCGAGGTAAAACCATCCGGGGTCCTGGGCCCAAAATCGCCCCGGCGCGGGCCGGATCGCCGGCGCCATTTCTTGTTTTGCGGGCAATGAAGAGGAGTCAAAACTCCGCCGAGTAGACACGGCCTGGTTAGCCAAGGCCGGTCGAACTCTCCCGCGACAGCACTTGGCCATCGTCAGCCCGCACCACATGGCGTTGATCCAATGGGGCCAGCAACTGCGCATCAACCCAAACCTGGTCGGCGTTAAGCCCCACCGCTGGACAACTGATATTGCGGGGAGTGGTCACCGATGCCCCAACGTAGACCGCAGCAGCATCTTCAGCCAGTGAAATCTCAACCACGTCCTGGGCGCATAGACCACCGGCTGGCAAAGCTACCGAGATCTGGACCACTTTGTCGATGACGGTGGGCCGAAAAGCCAAGGTCTCCAACTGTTCAGTCTTTAACCCGAGTTGGCGAAAGGGTCCCGCCGCGGCGAATACCCCGAGGCCAACAACGACCACACCGGCCAGCACCACAAAACCCATCAACCACCAGAGAAATACCGGATTTCTCTTGCGGGGTGCATCAAACTCCCGCATCCCCGGGATCAAGGGGCCGCTCATCTTGTTGGCCCCTCCCTTATTTACTCGACCGGGTGCATATTACTCCGCGGCGGTACCGGCGGCCTCTATCGGCGGGGCATCTGGCGCCTCGGTCTTGGGGGTCGAGGTGAAGACGAACTCCCGATCGGCGCCCTCACCCGTTACGTCAACGACCACAATTGAACCCTGTGGCATTTCACCGAAGAGCATCTTTTCGCTCAATGGATCTTCGAGATCGCGTTGGATCGTGCGACGCAGCGGGCGCGCACCCATGACCGGGTCATAACCACGTTCGGCCAGCAAGGCCTTCGCTGCGAATGTCAATTCGATGCCCATGTTCATGAGCTGCAGGCGCTGATCCAGTGCCGCAATCATGAGGTCAACGATCTTGACGATCTCAGCCTCGGTCAACTGGTGGAACACGATGGTGTCGTCAATTCGGTTCAAGAACTCCGGCCGGAAGTGCTGCTTGAGTTCTTGCTGCACCTTCGCCTTCATCCGCTCATAAGCGGTATCATCGTCATTCTCCGGAGCGAAGCCAAGTAGCACACCCTTGGAGACATCGCGGCTGCCCAAGTTGGTCGTCATGATGATTACGGTGTTCTTGAAGTCGATCATCCGGCCTTGGGCATCGGTCAGCCGGCCTTCCTCGAGCACCTGCAACAAAGTGTTGAAGATATCCGGATGGGCTTTTTCGATTTCATCGAACAGCACCACTGAAAAGGGCTTACGACGAACCTTCTCGGTAAGTTGCCCGCCCTCGTCGTACCCGACATAGCCAGGAGGTGAGCCAAATAGCCGTGACGCGGTATGGCGCTCGGAGTACTCGCTCATATCCAAGGCGATCAGCGCATCCGAATCACCGAACAAGAACTCCGCGAGCGTCTTGCTCAACTCGGTCTTGCCGACACCGGACGGCCCGGCGAAAATAAATGATCCTGATGGCCTCTTGGGATCCTTCAGGCCGGCCCGGGTGCGGCGAATTGCCTTCGACAGCGCGATCACAGCCTGCTCTTGGCCCACGAGGCGCTTATGGAGTTCGTCTTCCATGCGCAGCAACCGTGCGATGTCATCTTCGGTGAGGTCGGTTACCGGGATACCGGTCATCAATGCCAGCACCTCCCCGATCAGGCGTTCATCGACTTCGGCAACGACGTCAAGATCACCTGATTTCCACTCACGCTCACGCGTGGCCTTCTCGGCGAGCAAATTCTTCTCATCATCGCGCAGTGCGGCAGCTTTCTCGAAATCCTGGCCGTCAATCGCCGACTCCTTCTCCTTGCGCACCTCGGCAATACGGTCATCGAAAGCTCGCAGATCCGGCGGTGCGGTCATCCGGCGGATGCGCAGCCGCGAGCCAGCCTCGTCGATAAGGTCAATCGCCTTATCGGGGAGTTGGCGGTCGGAGATGTAGCGATCCGATAACCGTGCGGCGGCTTCGAGCGCCCCATCGGTGATCGAGACCCGATGATGTGACTCATAGCGATCACGCAGGCCGCGCAGAATCTCAACCGTGTGCGCCACATCTGGTGCTTCGACCTGGATGGGTGCGAAGCGACGTTCAAGTGCCGCGTCTTTCTCAACATGCTTGCGATACTCGTCCAAGGTGGTTGCGCCGATTGTCTGCAATTCACCTCTGGCCAGCATCGGCTTCAAAATGCTCGCCGCATCAATTGCACCTTCAGCTGCGCCGGCACCAACGAGGGTATGCATTTCGTCGATGAACAAGATGATGTCACCGCGAGTGCGGATCTCCTTCAGGACCTTCTTCAGGCGCTCCTCGAAATCACCGCGGTACCGCGAACCGGCAACAAGGGCCCCGAGGTCGAGGGTGTAAATCTGCTTGTCAGTCAAAGTCTCAGGGACTTCGCCCTTGATGATGTTCTGCGCTAACCCTTCGACGATCGCGGTCTTGCCCACGCCGGGCTCGCCAATAAGAACCGGGTTGTTCTTGGTGCGTCGCGACAACACCTGCATCACGCGCTCGATTTCCTTATCGCGACCTATGACGGGATCCAGTTTGCCTTCGCGGGCAGCCGCGGTGAGGTTGCGGCCGAACTGATCGAGTACCAGCGAGGTGGACGGCGTGCCTTCTGCGGGTCCCCCCGCCGTTGCCGGCTCCTTGCCTTGGTAGCCGCTGAGTAACTGAATAACCTGCTGGCGCACCCGGTTGAGATCAGCGCCCAACTTCACGAGCACCTGGGCAGCTACGCCTTCGCCTTCACGAATTAAGCCCAGCAAAATATGCTCGGTGCCGATGTAGTTGTGACCAAGTTGCAATGCTTCGCGAAGGGAGAGTTCAAGAACCTTCTTCGCGCGTGGGGTGAAGGGAATATGCCCACTCGGGGCCTGCTGACCTTGACCGATAATTTCCTCAACCTGTTGGCGGACCGCCTCCAACGAGATACCAAGACTCTCCAAGGCTTTGGCTGCAACGCCCTCGCCCTCGTGGATCAGGCCGAGCAGGATGTGCTCGGTGCCGATGTAGTTGTGGTTCAACATCCGGGCTTCTTCTTGAGCAAGCACGACTACCCGTCGCGCCCGGTCGGTAAACCTCTCGAACATCGCTCACACTCCATCTATAGCCACAAACACCGGTAAGCATTAAATAGGTAATCAGAACTTTGGAACCAACTCCATGGTAACCGCAGATCCCCAACCCCTCATCTCCAATACAACCCACTTTCGTGGCAATCCTTCCGGTTTTGCCTACGCCATCGGCGAACAGGGCCCATCCGGCAGCAAATATGCCCAGACCACAGCAGCGGGCAGGAGGTGGAACTCGCTCCACCAGAGCGCGTACCGCCCACCCGCCATCAAATTACCGGGGATTTGTTAACCGTCGGCAAAGGCTTGGGTGCCCTTTGCGCTGGGGTGCAACTTTCATCACTTTATTGCCCCCCCGGTACCTGACCCCCAGACGCACTACCCAGATCGGCTTGGCCCAGTGCCGTCCAAAGCTTGTCGTACCAAGAACCTATCGCCGGCGTCAGCGCCGGGCCAGTGACCGGGGTCTCGCCGGCGCCAATGGTGGTGTAGCCGACCTCACCGGGTAGCACAAAGTGCAGGCGGCGGCGGGCCTCAGCCACCACAAATGCCGGGTCCGTCCAGCGCTCTTGGAGGATTTGCAACTCGGCCACCCGCTCACGTGCAGCGGCCACCTTGGCCTGGAGCCCGGATACCTCCGCTCGCTGGGCAAACCACGAGCGCACCGGTACCGCCAACGACAGCACCAACAGCCCAACTACTAGGGCCAATACGACCGCGCGCCCGGTTAAGGAGCCGCGCGGCTTGGGGGCCAATAGTTGACTTCCGGAACTCACGCCTCGATAGTCCCACGAACCACAGGGGAATCAGCCCGCGAAACGCGGAAAAGCCCCGGCGCCGGCATAGCGGGCCGCATCATCTAGTTCTTCTTCAATCCGCAGGAGTTGGTTGTACTTCGCGACCCGCTCCGAGCGCGCCGGGGCGCCGGCCTTGATTTGGCCGCAATCGGTCGCCACCGCCAGATCGGCAATAGTGGTGTCTTCGGTCTCACCGGAGCGGTGGCTCATCATGCAACTAAAGCCGGCCCGATGGGCTAGCAAAACCGCATCCAGGGTTTCGGTTAACGAGCCGATTTGGTTGACCTTAACGAGCAGCGCGTTGGCGGCGTCTTCATCAATACCGCGCTGCAGGCGGGTGGGGTTGGTAACGAATAGATCATCGCCTACCACCTGGACCCGCGAGCCGATCGACTCGGTTAGGTGAATCCAGCCGGCCCAATCATCCTCAGACAACGGGTCTTCAATAGAAACAATCGGGAAGTCGCTGATTAAGGATTCGTAATATGCGGTCAGCCACTCGGCCGATCGCGCGGTGCCCTCGAATTTGTACTCCCCATTGGAATACAACTCGGTTGCTGCAACATCAAGGGCCAAGGCAATGTCGCTGCCGAGTTTCATGCCGGTTGCTGACACCGCGGTGGCGATTAGTTCTAGAGCTGCCCGATTACTCGGTAGATCGGGTGCGAATCCACCTTCATCGCCAAGGCCCGTGGCATAGCCCTGCTGTTTAAGTACTGACTTCAGCGAGTGGTATACCTCAACGCCTTGACGCAGTGCCTCACCAAATGTTGAGGCACCGATCGGTGCGATCATGAACTCTTGGACATCGACCCCGGTATCAGCATGCGCACCACCGTTTAAGATGTTCATCATCGGCACCGGTAAAACATGTGCATTCGGGCCGCCTAGGTAACGAAATAGCGGCAGGTCTGCGGAAATTGCGGCCGCCTTAGCCACCGCGAGTGACACCCCAAGGATCGCGTTAGCTCCCAGCCGGGATTTATTAGGGGTGCCATCCAGGTCGATCATGACTTGATCGATTAACCGCTGATCGGTCGCGTCAAGTCCCAATAGTTCGGGGGCAATTTCGTCCTCGACATTATCGACAGCCTGCATAACCCCTTTCCCGCCGTATCTACCATCACCGTCTCGAAGTTCTGCTGCTTCGAAGGCACCGGTTGATGCGCCCGAGGGCACGGCTGCGCGGGACACCGTGTCGTCGTCCAGCAAGATTTCCACCTCGACCGTGGGGTTACCACGGGAGTCGAGGATTTCGCGGGCAATGATGGATTCGATAAGGGCCATGGCCTAACTCTAACTTCGCGGCCACCTCGAAGATATCCATACCCGGATGCGCCCACCAAGGTACTTGTGCGATCCTGCGCTATGCCCTCGCCCGCCACCTCCAAAACCCCGGTGCCAACCCGAGCCCAGGTGGTCGTCATAGGTGGCGGGGTCATCGGGTGCTCGGTGGCCTACCACCTAGCCGAGGCGGGCTGGACCGACGTAGTTTTGCTCGAGCGCGACAAATTGACCTCCGGCACCACTTGGCACGCCGCTGGGCTGATGACCTGCTTTGGCTCCTTCTCCGAAACCTCAATGCAGATGCGCCTGTATACCCGCCAGCTCTATAGCGAACTGGAAGCCAAGACCGGTCAAGCCACCGGATTCAACCCGGCCGGGTTCATCGAAGCCGCAGCCGATAAGGACCGCCTCGAGGAATACCGACGGGTGGCCGCATTCAATCGGCTCTGCGGACTCGAAGTCCATGAGATCAGCCCGCAAGAGATCGCCGAGCGGTTTCCGCTAGCCGATATCAATGGCTTAGAGGCCGGTTTTTATGTGCCAGGTGATGGCCGGGTGAACCCGGTCGACGTCACTATGTCCTTAGCCAAAGGTGCGCGAGCGCGCGGGGTCCGAATTATTGAAGAACTTGCCGCAACCGGCGTGCGAGTAACCGATAAGCGAGTGCACTCGGTGACAACCGCAGTCGGTGACATCGAATGTGACTATGTCGTCAACTGCACCGGGATGTGGGCGCGCCAATTCGGCCAAGGGCACGGGGTAAACATTCCACTTCAAGCCGCCGAGCATTACTACTTGATCACCGAACCCATCGCTGGAATCGACTCAACCCTTCCGGTCTTTGAGGACCCATCCGCGCACGCCTACTATCGCGAGGAGGGCGGCGGCTTGATGATCGGGCTCTTCGAGCCGGTCTGCGCGCCATGGCATGTGGACTCGATTCCCGAAGATTTTTCCTTTGGTGAAATCCCACCGGACTGGGATCGCATGGGCCCTTACCTAGAGCGGGCCATGCAACGGGTTCCTATCTCCTTGGAGGCCGGGATCCGAAAGTTCTTCTGCGGGCCTGAATCATTCACCCCGGATTTACAGCCCTTCATCGGTGAAGCACCGGGCATCCGCAACTATTTTGTTGCCGCCGGCATGAACTCGGTGGGCATCCTCACCGGCGGTGGCGTGGGGCGGGTGGTAGCCAACTGGATCATCACCGGTAGGCCCGATGTTGATGTCACCGGTTTCAATATCAATCGTGCACTGCCCCACCAGCGAAACCCGCAGTACCGGGCCGAGCGCACCGTTGAGACCCTCGGTCTGGTTTACCAAACCCATTACCCAGGCCGCACGGTCACGACCGCCCGCGGCGTCAAGCGCTCACCTATTCATCACCTACTCAAAGAGCGCGGGGCTTACTTCCGCGATGTCAGCGGCTGGGAGGGCGCCGATTGGTATGCCCCACCCGGCGAAATCCCGGCGACCGGTGAACTCACTTGGGGCCGGCCCCATTGGTTTGAGTCTTGGGCAACCGAGCACCGCGCCATTCGCGAGGGCGTTGGGTTCATGGACATGAGTTTCATGTCTAAGTTTTTGGTGCAAGGTGAGCAAGCAGGTGCTCTCCTTGATTACGTATCAGCGAACGCTGTCGATGGCGCCGATGGTGTTATCACCTACACCCAGTGGCTCAACGACTCCAGCAATATCCAAGCCGACCTGACGGTAACCAAACTTGCCCACAATAAGTTCTTCGTCGTGGCATCGGATACGGCCCACGGACAAGTCCTTCAATGGTTAACGCGCCACGGTAAAGACTTTGCCGCCACCGTGACCGATGTAACTTCTGGTTACGCCCAATTCAATATTCATGGCCCCCTTTCCCGAGATCTCCTGCAAGCTGCTACCACAGCCGATATGTCAAACAGTGCATTTCCGTTTCGTACCGCCCGCGAAATTGACCTTGGCTTCGCCCGCGCCTTATGCATCCGAATCACCTATGTGGGCGAACTCGGCTACGAGCTTTACGTCCCAACCGAGCAAGCGGTGCATGCCTATGAGCGCATCTGCGAAGTGGGCCAACAAGTCGAACTTGTGCACTGTGGGCTCAAAGCACTCGCGAGCCTGCGAATGGAAAAGGCCTATCGCGACTTTGGCCATGACATCGACAACACCGACTCAGTGCTCGAAGTTGGCCTTGGCTTCGCAGTTGCTTGGGATAAGGCAAGTGATTTCATCGGGCGTGAGGCAGCCCAAAAGCAAAAGGCCTCAGGCCCACTGCACCGGCGCCTTGTGCAGGTCAAACTCCTCGACCCACTGCCCTTGCTCTACCACGGTGAAATCTTGCTGCGCGATGGCGAGGTCGTTGGCTATGTGCGCGCCGGTAGTTACGGTCACACCCTCGGCGGCGCTGTTGGCCTGGCGATGGTAGATGCTACGGAGCCGATAACCGCAAATTATTTAACCGGTGGCAACTGGGAGGTCGAAGTGGCCGGGGTCAAGGTGCCAGCCACTACTTCACTGCGGCCCATGTATGACCCAACTAACGAAAAGGTCGTGGGTGACCTGACCCCCTAAAACTAGTCCACCTCTTATGAGAGTGTCGCCCTATAAATGGGCAGGAGGTAGGAAATATTTATGAAGAGGACACGTCACACCCCCGATCAGATTGTGAGGAAATTGCGTGAGGCTGATCGCTCCTTGGGCGAGGGAGTTCCCCTTGAGGAAGTG
>BJGE01000057.1 GCA_014190275.1 Actinomycetes bacterium | reverse complement strand
GCGAAGTCAGTCGGGGGGTGGACACCTGGAATTGCTGGGGGTTTCCCCATTGCCTTTTGGCGGCTTCGGTGTTCTACTCATTAGTGGCTCATCCGCGGGCCACTAACCTTATGGAAAGGTCCTTAAGATGCCCAGTGTGGAAGTTAGTGCCCCGGTTAGTTCGGCGGCCAGTGATCGGTTGGCACTCGGTGTTGGTTGGGTGCGCCCGGGTGCGGGTGGTATCGGCGGCACCCTACCTACTCACAACGGCGGAATACAATGGTATTGCGGCAACTGCTTTGAGGGTAATGAAGAGTAGCGCCCGTCCCTTCCGCTAGATGGGGTGTTTAAACCCTGCTACTGGCCCCTGTCCGCTGTTGGCCTGGGGCCAGTTCTTTGCGGAGAGTGAACTCGAACACCCCAGGTGGCCTAAGTGCGGGCCGACATAGACATACCCGTGCCGCTGGTAGCGGGCTTATTGGCTTACTAGGTGTGGTTCGCGTGGGTGCCCGCGTTTTAGTCGTCAAACCGACCGAAACTGCGGGTTTCACGACCAAAACGCGCGCACCCAGCGAATCCAGTTGATCAATTGGCAGTCGCAGGGGAATTGGCAGTCGCCTGGAATTGTTAAGCGTTTCGCTATTGCCTTTTGGCTGATTCGGTGTTCCACTACTTATTGGCTCATCCGCGGGCCGCTAACCTTTTGGAAAGGTCCTCAAAATGCCCAGTGTGGAAGTTAGTGCACCTGTTAGTGCGGCGGCCAGTGATCGGTTGGCACTCGGTGTTGGTTGGGTGCGCCCGAGTGCGGGCAGTATCAGCACCCTCTGGTTGGGGTGCTCGCTACTGCCCTTTGAGGGTAGTGAAGAGTAGCGCTTTTCCCTACCGCTAGGTGAGATGTTTAAAGCCTGATGCTGGCCTCTGACCGCTCGAATCAGGTGAAGTGGTTGGCACCTGGTAATTGATGTAACGAACAGCAACGGCACCCGGATCAGGAGTTAGTACGAGGGCTTATCCGGCTCGATCTGGGCAACCCAGGCGTTGATGCCGCCACCAACATGGATGGCATCGGTGAACCCGGCCCCATGCACCACGGCAAGGGCCTCGGCGGACCTGCCACCGACCTTGCAGTAGAGCACGATCTGCTTATCGGTAGGTAGTGCTGCCAGCGCCGATCCGTCCAGGAATTGGCCCTTGGGGATGAGCGCGGCACCGGGGATCTGCACGATCTCCCACTCCACCGGTTCGCGCACGTCAATGAGCGCGAAGTCGCGGGTGCCCTGGGCCCGCTCATCCAGCATGGCCTTGAGTTGCACGACCGAGATGGTGGAGTCGCGGGCGGCTTCTGCCGCCTCCTCAGAGATGGTGCCGCAGAACGCCTCGTAGTCGATCAGCTCGGTGACCGTCGGGTTAGCGCCACACACCGCGCAGTTTGGATCTTTTTGGATCTTCACCTGCCGGTAGGTCATCTCGAGCGCGTCATAAATCATCAGGCGGCCAAGTAGTGGCTCGCCAATGCCGGCGAGCAATTTGATGGCCTCGGTTACTTGAATCGAACCGATGGATGCACACAGCACGCCGAGCACCCCACCTTCGGCGCAACTCGGAACCATGCCCGGTGGCGGCGGCTCGGGATAAAGGCAGCGGTAGCAGGGGCCGTACTCGGCCCAGAACACCGACGCCTGACCGTCAAAGCGGTAGATCGAACCCCACACATAGGGCTTGCCCAGCAGCACGCAGGCATCGTTGACCAAATAACGAGTGGCGAAGTTGTCGGTGCCATCAACGATTAAGTCGTATTGGGCAAACAACTCCATCACATTGGATGAGTCCAGGCGCTCTCGGTGCATTTGCACATTTACATACGGATTCGTCTCGAGCACCCGATCGCGCGCGCTCTCGGCCTTGGGTCGCCCGATGTCCTTTTGGCTATGGATGATCTGGCGCTGCAAGTTCGACTCATCAACCACATCGAACTCAACGATGCCAAGGGTGCCGACCCCGGCGGCCGCCAGGTAGAGCAGGGCCGGGCTGCCTAGGCCACCGGCGCCAACGCAAAGCACCTTCGCGTTCTTCAGGCGCTTTTGCCCAGCCATGCCCACGTCGGGGATGATCAAGTGGCGGCTATAGCGCCGAACTTCGTCAACGGTTAACCCGGCCGCGGGTTCTACGAGTGGGGGCAGCTGCATGAAAAGCACCCTAACCAATTGCGCTAACTGGCCATTGGGCCGTGCTGGTAACTGCGAATCTCAGGCAATTCACATCGAAACCTTCATTTATCCATCAAATTTTGCCCGAAATACCTAAACTATTTGGCGGAGCGCTTAGGCCTTTTCTAGGCGCCAATCCGGGGCCTATGCATGACATGACAAGGAGGGCCAGATGCCAAGTAATGAGATTTCCTCGCCATCCAGCCCCGCGCCAATGGACCGCCTACTTTTAACCACCCGCTGGGTGCGGCCAAGTGCCACTGGACTCGGTGAAACCACAGTCACCCCGCAGACCGGTGGAGCATGCGCCCAACATTGGAGCTGTTTCGAAGGCGGCGAGTAACAGCAGCTACCGAGTCGGTGGGTCAGACCCTTTCGGGCTAGGAGTCCGCAGACCTATCAGCATTCGAAGTACCACCTTGAGCCACCAAGTTGCGCAGCACCCGAAGGGCGACCGACAAGGTTGCTAGATCGGAGTCACCCTGACCGGATATCTCTTCCAAGGTGGCGCGGGCTCGACCCAGGCCTGCTTGATGGGCAGCCTCCCAAACTTGGATCCGCGCAAGTGGCTCCAACTCCGGGCTCGTTGACCTACTCACCCGGGCGGTAAGAGCTGAGATGACCCCGTAGAGGTCACTGCGCAGGGCTTGGCGGGCAAGGGCCGTCCAGCGGTCACCGCGCGGCAGGGCGGTGATGCGCAGTAGTAGCTGGTCAACGTCATAACGCTCGGAGATGGTGAAATAAAGGGGTAGCACGCTGGCCACATCTTCACCGGTGCGGCCCGCAATCTCGCGAATATCAAGGAGCGAGAAGGTGTCGATTACCCCGGCCGCGGTGTAGGCGAGATCCGCGGGCGCACCCGCGGCCAGGAAACGCCTACTCAATGCCGACCAGCGATCGGCTTCGCTGCCCCGAAGTGACTCGGGCACCTTGCTCGCGTAATCGCGCACGATGGGAGCGAACCTAGCGATCTGTTCGGCAACGTCGATGGAACTGCCACGGGTTTGGAGGAACCAGCGGATGGCCCGATCAAGTAGTCGACGAACTTCCAAGTGAAGTTGGGTTTGGGTCGTTGTCGGGATGAGATTGTCCTGCGCGTCAATGGCATCCATCATCTGGGCAATTCCAAATATCTCGATGGCAGCCGATGCGGCGCGCACTACGTCAAGCGCCGTGGCACCCGTCTCCTCCATGGCCCGAAAAACCAAGGTGATGCCACCGAGGTTGATGATTCGGTTGCAAGTGACCGTGCTAATGATCTGCGCCCGGAGCGGGTGGGTGGCAAGTTGCTTACCGAACTTTTCGGCGAGCAATGCCGGGAAGTAACGACGCACCGCGATCTCAAACCACGGGTCATCGCCTAGGCCGGCGTTGGTCAGATCAGCGGTCAGCGAGATCTTGGCGTAGGCAAGCAGCACCGCCAGCTCCGGTGAGGTCAACCCCGCACCGGCCTGTTGCCTAGTTTGAAACTCTTGGTCGTCGGGCAAGAACTCAAGGGCCCGATTGAGTAGCCCCCGGCGCTCGAGATCCTCGATCATGCGCAGGTGCACACTGATCAACGCCGCGGCGCCCGCACGCGCATTGCCCAAAGTCACATTCTGGCCGTAGTTATCGGCGAGCACATGCAGCGCGACATCATCGGTCATTTCGGTCAGCAGCCCGTTGCGCTCGTCAACACTTAGCTCACCGGCTCGCACGAACTCGTCAAGCAAGATCTTGATGTTCACCTCATGGTCGGAGGTATCAACTCCCGCCGAGTTATCAATGGCATCCGTGTTGAGCCGGATACCCGACCGCGCCGCTTCAACCCGGCCCAATTGGGTTAATCCCAAGTTACCGCCTTCACCAACCACCCGGCAGCGCAGGTCATTACCGTTTAACCGCACCGGGTCATTGGCCTTGTCGCCAACCTCAGCATTGGTCTCGGTCTGGGCTTTCACATAGGTGCCGATCCCACCGTTCCAGAGCAGATCGACGGGGGCCGCCAAGATCGCGCGCACCACGTCATTTGGTGTGAGCGAGATCCCATCATTGGGACCGCCTTCTTCGCACTCGATACCAAGGGTGGCGCAAGCCTTGGCCGAGAGGTGAATTGACTTCTCCGCGCGCGAATAAACACCACCACCGGCAGAGATCCACTTTGCGTTGTAGTCGGCCCAACTCGAGCGCGGTAGCTGGAATAACCGCTTCCGCTCGGCGTATGCCTTGGCCGTTGTCGGGCTTGGGTCGATGAAGATATCGCGGTGGTCGAATGCGGCCACGAGTTTGATGTGATCACTTAGCAACATGGCGTTGCCGAAGACATCACCGCCCATGTCGCCGATACCCACCACGGTGAAATCCTCCGTCTGGGTGTTCAGGCCGAACTCCCGGAAGTGCCGCTTAACCGACTCCCAGGCACCGCGTGCGGTGATCCCCATCGCCTTGTGGTCATAGCCCTGTGATCCACCCGAGGCGAACGCATCACCCAACCAGAACCCGTACTCGCCCGCGATCTGGTTCGCTAGGTCCGAGAAAGTCGCCGTGCCCTTGTCGGCGGCCACCACCAGGTAGGTGTCATCGCCATCGCGGCGCAGTACATCCGTGGGTGGCACGACGACTCCTGCAACTAAATTGTCGGTGATATCGAGCAGCGCCGAGATGAACTCCCGATAGGCGGCCTTGCCCTCGGTGAGCCAGCCCTCGCGATCGGACGCTGGGTCCGGGAGGTGAGCCGGATAAAAACCGCCCTTGGCCCCGACCGGCACGATGACCGCGTTCTTTACCTCTTGGGCCTTGACCAACCCCAGCACCTCGGTGCGGAAATCCTCGCGCCGATCACTCCACCGCACGCCCCCGCGCGCCACCCGGCCAAAGCGCAGGTGGACGCCCTCAACCCGTGGCGAATAGACCCAGATCTCGAACATCGGCTTTGGTAAGGGCAGATCCGGTATCAGTTTGGGATCGAGCTTGACCGCGAAGGCCCGACGCACCAACTTGTTCGCTAGATAAGCATTGGTGCGCAAAGTCGCGCGGATAAGTGAGAGGAAACTTCGAAGTATTCGGTCTTCGTCCAGACTGCGGACTTCGATGAGTGCCGCCTCAATCTGCGCGGCGCTAGCACCGGCCTTGGCTTCGCGCTCCGCCGCTTGCATTTCACCGGGCACAAACTGCACCTCGAACAATTGCACCAAAAGCGAAGTGATCTGCGCGTTCGAGAGCATCGTTTGCTGGATGTAATCTTGCCCGAAGGCCGAGCCGATCTGACGCAGATACCGGGCGTAAACACGAATTATTACGACCTGATCCCACCGCAGGCCCGCACAAACCACCAGGGCGTTTAACGCATCGCTTTCGCACTCCCCTTGCCACGCGGCGCGAAATGCCTCGGCGAATCGATCGGCTAGATCCTCGCGATTTTGCACGCTTTCAGCCGGCAGTAGTAACCCGAAGTCAAGAATCCACGCGGACTCCTGTCTTATTGGCTTGATCTCATAGGGATGCTCATCGATAACCTCGACCCCCATTTGCTGCAAGGTAGGCAGAATCCGCGAGAGTGACATTGCGCCGCCTACTCGTGTTACCGTGAATCGCATCGTGCGGTCATCAGCATCGGCCGGGCGGTAGAGACGAAGCGACAACTCCCCCGCTGGTAGTTCTCGAAGGATCAGCACATCGCTGACCGCGGCCGCACCCGTGAACTGCTCTTTATAGGCCTCCGGGAACGCTTCCCCAAATTGGTGGAGCAGCGGGGCCGCTTTCGTCTCCCCCATTGCATCGACAATCGCCGTCGTGAAGTCATCCTCCCAACTGCGGGCCGCCGCGGCCAACTGCAATTCGAGGGCGGCAACATCTATCCGGTTAGGCTTGGCACCGGGGGCAAAGCGAACCACATAATGCAAGCGGGCGAGCACGGACTCGCTGACCCGCGCTGTGTAATCAACACTAACGCCGTCCAATGCGTCGACAAGGAGGCGTTCGATACGCAGCCGTACGGCGGTCGTATACCTATCGCGGGGCAGGTAAATCAGGCAGGACACGAACCTTTGGTAGTCATCGACCCGGACGAATAGCCTGGTTTGCCGGCGCTCCTGCAATTGCATGACCGAGGCCGACAACTCAACCAGGTCGCCGGCGTGGGTTTGAAAGAATTCCTCACGTGGGTAAGTCTCCAAGAACGCAAGGAGGTCCTTGGCACGGTGCGAGCCGGCGACGAGTTGAAGATCGTCCATCACCCGCTGGTAACGCACTCGAAGCACTGGCACATCGACGATGCTCACGGTCAAAGCCGCTGAGGTAAGTAACCCGAGGAAGCGTTTCTCACCGATGACCCGACCCGCTGCATCAAAGACTTTCACCCCGAAATAATCCAAGTAGGCATTGCGATGCACCGTTGACCGGGAGTTGGTTTTCGTCAGCACGAGCAATCGGTTCTCACGGGCCTTTTCCCGCACGGCAGGCGGTAGCACTACGGCACCGGTGGAGTCGATCCCGGTAGTTGGCTCTCGGCGCAAGATGCCAAGCCCGGTGCCGGGTACGGGCACCAGCGCGTCTTGCCCATCGATGCCGGTGAGGGCGTACTCACGGTAGCCGAGGAATGTCAGGTTTTCCTGGGCCAGCCAGCGCAGCAGCTCAGCACCCTCCTTGACCTCTTCGATCGGTAACGTGACCGGCGGATTAGCCTCAAGTGCGGCCGCGATCTCCTCGGCTTTGGCCCGCATCGGCAACCAGTCGACATTTGCCGCACGCACATCGTCAAGGATCTGAATCAACCGACCAACCGCGGACCCTGAATCTGATTGCCGGTAATCACGCTCGATGTCGATGCGCATCCATGACTCGGCGATGGCGCCGGTGGGCCGGTCCGCGTCAACATCTAGGTCTAGGATTTCGAGCAACCGCCCGGAGTTATCACGACGCACCACCAACTGCGGGTGAATTATCAACCGCACCGTTCTGCCCTCAAGGCTTAATTCACCTGAAACGGAATCCACCAGGAACGGCATGTCATCGGTGACAACCATCGCAACGGTGAACGGTGCATCCGGCTCGTCTAGTACCTCAACAAGTGGTGTTCCGGTCGGCCGCTCCTGCGCGAAATCCCGCATCTGCTCCACCTGAGCGATCAAGGATTGGGTTGAGTAAGCGGCTACGTCAGCGCGGGCGACGAACCTAAAGAACCTCATACATAGGATGCGCAGCTGTGGGTCGACGATGCTCTCAATAGCAGTGCTAAGACCGGCATCTACTACTTCAGTCACGTCACTACGCTAGCCGAAGGAGGCCCGGCACATGACCTTGACCTTGGATGTTCACCAGACTTTCCCTGGATCCTTAGATCAGGTGCGCGCCATGCTCACCGACCCGGAATACGCCCGAAATCGTGCTAAACAAACCGGGGCGATTTCTTGTGAAGTGACGGTAACCTCGGCCCCCGGTGGGGCCACCGTGGTGACCACCAAACGGGTGCTCCCTGCTGATCTACCCGCATTTGCATCCGCCCTGGTGGGGCCGAATCTGGAAGTGACCGAGTGCCAAACTTGGGCACCGGTCGCCGGTGACACCTGCGCCGCGCCATTCGAGGTTTCATTTTCCGGACCGCTCGGTGCGACGGGGGTCATCACTTTGACCAGCACCGGGTCACAAACCACCTCCCAGATCACCGCCACCATCAAGGCCACCGTGCCATTCGTCGGCGGAAAACTTGAGAAAATGGCGCAGGAGCAACTGGTGCGCTATCTGCAAAAGGACGAGGAACTCGGTCGCGACTGGCTTAGCCGCTAACCGGCTTGCGCCAGCAATGCGGCGGCGTGCCAGGCAGCAGCGCTGGTGCGCATGGAGGTTTCGAGTACCTTGGCGCGCCTGCTGGCATCCATCAAGTTGGCCCCGATGGCTTCGAGGTCCATCGGCCCGGGGCCCAAGATGGTGACCTTCGCACCGGTTTTGCGCACCAAATTGGCCTCGGCAACACAGTTGCGGGTCACTTGCTCGCGCCAGCGTCGCTCTAACTGGGCCCCGATGGTCTTGGGGTGGTCACTGGCAAATGACACCATCGGCGCGATTACGTAGACCTCGTCGAGGCCGGCGTGCGCAATTACATCAACCGAGGTGGCCGAAGCCGCCCCACCGTCGACATAGGTACGGCCGCCTATTACCACCGGCGTAAACCACCCGGGGATCGCGCACGAAGCCATCACCGCCGCTGGTAATTGGGCAACCGGTGCCCCGGATCGACCAAATACCACCCTCTTGCCGGTTTCATAGTCCATCGCGACCACCCAAATTCCAGACCGCGGCGCCCAACCGGCCTTGGGGGTGACAGCGTCCACTAGGTGACCGACCTTGTCCAAGGATTTACGGCCCTCGGGCAGGAAGGCCGAGAGCACCGCGGTGGTAGGAAGTTGGCCCAGGTGCCGCAGGCTGGACCCGATCAACCGCAATGACCCCGGGGCCGGGAGCCGAGGCAGCGCCGGGCGCGGGCCTCCGGTGGCCTCCAGAGGATCCCAGTGATAGCCGGCCAGCGGGCCCCCGGAGACGACTTCCTCGTTGTTGTGTTCGCGTAACTGCTCCGGACTTACCCCGCAGCCCAGTAGAGCGCCGAGCACCGAGCCGGCCGAAGTCCCGACGATGACATCGGCGGCCGTAGCGGCAAATCCATGGGTCTGCTCCAAAGCGCATAGGGCGCCAATGGCCCAAGTGCCGCCCAAGACGCCACCGCCACCAAGGACGATCCCGCGGCGTGGCATTTTGAGCGGTGCAGATGATGAACTCACCGCGCTCACTTTGCCACCTCCCCTTTGTCCACTACCCGCAAATATCGGTCACCTCGAACAGTAGCCGCCTGCTCCAGCTCCGCCAAGGATTCGCGCAGGCAACCCATCAAACTTTCGACCTCGGTAACAGCAACCCGATCGGCATTGATACCAAAACATAGGTTTCCGTCATAGGACATCAGCGAAATACTTAGGGCTTGATTTTGTGGAAGGGGCATCAACGGGTAGGAGCCAATGAGCCGGGCATCAGCGACGTACATCGGGCGCTGTGGTCCGGGCACATTTACCACCGCGACGTTGTAGAGGCGGCTTGACAGATTCGAAGCCAGCCGCACCCCTAGCGCATGCAAGGTAGGTGGCCCGTAACTTGCCATATTTATCATGGCTTCAGCGCCAAGTAGCTGCGAAACATCTTGATACTGGGCTAGTTGATAACTGATCTGCCTCAGGCGCACGATCGGGTCTGGCTCACCTAAAGGTAGATCCACCAAGAACGCCGAAACCGGCCCGATCGAGTTTGCTGCGTTCGCCTTGCTCTCGGTGCTAATCGGCACCACTACGCGCAATTGCGAACGCGCGCTTATCGGAACCCCGCGACCCATCAGCCAAGTGCGCAATGCACCAGCTATAACCGCGAGCACGATGTCGTTAACCGAGCCGCCAAGCCCCCGACGTACTTGCTTAAATGCCGCCAAATCTAAATCTCCGGTCGCCAACCGCCGATCAGCACCTATTGGCGGATTCAAGGCCGTGACATTCATCGCTGGTTCAGCGGCAACCCGGGCGAAGGAAATCGCAGCGGTTCCGAAACTAAATGACTTGCGCCCCAAATTCGATGCGATTGTCGCTGCGCTCTTGGCCGCAGTTAGCGCAACATCAAATGCGATCCCGGGATGGGCTAGTGACTCACTGATTGCGGAAGTCATGAGTTCAAAACCCGAGGGCTCCGGAGCTGGTTGCCAGGAGCCAACCGAGCGGGGGGTAGCTACCGCGGCATCGTCATCCAAGATCACCTGCGAAATATCAATACCCATCAGCCCGTCGATCATCACCTGGTGGGTCTTGGTCACGATTGCGAAGCAGCCACCTGCCAGACCTGAAATAAGTGACATCTCCCAAAGCGGCCGCGAGCGGTCAAGTGGTCGGCTCATAAGCCGGCCCACCAACTCATCAAGTTGCTGCCGCGACCCAGGCTTGGCCAGGGTTAGGCCCCGCACCTGGTGCTGTAGGTCGAAGTCATCATCATCGACCCAGATTGGCCGGCCGAGCTGCAACGGAACCTCTCTGATCCGCTGCCGGTACCTCGGCACAAAGGCGATCCGCTCCGCGATCAGGGCTTGGAGTTTCGGCAGCTCGAAACCGCCCACCGGCCCCTCAAATATTCCGATATTGCCCACGTGCATCGGGGTAGCCGCTGACTCCATGAACCAAAATGAGGCATCCATGGCAGTTAGGCGCTCTGACATCCGCCCATAGTCGCACGGATTCGGCACCTAGTGGTGCCCGAAGGCCCCAGCAACTGCCCCGTCACCTTCTATCCTTCGGGAAAACCGGTCACGTCAGGGATCTGGTCCTATCCAACAGGTACGCTGGCGCTAATGTGGTATTTCAGCAAGAGTGGTAGCCCGGTCACCCCTTTGGCATTTGTCCGTCGGCCATTAGTCACCTCGGTGTCCGCACTGGTCGCGGTGGCCTTGGTATTCGCCACCGGCATCGCCGTTTCATCGGCCGCACCGGTCAACAACGCCGCCAACCTGCAGCCCGGTTCCATGCGCGCCCCCCCCCCCCCCCCCCCCCCCACCCCCACCCCGCCCCCCACCCCGGCCACCCCCCCGCCCACCACCCCCACCCCGGCGAAAGTCCGAGCGCCCAAGCCGGCGAGTAGAACCCATAAAGCGCGCAATGTTCCCGAGTTCCCGCGCGATACCCGCCACGGCCGGCGCATCGTGTACGACAAGGCTCTGATGACCGTGTGGGTGATGGGTGAGCAGAATCAAGTTATCGGCCGGTACCCGGTCGTCGGCCGGTTTGACCGCCCAGTCATGGGCACCTATCGAATTTTCTCCAAGTCCAAAGTCGCGTATAACCCAAACTCAAAAGTCACTTTCAATCACATGATGCGTTTCACCTACGGGCCTGACACCAAGTCACCGATCGGCCTGCACGCCATACCGCGCTATTACGACGGCACCGCGATGCACTCGGTTAAGCAACTGGGCCTAGCGATTGCCGCGGGCGGCTGCGTTCGACTCTCCGAAGAAGCGGCGGCCGCAATTTACAAGTGGGCCAAAGTTGGCGATCGCGTCATCGTGTTGCCATCTCCGTAGCAATTACTTTACTCAGTGCGGCAATACCTTTGAGCGCGGGCGAACGCGGTGCGACCTCGGCCAGTAACGCCCCTTGTGCGAGGGCCCTTCGATAGCCGCCGGCGTCGAATGGGATCGGCACCACCTGCAGGTTGATGCCGCTGCTGCGCAACGCATCGAGAGCTGGACCACTGCGCCGATCCCCTGATTGGATTAGGGCGACAATAATCGGCGTACTTACCCCCAATCCTGTCACAGCCGGTAACCCGGTTACTAATCGGCTGATCGCCAGCGGATCATCACGGGTGACCGCAACCACCACATCGGCCGCGGTTAATGCGGTGACAGCGGCGGCGTTTCGGCGCGAGGATAACAACGTGCCACCGCCGTGTTGCACCACCCCGCCTTCGTCCTCGATGCAGGGACCAACGTCGATTACCGTTCTGGTGAAGGCGGCACGTGCTGTCGTCCAGACTGAGGTCAGGGCACTGTGTCTTAAATCGGGCCAGCGATCAACACGTGGAATACCGCCGAGCACATGCAGTTGGCCGCGCAGCACACTGGCGCTCAACTGCAGTGATCGCGAGGTAAGCGTGCCGTTATCGGCATTGCGGCAGGCCACCACGATGCCGCTGGTGTCGTTAAGAATGCCCAGGTTGAAACAGACCGCCGGCGCGTATGTATCCCCATCAACCAGGCAGGTGGACACACCCTGCCGAGCGAAGGCGTCAGCAAGTGCAATTGCGATTCCGGTGCGCCCTGGGGCACCGGCCGGCCCCCATACTGCTACCAGTTGCCCACCAAGTTGCGCCGCCTGGGGCACCATCTGCATATCTTTTGGCCGCCAACTACCGGTATCCCAGACGCCGGTCACTCCATGCAGGATTTCACTCGCTACCGCTCGCATCGTGGACTCCGCGGTCGGATGAATTTTGGTTATCCGCGTGACGCCAAGGATCCTGAGTAGCTGCGCGGCGGCATCATCAGCTGCCAGCCCGATCACCGTGCGCTTGCCGGCAAGCAGCCGGGCCATGATGTCCGGGCTGATACGCGGCACCTCGCCGGTTAAGACAATCGGCATCGACGGGTCGGCCACGGCAGCCGCGAGGAGATCCACCGCGTCAAGTGACCTGCGGGCCACGGTGATGCCCGCCCCCGGCGCACTCGTCACCAGCGCTGCTTCGCCATCGAATCCGGTGGCGGCGAGAATTATGGTCGTCATGACACCTGCTGGCTGGCTATCGGTACCGCCACTAGGTCAATTAACCCGAAGCGGGCGGCTGCCACTAATTGATCAGCGGCCGCCTGGGGGACTTCCACGACGACCGCGATCTCACCGCCAATACCGACAGCATCGGCGGCCACCTCGGCGATAGTCACACCCGACAGCACCAGCACCGGTTGGGCGGTATCACCGCCGGCGACATCAGCGGGCGTCGACCAGATATCGACAACATCACCGGTCGCCAGATGCACCGGCGCGTGCAAGGGGTCGACCGGCAGTGTCACCAATCGGGCATCAAGAATTGGCGAGAAGCCAAGTGCACCCCGCGGAATCAGATCGCCAGCCGCGACCGGCCAACGCAGCTGCCCGGACAACGGCTCACTAGCCAGCAGGTACTGATCTTGGGCGGCACCAAGTGACACCGTCACGGGAGTCGCTACCGGAATTGAGCCGACTGATAGATCACTGCTGGCCCGCCAGACGGTTGTTGTTTCCTCCCCGCGTGACAAAAGGAAGGCTCCGGCGAACATCGCGAGCACAATGATCACCAGACCCGCCCACAGGCGCAGATCGCGCCAGCGCAACACCCGCATTCTTTTCACCGGCACTTGGGTGGCAAGTTGACCTAGGTGTTGCTTCGTTAGCAGTGTCATGTGCTCCCCCGGTATCGAAGAAATGTCGCACTAGTTTCACCCGGAATACGAAAAACTGCGAAAAGTTATCCACAGGCGGACCTGAAAGGATTTGGGTGCGCCCGAAAATTTGACAACATACCCACATGGCAACACGTTTCCTCACCCTCGCCGATGTCGCCGAA
>BJGE01000056.1 GCA_014190275.1 Actinomycetes bacterium | reverse complement strand
AAGGACCTTTCCATAAGGTTAGTGGCCCGAGGATGAGCCACTGACAATTGGAACACCGAAGCCGCCAAAAGGCAATGGGGAAACCCCCAGCAATTCCAGGTGTCCACCCCCCGACTGACTTCGCCCCGTGCCCCCCTTTTTGAGGCGAAAGTAGGGGGCAGTGCAGCACCTTGGCAATCACCAAAGATTTTCCCTTTGACACGAACTAAATTGGCAACTACGTATGACCATGTCGTGGGTGTTAAGGCAAGCCCCCGGTCAATGGATCCCAGCAAGTGCAAATCCAAGGGATCGGTGGCCCTTGCAGCCATGACTGCAGTCGCTGTTGGTTTTAGGTGATCTTCTCCTAAGCAGCCTGGGGCCAGTTCCCTTAAATGCTCAGGCCTCCAGGCTTCGGGCTCTTACACAGATCGTCCTAGAGATCGATCGGATCGCTCGTGGAGTGGCGTAGGGCGCCAGCCGGTCACTCAACACCATGGTTGGGCGCGGGCTCGAAAACGATGCGTGATTCCGGCAGGAGTTTAGCTAGTCCTGCTTGCCTAGCCCGGGGTCACTGAACCCTTCACGCTTATGGCTGCCATCGCAGAACGGCTTATTGGCCGAATGACCGCAGCGGCATAGGTAGGCCTTGTCGCCGGTCTTAAGGGTGCTGCCGTCGGCGGCCTTGATGGTGGTGGCGCCGGCCACTTCAAGGGGGCCATCGGCTAGCACAGTGATCGTGACAGTTGATTCACTTGATTCGCTCATGGGTACATCATGGCGTAGGTGGGGCTAGAGGGCACCTTTTTTCGTGAGCCAGTTGAACGCGAAGTAGCCGGGCACGGTCGGCAGCCAAAATGTCACGAGCCGAAAGAGCAGCACGGCCGACACGGCGACGCCACCATCGAGCCCAGCGGCGGTGAGGCCAGCGGCGAGGGCGGCTTCGACCGCGCCGAGGCCACCGGGGGTCGGGGCGGCCTGGCCGATGGTGGCCCCAGCGAGATAGACAACTGCGACCAGGGCAATGCCGAGCTGGCCGCCGAAGGCATTGACGCTCGCATAGAGCACACCGATGAATGCGAGATTGAGCAGCAAGATCCCGCCGACGCCTTCGATTAGCTTGCCGGGGCGCTGGGCAACGGTGACAAGGCGCGGGCCGACCTCTTTAAGGATGGGCCCGACCCTGGTGGTGATCAGCTTTCGGACCGCGGGCACGGCAAGTAGTGCGATGGCGCAAGCTGCCACCGCGATGACGGCGATCACGACAATTCGTGGGGGATTGAAAGTTAGGTCGGATTGCGTTCCGGCGGCGATACCAAATATGAAAAGCAGCAGGATATGTGAGAAAAATGCCATGACCTGGGAGACGCCAACACTGGCGGCGGCTAGGGCGGGATGCAGCCCGGCTTTTTGCAGGAAGCGCATATTGATCGCTACCGAGCCAAGTGTTGGTGGTGAAACCAGTGTGGCAAACGCGCCGGCGAGTTGGGCAAGGAAGGTGCGATGGATTGCAATGCGTTCGGGCACGAATCCGGTGAGTGACCAGACCGCCGCCACAAAAGTGACAAGGCTCAAGATCAAGGAGAGGAGGACCCAGTTCCAGTTCGCGGTGCTGAATAGGTGGACAAGATCCACCTGGGCCAATTGCGAAAGCAGGAGATAGCCGGCGATTGAGCCGACGATGATCATCAGCAGCGTGCGGGGTCGTACTCGCTCAAGCCTGATCTGCTCGATCTCGCCGCCTTCGCGCAGGCCGAGCAGGGTGTCTCTTAGTAGAACAAGAATTTGCCGATTCTTGCGGACCGCTTTGCGGGTCATCCCCGAAAGCGCGACCGGTTGCAGGGCGGGCAGGGCGCGGGTTAGGCCGTCGAGACCAAGGATTAACCGCCCGGCCTCGACCGCTCGTTCGACACTGGTGAGCAGCGAGAGCGTGCACAGCAACTCCGCCAGGTCGATGCGTTGGGCCACGTCACTTGCGGCGATCGAGCCACCGCCGTGGCCAACGATCCAAATACTGCCGTCGGTGGCACGCAGTAGGTGATCGGCGGAGAGCGCGCGATGGCTGCTTTGGTGTTCATGCAAGGTGCGCACGGCTCGCCAGGCACCTTGCAGGTCGGTGTCGCTCAGGGCGCCGCCGGTACTTGACTCATTTATATTCGCGAATAGTTCACCGTCGATGAAATCGTAGGCGAGCAGGCTTGAGTCCGGGCCGATCTCGGTGGCCAGGAGCAGGCGCGGGGTCGGCACCCCGGCTGCCTGCGCAGCAAATGCGATCAACGCGGAGTTGTCCAAGGTGCGGCGCATATTAAATGCCCCGGTGCCCGGTTCATCCCGTAAGCGCAGCGCCGTCCAAAAGGCCGAGACCAAACCCGCGCCTTCTAAGTCACGGTCGAGCACATTAATGCGCAGTTTGGCGCCGGATCTAGTGACAGCGCGGTACCGGCGACCGCGGGCGGTGGTGGTTTCGGCGTCTAGTGAAATAAGCGGGTAGCCGCCGCGGGCCAAGGCTTCGGCGACCTGCTGCCCGGTCGGCCTGGTGGTTGGGGTGCCGAGGGCGTATCGGGTGAGCAGGCCGATCGCCCAGCCGAGGGCAATGCTCACGCCGACTCCGGCGAGGGCGATCCCGGCGCTGAGGACAGTGACGATGATTACCGAGCCGATGACAATGAAACTGAGTACATTCCACGGCCGCATCGCCAGCAATCGCGCCACCGTGATGAAGGCGATAAGGCCGGCGAGGATGGGCGCGGTTGAGGCGCTATCTGGGCTGGTAGACCCCGCGAGCGCTACTAGTAAGCGCGGGCTCCCAATTGTTGCTACCACCGAAGAAGCAATCGTCAGTAAGACCACGGTTGCCAGCAGGGCGATCACCGCGTCAAAAAGCTGGCGCGCGCGACGGCGCACGACCAAAGTCACCCCGACGGCAATCGGCAGGCCCAAGGTGCCGATGCCGCCGATGACATTAAGGGCCAAGATCACCGCGGCGGGCAGTGATTGAACCCCGCTGGTGACATCGACTTCAAGGCCGGCGGTCGTGCTGGTGGCGAACCAGCCGATCCCGATAATCGCACCGGTGATGGCGAGGGCGAGCAAGAAGCGCGCGAGGTCAAGGGGCCGGCGCACCCGCCGGGCGATTACCTCATCGTTGATCTGGACCCCGCCGGCACCCATAGGCTGGCCTTCGGGGGTCGCGGTCACCGGTAGATAGTCTCAGAGGAGCGTCAGACTTAGGTGGTAGGCATGGCCTTATGAGGCAATCGAGGTCCCGGTCTTGGGTACTGGATACCACCCCCATTGCACCAATTGCCCCGGCGATCTTGGACCCCCAGCAGCAGCAGGTGGTCGACCATCGCACCGGCCCGCTACTTGTTCTAGCCGGGCCAGGCACCGGCAAAACCACCACCATCGTCGAGGCGATCACCGCCCGCATCACTGACCTGATCGACCCATTAGACCCGACCGCCGTCCTCGCACTCACTTTTGGGCGCCGGGCCGCCGGTGAGCTCCGCGACAAAGTGGTGCAACGCCTCGGGGGTGGGGTGATCCCGGTGGTGGCAACTTTTCATTCCTTCGCCTACGGGCTGATGCAGCAGACCGCGCAGGTTGGCGAGGTGCGCGATCCACCCCGACTACTCTCCGGCGCCGAAGAAGATGTCCGGATCCGTGATCTCTTGGTCGGGGCGCTCGAAGACGGCACTATTGATTGGCCCGAAGAGCTGGTCGGGGCGGTCCCAACTTTAGGTCTGGCAAATGAGATCAGGTCGGTACTGGCCCGGGCCCGTGAACTCGGCCTTGACCCCGGGCAACTTGAGCGGATCGGCGCCAAGTCTGGGCGCCCAGCTTGGGCGGCGATTGGCGCACTCGCCGAGCAAGAGAACGCGGTAATGGTGCTCGAGAATGTTTGCGACTACATCGAACTTCTGCACCGCGCTGTCATTGCAGCCCGCACCCCAGATGTCGCGGCCAAGTTGCACCGCACCTACCGCGCGATCTACGTAGATGAATATCAGGACACCGATCAACTGCAGGTCGAATTACTCAAGGCCCTGGTTGGCCCGCGCACCAGTTTGGTTGTCGTCGGCGACCCAGATCAGGCGATCTACGGTTTTCGCGGCGCCGACGTGCACGGGATCTTGAATTTCCCGCAGCAATTTCCCACCAGTGCCGGGGAGCCGGCGCCAACGGTAATCCTGCAGCGCACGCGACGGTTCGGGCCGAATATTCGGGCAGCGGCAACCGCGATCCTAGGTGCCCGACCGATTGGCTCCTTCACCAAAGAGCAGGTGCACGCGCACCGAAATCCGGTCTGTGTTGGCAGCGCGCCGGAGGCAGCCGACACCATTGAGGTTCAGCTCTTTGATGGTGAGTCATCTCGGGCCGCCCACATCGCCGATCAGATTAGGCGCACCCACCTAGATGATGGTCTGGCTTGGGATGATCTTGCGGTGCTGGTGCGCTCGGCACGGCAGATCCCGCTCGTGCAGCGGGCCCTAATGCAAGCTGGGGTGCCAACGACAATCGCCGCCGATGAAATCCCACTGCGCGCCGAGCCGGCGGTGGCGGTGCTGCTGCAGGCCGCCGAAATGGCGGTCGACCCGGCCCGCGTAACAGGTGAGCAGGCGGCCGATCTGCTAACCGGCCCCCTTGGTGGCCTTGACTCCGCCGAACTCCGCCGCCTTGGTCGTGCCTTACGCGCGGCCGCGCGGTTGGCCGATCCGCAGGCTCCACCTGCATTTTCGGAGCAACTTATCCGCGACACCTTACGAGGTGATCTGCAATTACCGGTTGCACTTCCTGCAACCGACCCGGCCCGCTTGGCCGTAGAGCGAATGCGCGCCCTACTCGGTGTCGCGCACCAGCTAATTCGAGCCGGGGCCGCACCGGAGGATGTGCTCTGGGCTATCTGGTCCGGTCGGGTCAGTTCGGATCTAGTTGCCGGGGGGCGGGTGCATGGCTGGCCGGAGCGATTACGAAGTGCCGCACTTGGCGGTTCACGCGCTGCCCATCATGATCTTGACGCCGTCATCGCCCTCTTCGAGACCGCCGAGCGCACCCAAGTGCGCTACCAAGGGTTCGCAGGCCTTCGTAACTTCCTCATTTCATTAACCAGCCAGCAATTGCCGGCGGAGTCGATAGCCGATAGGTCGGTGCGTGGTGATGCGGTGCGCATCTTGACCGCGCACCGGGCCAAGGGGCTGGAGTGGGAGGCGGTTTGGGTTGTTGGCGCCGAGGAAGGGCAGTGGCCGGATCTGCGCACCCGAGGTTCGATTTTGGAGCCCGACCGCCTGACCCGGGCCGGTGTTGGTGATGGCGTGCGCCCGGCCGAGTTACTCGCCGAGGAACGCCGGCTTTTTTATGTAGCGTGCACCAGGGCCCGGCGACGGGTGGTTGTCACCGCGATTGATTCGGGCACCGATTCGGGCCTGCAGCCGAGCCGGTTCGTCGCTGATTTGAAAGTGGCAACCGAAGTCAAATCGGGCCGCCCGCGGTTTACCGCCTCCCTTGATGGATTGGTGGCGCGGCTGCGTCAGGTTGCAATGGATGATGCTGCGTCACCGGCACTACGTGCGGCCGCAACCAAGAAGCTCGCGGCCTTGGCTGTCGCCACCGACGACGATGGCGAGCCACTGGTGCCGGCGGCCAATCCGGGTGCGTGGTGGGCAATAGGCGAAAAGTCCGAAGGCGCCCAGCCGGTACGGGCGGATGGGGTGCCGATCACTTTGTCGGGCAGTGGCTTGGAATCCATCAATAGCTGCGCACTGCGTTGGTTCTTCGAGCACGAGGCCCGGGCCGAAACCCCGCGCCCGGCGGCCACGAAATTCGGCAGCGTGGTGCATGCGGTCGCCGACTATGTCGCAAAGGATGAGGTCCCGGCGGAGATCGACAGCATGGACGCCTTGGTTGATCGGGTCTGGCCCGATCTTAGGTTTGAATCCGCCTGGCAGTCGGCCGCCGAACGCACCCAGGCCCGCGAGGCCTTGCAGCGTTTCTTGGTGTACCACCTGCGCGCTGATCGTCGGCTGGTTGCAAGTGAAGAATTCGAAGAGGCTTTTGTCGAGGTGCCGACCCCGGCCGGTGGTACCGAGCGGGTGCACCTGCGCGGCTTCCTCGACCGAATTGAAATAGATGGGAAAGGCCGGTCGGTGGCCATCGACCTGAAGAATATGAAGACCCCGCCGGCCGACAGCAAAGTGCCCGAGCACGCCCAACTGGGGGTCTATCAATCCCTGCTTCGGGCCGCCGGGCATGAGGTCGGGGGAGCAGCGCTCGTACAACTTCGCGTTAATGCCGCCAAGGGCGCGGTCGATCCCAAGGTGCAATTTCAAGAGCCATTGGAGCAGGCTCGCCCGACCTGGGTGGATCTTGAGCTCGGGGCGGCAGCGCAGACACTTCGTAACGAGGAGTTCACCGCGGTACTTGGCCCACATTGCAGGTTCTGTGCGCACAAGCGCAATTGTCCAGCGCAGTCTGAGGGTGAGCAGGTGGTCTTGTGACCGAACTGACGAAGTCCGAACTCGATGGCGCACTCGGGTTCGAGCTAAGCGCTGAGCAGTGGGCGGTGGCCTGCGCGCCCCTGGAGCCGGCCTTGGTGATGGCCGGTGCCGGTACCGGCAAGACCACCTCGATGGCGGCGCGGGTGGCCTGGTTGGTGGCCACCGGGCGGGTGCGCGCGGATGCGGTGCTGGGCCTGACGTTTACCAATAAGGCGGCGGCTGGGTTACTCGGGTCGATGCGATCAAGCTTGTCGCGCCTGGAAGCAGCCGGGCTAATCGATCCCGGCCTGCTCCACGCTGACAGCGATTCAGTTGACGAGGATGAAGGCACCGGTGATCCGCAGGTGCTGACCTATCACGCCTTCGCCAAGCGCATCATCGATGAGCATGGGGTGCGGTTGGGCCGGGAGCCAAGTAGCACCTTGATTACCGATGGGGCGCGGCAGCAACTTGCCTATCGGGTGGTGTGCCGCACCTCGTTGCCGTTGGCTGCATTCGGTAAGTCACCGGTTGATTTAACCGGTGAGGTCCTGGCCCTAGACGATCAACTTGCGGACCTCGCAATCACTCCACAGGAGCTCATCGGCCATGATCAAACGGCAATTGCGCAACTTCTCGGGCACGACTCTTTGCAAGAGATCGGCAAGAAGATGCTCGCGACCTCGCGGCTGCGGGTGGCGCTGGCTGAATTAGTCATCGAATGGCGCGCCGAGAAACGCGCGCGCGATGTCCAGGACTTCGCCGATCAAACCCGATTGGCACTGGAGTTGGTTACGAGGTTTGCGGATATCGCCGAGAAACTTCGGGCGCGCATCCACGTGGTGTTGCTCGATGAATACCAGGACACCTCGCTGGCCCAGCGGATGCTGCTGGAGAAGTTATTCGATAATGGCCACCCGGTGACCGCGGTCGGTGATCCGTGCCAGGCGATCTATGGCTTCCGCGGGGCCAGCGTCGACAACATCGACTCATTCAAAAAGCACTTCCCGGTGGTTCGTAACGGCGTCAAGTCCGAACCGGTCAGGTATCCGCTGGCGTTCAATCGCAGATCGGGGCCGGCGATCTTGGCGGTGGCCAATGACATCTCGGCGCAGCTTCGGCAGCGACACCCGGGTATCGAACCATTGTTGGCCGGTTCGCCGGAACGCGGGCCCGGCAAAGTGCAGTGCGCGCTATTTGAAACCGCCGGCGAAGAAAAAGCATGGCTGGTGCAAGAGATTGTGCGGTTAGGTGGTGCGCGCGGCGGTGAAATCAAGTGGGGCGAGATCGCAATTTTGGCCGCAACCGGCCGCGACCTCGCCACACTCGATACCGCCTTAAGGGCGCAGGGGGTGCCAACCCAACTGCATGGGGCGGCCGGGTTGTTGCGGCAACCCGCGGTGGTCGAGCTGCGCGCCATACTGGAGGTGCTGCATAACCCGATAGCGAACCCGGCGTTGGTGCGCATTCTTTCGGGGCCGCGGTGGCGCATCGGGGTGCGTGATCTTGCAGCGCTGGGCCGGCGGGCCGGGGTGCTCGCGGGTGGTGGGCACCGGCAGGTCAGCGCCGATGTCACGGGGGCCCTAGATGACGCGGTCGCCGGCAGCGACCCGGTTGAGGCGATCTCACTTTCAGATGCCCTCGCCGATCTCGGTGATCTCACCTCCTATTCACCGTTGGCCGTGACCAGATTTACCGCACTTGCCACCGAGATCGCGCAATTGCGCCGCCATGTTGGCGAGCCGATAACCGATCTGATCAACCGCATTTTGCATTCCACCGGGTTGTCGATTGAGATTGCGATAGCGCCGAGCGCGGAGCAGCAGCAGTACGCGGTAACCAGTTTTCTGGATCTCGCCGCGGAGTTCACCGATCTCGACGGCGGCCAAACCCTCGGGGCCTTCTTGAGCCGGTTGGCCGATGCGGAGCGCTTCGATGTCGAACTCCCAGTTGACATCGTCCGGCATGAGAACGCGGTGCAGTTGCTTACCATCCACAAGGCCAAGGGCATGGAGTACCCGCACGTGTTCGTGCCGTCGGTGGCCAAGGGGGCATTTCCAGGTGGTGGCGGGCGGGGCGCCTGGCCCACGAGTGCCTCGGTGGTGCCGTGGGGGGCGCGCGCCGACGTGAGCGAGGATCTTGGCTCGTTCCCGAATCGTGGCGAAAGCCCCCGCGATAAGGACCACAAGGCCTATCAGGAGATTTTGCGCGATTACCAAGTGGCAGATGATCAACGCCTGGCCTATGTGGCACTTACCCGCGCCGAATACTCACTAACGGTAACCGGGCATTGGTGGGGCGATACCCAGACCAAGTTCCGCGGCCCCGACCCGTATCTGACCATTATTCGTGACGCGTGTATCGCTGGTGCGGGCGAAGTAATCTGCTGGCACCCGCAACCTGGCGACGATGCCAAGAATCCGTCACCGGATGCAGGTACCGGAGAGTACGCGTGGCCCGCGCCCATCGCCGCCGCCGCAAAGGTGCACTTGGTAGGTGATCAGGTGCGTGCGGCGATGGCGTCCCCCGAATTGTTCGCGGCGCCGGACCTTGACCCACGGCTTTCGGTGGGTGAGACCGAAATAATCACGCGCTGGGATCTTGAGGCCGAGAGCCTGCTTGCGGAGGCTAGGCGTCGAAGGATGAGGGTTCATACCGTGCGCCTACCAAGTTCCCTTTCAGCAAGTGCGCTCATCGATGCGCTCCAAGCGCCAGCGGCCACGGCCGAGCGACTAGCGCGACCAATGCCGCGGCAGCCGGCCCCCGCCGCTCGACGCGGTACCAGTTTCCATCTTTGGCTCGAGAGCCGGTTTGGTCAGCAGACCCTGCTCGACCCCGATGACCTGCCCGGGTCCGGTGATCACGACATCACCAGTGATGCCCAGCTCGAGGAGTTGAAGCGGGTGTTCGAGAAGTCCGCCTACGCCAAGCTCCAACCGATTGCCATTGAGGAGCCGTTCGCGTTGATTCTGGGCGGGCGGGTGGTCCGGGGCCGGATCGACGCGGTCTTTAAGACCGGTGATCGCTATGACGTCATCGACTGGAAGACCGGCTCCGCGGCGTCCATAAATCCCTATCAACTGGCGCTGTATCGAATGGCTTGGTCTAAGGCGCGCGGCGTGCCCGTAGCCGATATTGACGCTGGGTTTGTCATGGTCGCGACCGGTGAAATCATCCGACCCGAGCCACTTGCGAGCCTGGACTTTTCTTGAGCTAGCGCACGGTGCCGGGGCCGGTGTCTATTCCTGGCACTATGACGGGCTCGGCGCTATCACCGTCCTTGGCCTGCGCGGCAATTTGCTCCCCGGCTTCCTCGGTCGGGGTGCGACGGGCACCGGCTAGGGCGCGCATCCACTCGCGGGCCGGCTCCTCGACAAAGCGCCACATCAACCAGGCGATCGCCAGCGCACCGGCCACCAGGCCAAGGGTGCCGATGGCATACAGCACGCCGCCGTCGATGCCTACCGCATTCATGCCGGCCCGCCAGAGCCCGAACCAGACCAGGTGCGTCATATATAAGGAATAGGAAATGAACCCGCCGAGCACCATGGTGCGCGTTGACAGCGTGCGGGCCAGCCCCCGCCGGGACAGGGCTAAGGCGCCGATCCACGCGATGAGCAGCGGCACCAGGAGTAGATGAAAATACGGGGGCAGGGCTTCGGCGTCCGCAGTTAAATTGGTCGCCGGTGGTTGCGCCGCCGGCAGGTTACCGAGGAAGACGGCCCCGGCGATAACGAGTAGGGGTAAAACGACGGACGCGGTGCTGGCGAGTTTCTCGACCCGTGGCGCTGGGTCAGCTGCGGTATCGGGGATAAAGCGGCGCACGATCAAATAGGTGATGGCCCCGGCGGTGAACTCACACAGGATGCGGTAGGTCGATCCCCAGTTGTCGGTGTAGTAGGCGTCCGAGGTCTTCAACCCGTAAATAATGATCGGAATAAGTACGACAATCCAGCTGATTACCAAGACCGCGGTGCTGACCCGTCGATAAAAAACCCAAATGAGCAAAATCAGCAGGGGGAAGATCAGGTAGGCGAGCCACTCCATCGATAGTGACCAGGCGACGAAGTTCCACCCACGCTGCGGGCTCGGCCCCCACTCCTGCACCAGCAGCAGGTTCTTGCCGAAGTCGATCGGGTTGAGCCAGTCGCGGTCGAGTTCGGTGCCGGTAATTTTTGCTTGCGCGAAAACCGCAACACCGGCGATCACCAGCATCACCAGATGCACCGGGTACACGCGGGCCAGCCGCAGCCACCAAAAATCGATGGTCTTGCGCCCGGCTAGCCGCGGCCCGAGGCGGGTTAGGTAGGTGTGGGTGAGGATGAAGCCGGAGAGGGCGAAGAAGAGGTCAACGCCGAGGCGGCCAACGCGCATCACCTCCGGCAGGATCGGGATGGAAAGTACGCCGAGGGTATTTAGGGGCCCCTGCAGGTGATAGAGCAGCACCCACGCGGCGGCGACGAAGCGGATGCCGGTCAACTGCCGAATGAAGACGTTCACAAGATGTGATGGTGTCATGCTCGGATCGCGTTGTTCCGCAGGCCACACCGGTGCGCAGCCCCGTGGCCAATAGGCTCAAGGCGTGCCGGACCCCCTTTTACTTGATGATCTGCTGCTCTCACGGACCGCGATTGATCGAGCCGCCCATCGGCGCGCTGATAGCGACTGGCAAGAAGTGCGGCGAGGTGACGGTGAAACCCGGGTGCTGTGGCTTGCCGAAGGCGCAACGGGAGTCACCGAAGCAGAGGGTGGCGTGCGGTTGGTTTTCAGTTCGGCGACCGACCTGCCACTGGGTACCGACATCAGTTTCCTTGGCGTGGACGCCCTTGACCGCGCCTATTTTTCGGCCCATCTTCAAGATCGGTCCGCTGCCCCGATTAGGGCCGACTGGAAGTCACTGCGTGAGGTAGGCCGAGCACTAAGTGACATAGATGCGGGGTTGCTGGTGACAGCGGTAGCACTGGACAACTGGCGGTCGGCAACTCGGTGCTGCGCGAAATGTGGTGGTGAACTCACTCCCCGAAATGCTGGCTGGTCATTGCATTGTGTTGTCGATGAGGCAGATCACTTCCCGCGCACTGAGCCTGCCGTTATTGTTTTGGTCCGCGATGGGCAAGATCGTGCGCTCTTGGGGCGGCACATCAACTGGCCGCCCGGCTTGGTTTCCACCTTCGCCGGGTTCGTCGAGGCTGGCGAGTCAGCAGAGGCTGCGGTGCGCCGTGAATTAACCGAAGAAACCGGCGTTGTAATTGATGACCACCTCGATGCGGTTCAGTACCTCGGGAGCCAGCCGTGGCCGTTCCCGGCCTCGTTGATGCTGGGCTACCACGCCTGGGCTTCGGACACCACGATCAAGGTGGATGAGACCGAGATAGCCGAAGCAGATTGGTACAGTCGCGAGGAGCTCCGCGCAGCCTGCGCAGCTGGTGAGCTCAAGTTGCCATCGGCGATTTCGATCTCGCGCAGATTGATCGAGCGCTGGTACGGCGAGGAGTTACCGGCCGATTGGTCTTGGTGAATCAATGGCGTTGTTGACCGCGCGGCAGATCCAACTACGTGGACTTTTTTGGGCTTTTCTCGGGGTGCTGCTGTTCTCGTTTTCGGTGCCGCTCACCAAAGTTGCGGTCGGTGGGTTCAATCCGTTTCTAACCGCTACCGGCCGCGCGGTGATCGCCGGTGTATTGGCCGCGTTGATTCTGTCGGTCAATCGGGTGGCTTGGCCGGCTCGGGAAGTGGTGCGACCGCTGCTATTAACCATGGTCGGCGCGGTCTTCGGCTGGCCGATCTTGATCGCGATTGCGTTGCAGTACACGACTTCGGCCCATGTTGCGGTCATAGCGGCATTCATGCCGCTTTCGACCGCGATCATCGCGGTGTCGCGGACCCACGAACAGGTGAGTGCGAAGTTCTGGTTAGCCGCAAGTATCGGGACGGCCGCATTGGTGATCTTTGCCTTGGGTCGCGGCGGAGCGAGCAGCCCTAATTATTGGGCGGATCTGCTAGTAGTTGGCGCAATGTTGTTCTCATCGTGGTGTTATGTCGAGGGTGCATCGGTCACCAAGGTGATGCCGGGTTGGCAGGTGATCTCCTGGGTGGTCGTCTTTGCCCTGCCGATTACAGTGCCGGCCTCAGCGGTGCTCTGGTTGTTGACGAGTGGTGATTATCAGACCACGAGCACCCAATGGCTCGCGGTGATCTTGCTGGGCCTGTCATCGATGTACTTCGGATTCTTCGCGTGGTACCGGGGCCTGTCGATGGCCGGCATTGCCAGCGGGAGCCAGGTGCAGCAGTTGCAGGCGCTGCTCACCTTGCTGTGGTCGGCGCTCCTGCTAGGTGAAAGCGTCACTTGGACCACGGTGTTGGCGGCGGTCGTTGTCATTGCCTCGGTAGTTTGGGCGCAGCGCACGAGACGGGTGGAATTTCTAGCGCCGGAGGAGTGAGCATTTGTAGTGATCACTAGTAGGGAGCACTACTAGTGAGCTACCCTGCGAGTTGGACCTCGGGTATGGCCTTAGGAACTCGAGTTAGGCCTTTCTAGTAGTTGACACATGAAACGCGAAGTCAAGGCAAAAGGAAGCGGGTTTGTGATGCTAGAAGCGCTGACGCCACCCCCGCGTGGGTTTCCCATTGAGGAGTTTGAGCAAAGGCTTGCGCGCGCTCAAAGTTTCATGCAGCTAAATCAATTAGATGCACTTTTAGTTACGAGCCCTCAGCAAGTTCGTTACTACACAGGTTTTGAGAGCCAATTGTGGGAAAGCCCAACTAGATCTTGGTACGTCTTATTGCCCGCTGGAGGGGATCGGCCTGTTGCCGTGATTCCGGAAGTAGGCGCAACCGGGATGGCTAGTACCTGGATAAAAGACATCAGGACTTGGCCTGCACCGGTCCCAGCGGATGACGGAATTACTCTTTTAAGTGATGCGCTACGTGAGATAGC
>BJGE01000055.1 GCA_014190275.1 Actinomycetes bacterium | reverse complement strand
AATAGCAAAACGCCAAACAATTTCAGGTGAGTGCCAACTCCCGGTGACTGCCAATTCATCAACTGGATTCGCTGGGTGCGCACCTAATAAGCGGCTACCAGCGGCACGGGTATGTGTATGTCGGCCCGCGCTGCTACCACCTGGGGTGGACCAGTTCACTAATGCAAACAACCGGCCCCCGACCAACAGCGGTCAGGGGCCAGCAACAGGGTTTAAACACCCCACCTAGCGGTAGGGAACGGTGCTACTCTTCATTACCCTCAAAGCACGCATGCCCGCCAGTGGAGGGGTTTAGGGTGCCGCCGATACCGGCCACACCCGGGCGCACCCAACCAACACCAAGTGCCAACCGATCACTGGCCACCGAACTAACCGAGGCACTAACTTCACTCTTAGACATGTGAACTCCATTCCCTTAGTTGTAGTTTTCTTCCAACTGCCTACTCAACGAAGCTTTAGCTAGCAGAGGGTTACCGGAACGAGGATGACCCACTGCCCCAATGGGAACACCGAAACCGCGCGAAAGTAAGTACTCGAAGAACCCTTTCTGGAATTCCCACGAAATGGCGAGGCGGCAAGGGCATGGAAAATGAACCGAATCCTTGCCCGCAGAGTCCACTTGCGGGAGGTCAGCTACGGCGCCTTCATCGCTCCCGTGGCCGGGTAATCGCACTCACCGAGGCCCGGCGGGCGGCGGCACCAATGTTTCGATCAGGGCACCGAGGCCGGCCTCGAAAACCTGATCACTTGACGGGTACAAGGATCGATAAGTTGAATTAATCGCCGGGTAGTCATTCTCGGGGAGTTTTTGATAGTCAGCCCGCCACCTGCGGTAGGTTGCTCCGCGCTGCGCGCCCTTAGCCGCCAGCGGTGCATCAAGGGTCGCGGACCCCACGGTGTACTCGATGAATACGTGATACACGATGGCGGCTCGTTCGGTCTTAAGACCAGCGCGAAGTAGCGCATCAAGAAGAACTTCGGTGATCTTAAGTTCGTTCGCACGACGGGTTGGGCCAAGGGAGGTGATACTTAGGCCGACCTGGTTTCGCAGCAGGGTGCGCCGCAGCCCCAAGCACATCCGGCGGATGTCATCACGAGGGTCGTCGGTGGGCTCGAATCCCCTCGTTGCCGGGGCCAGTGAGCGGTCACCTAGTTCGCGCAGGAGATCGTCCTTGTCGGCAAAATGCCGGTAGAAGGCGGTGGCGTCTACCCCTAGGCGCTCACCAAGTGCCCGCACACTAAAAGTTGCGGCGTCCGTCTCGGCCAGCAACTTCGCTGCCGCCTCGCAGATCACCTCTCGATTCAGGCGAATTCGCTTGCCTACTGCGGGAAGGGATGAATTGACCGGTTGGGGCTTGACCACAAGCCGAACATTAGTGCCGGACGAATGCCCCCGATTCTTCACTCACCGATCTTCGCAGGCCCGAATAATCATTCGGTAGCGAACGGTATCCGCTAGCCTATGCCCGTGACCGATACCTCTGGATTCTTGCCGCCATACTCCCCGTCAGGGCGCTCCGCCTTGATCCCGCCCATGCCGTGGTTCTACTCCGGAACTTTGCTCACGGTCGAATATCGAACCGACCCGGCAAACGTGCGCGCCTTACTGCCACCGGAGTTAGATCTGGCCCCGGAGGATCCCGGCGCCGTCGCATTCATTTGGGCCGACTGGCAATCCTGCAGCACCGGCGGCGCCGAACTCCTAGACCCGGCTCGTGCGCAATATCTGGAGACTTTTGCCGTCGTTCGCTGCGTCTATAAAGGGATCACCTACAGTCGCTGCGTCCTGATCTGGGTGACCACCGACTTTGCCATTGGTCGCGGCTGGTTCCAGGGCTACCCGAAAAAACTTGGCAGCATGCACGTCACCCGCGCCATGAACCACGGCAAGGCCGCACCACGGGTCGCACCCGGTGGCACCTTCGGCGCCACCCTCGCCGCGTACGACCACCGGCTCGCGACGGCAAAAGTCACATTGCGCGAGCCCAACCCGACAAATGGATTTGTCAATGGCCATCCGATGGTGCACCACAGATATATGCCGTCGATTACTCCGGGGGCCGGGATGTCACTACTGCAGATTGCCACCATGGGTGGCGTTGACGCAGATCTCGGCACCCCCTGGGTCGGGGATGCCGAGCTCACGCTCTTTGACTCACCATGGGATGAGCCCGCTGCGCTACTCCCGGTAGATGAAGTCATCGCCGGGTATTACCGCGAGGTCGGAGTGACCTTTGCCGGCGGTACCTTACTTGACGATATGTCGCAACGAGTCTGAGTCTGATGACTGCACCACGCATGGTGAGCGTGCTCACCGAGAACTGGACGATGACCGACCCGCGGGATCTGCGGGGCATCGTGCGAATGGCCCAAGAAGCCGAAGACGCCGGGTTCGACATGGTGATGATCAGCGACCACGTCCTGCTCGGGCCAACCGCCGGCGATCAAGGTCGCATGGCGAACCCGCGCGACTACGCAATGCCGGGAAATCAAGATCCAGCAACACCCTGGCCCTCCTCGCTGCTCCTGCTGGCCGCGATAGCCGCAGCAACAACTCGGATTCGACTCGGGGCAATTGCGCTCATTGCCCCACTGCGCCATCCACTTATCTTGGCCAAGGATCTGGCAACCTTGGATCTTCTCTGCGAAGGCCGCTTGGTTATTCAGCCCACCGTTAGCTGGCACCGCGATGAATATGCCGCACTCGGCGTGCCCTTTGAAAGGCGCGGTGCCATCCTTGATGAAGACCTCGAGATTTGGCAGCAGGTTTGGGCCAAATCACCGGCGTCTTTCCATGGGCAGTATTTCCAATTCGATGACGTCTATCTAGACCCGAAGCCCTACCGGCCAGCCGGGCCCAGCATGTGGTTTGGTGGCGAAAGTCTCAATGATCCAGTGCTTCGCCGCATCGTGAAGTACGGCAGCGGCTACCACCCATTGGGCCTACCCAAGGCCGAAGATGTTGCCAGGTTGCAAAGCGGGCTCACAGCCGCCGGTCGAACATTTGGCGAAATCGAGATGGTCTGCGGTACCCGGGTTGAGTTTCCAGACGCAAACAGCGTGGCACCGCTGCCAGCGGCCCTTTCCGGCATACCCAATCACCTTGAAATGGGATTTACGACTTTTTGTATTAAGCCCTCGATCTTCATCGATGAGCGCGACGATCACGCGCGCTTTTGCACTGATGTGATTAAGCGGGTTGCTGAGCTAACGTCCTAGGCGAATACCACGGTGCGCTGACCGGTCAGAATAATGCGGTCTTCGGCGAAGAGTCGCACGGCACGCGAAAGCACGACACGCTCCACATCGCGGCCGATCTCGACAAGGTCGGCTGCGGTATGCGCATGATTCACCCGCTCGACGCTCTGCTCGATGATTGGGCCCTCATCTAGGTCGCCGGTGACGAAGTGCGCGGTGGCACCGATTAATTTCACGCCGCGCTCGTGGGCCCGCTGATAAGGGCGCGCGCCTTTGAAGCCCGGCAGGAACGAGTGGTGGATGTTGATGACCCGGCCGGAAAGTTTCTCACAGAAGTCACTCGAAAGAACCTGCATGTAGCGCGCGAGCACAACTACGTCGATTGAGTACTCCTCAATGAGTTCAAGGACCCGCGCCTCCTGCTCCACCTTGTTATCGGGGTTCACCGGCAGGTGGAAGTAAGGGATCTGGTACCTATCGGCGATCTCACGGCAGTCGACATGATTTGAGACGATGACCGGGATATCGATCGGCAGTTCGCCGTTTCCGAATCGGTACAGCAGGTCCAGCAGGCAGTGATCATGCTTCGATACCAAGATCAGCGCCCGGCGGTGCTCAGCCTCATGGCGCAGGGTCAACTCCGGGCCAAGACTCATCACCCGCGAAGTCACCACAGCCCGCACCGCATCAAGGTCTGAAACCGGAGATTCAAACTTGGTGCGCATGCAGAACACACCGGAATCCTCATCGGTGAACTGCGCCTGCTCGAGCACATTGCCATCGACCTCGATCAAGGAACCAGCAACGCGGTGAATAATGCCCGCTTGATCCGGGCACTTGATCGTCAGGATGTATCTATTAGAAGTATTCAAAGTCTTTGTTCATCTCCCACTGCGTTACCAAAAAGGATTAGAGGTAAATACCCTGCCGACGCTAATCGTAACTAACGTCTGCACAACCAGCCATCCGAGGGCGCGAGGCTGCTCAGAAATCCTCTAGGTACTCGTCGAGCTCCCATTGCGTGACCTCGCGGGTAGTCGGATCCTCGACTGCCTCCTCGTAACGGCGCACCTCATCGCGCTTGAGGGTCTCGAAAGCCTGCACGAACGGCTCGCCGAGGATGCCGACGAGAAATGTGTCAGCCCGCATGGCATTGAGCGAGTCGGTTAGCGACATCGGTAGTACCGGACGACTCTCATCGGTGTAAGACCAGCCTTCCGAGTGCGGCGGGCACTGGAGTTGGCGGGAGAGGCCATCAAGTGCCGCGGCCAAAATCGCGGCAATCATCACATAAGGGTTTGCGGCTCCATCACCAATGCGCACCTCAATACGCGATCCGGCGCCGTGCTCTGGCGGGATCCTGACGAACGTGGTGCGATTGTCGTACCCCCAGTTCGCGCGGTACGGCGCCATGGTGTCAGGGCCTAGTCGCTTATACGCATTTATGGTCGGATTGCAGAAGGCGACAAGCGCCGGCGCGTGCTCGAGAACTCCGGCCATCATCCGTTTGGCGATCAATGACAACTCGCCATCGGGATCGCGCATCATGTTGGTTTCATTGACATCGGTCACCGAAAAGTGCAGGTGGAATCCACTGCCCCCTTCGTCGGCGAAGGGCTTTCCGATGAAGGTACTCATGATTCCGCGTCGATTTGCAACGTCCTTCACGGCGGTCTTGAACAAGAAGGTTCGATCCGCGGCGTCCAGGGCGTCACCGTGCCAAAGATTGATCTCGTACTGGGACGGACAAAACTCGTGGTTTCCGGCAAATGCACCAATGTTGAGGCGGTCGATCATGCGGAGCAAATGCAAGAAAGTTCCGTCGGGATCCACTAGCGAACCGGTCTGGTAAACACGGCCGGTTTTGTTGATTACCCGCTCCCATTGACCATTTGGTCGATGCGCAAAGTAGAACTCGAGTTCAGGACCAACGACAGGCAACAGGCCAAGCGCCTTGTACTCCTGCACAACCCGCCTGAGCAATGCGCGAGGCGAAATCTCATTGGGGATACCGTCGGGCTCATCGATATCGGCGATTGCGTAGGCAACACCCGGCTCCCAGGGCAACGTTCTGATCGTCGATGGGTCAAGGCGGGAGACCATATCGGAGAGGCCGTCCCGCAAACTGCCGTGGCCATCGAGAACATCACCGCGGGTGGTGGTGGTCCAGGTCGCTTGGCAGAAGGCGGGGCCATGCCCGGCCGCCCGCTCAAGTTGGGAAACGGTGAGGTCCTTGGAGCGTGTCAGGCCCAAGACATCAGGCCAGATGAGACGCAGGATGTCGATGTTTTGCGTTTCCAACTCGCGGCGAAGATCCGCTAGCTCCTGTTGCATGTCCTACCCCTCTAACCACCAGTCTTTGGTTCCCAACACTTTCACAACTATATTACGTAGATCGTTCGGCCCCCAACGATCTCAGGATAATATTGCCAATATTGACCGCTCGGGGAAAAATCGGAGAGGATTCACCGAATGAAGGTGCTTTTCATGCAGCACGATGCATTCAGCCCACCTCGATTGGTGTCCGAACGCTTCGCCGACCACGGGTTCGAGGTGGTAGAGGAGTTGATAGTAGGTGCTGGCCAATATGACACTCCCGGTGTCGTCAGCTACCAATTCCCAGATCCATCCGCCTTCGATGTCATCGTCCCGATGGGCTCGCCCTGGGGGGCTTGGGACGATGCCACCATCGGGGAGTGGCTGCTCCCCGAACTAAGGTGGATTAAACAAGCCGACGAGGTCGGGGTGCCGGTACTCGGTATTTGCTTCGGTGGCCAACTGTTAGCCAGAGCTCATGGTGGCAGCGTGGGTAGAGCACCAGACTGTGAGATTGGGTGGACGAGCCTTTGGAGTGACAACGAGTCGCTCATCCCCCCGGGCCCATGGTTCTCATTCCACTACGACAGGTGGGAGCTTCCGCCCGGAGCCAATGAGATAGCGCGCACCCCGCGCGCTTCGCAAGCATTTATCTTGCGCAAGAACCTCGCGCTTCAATTTCACCCGGAACTGACCGCTGACATGCTCGAAGGCTGGTGCGGATCGCCCGGCGGCGGCCGGGATTTGATCATGAAGGACGGCCAAGATCCAGAAATCCTGATCGCCTTCACCCGTGCGGAGGAAGCTAAATCGCGCAGTCGGGCGCATGCACTCGTCGACAGTTTCCTGCGTCAAGTTGCCGGCCTCGGTCACCTTGTAGGCAGCTAACCCACTTACCCGCAATCTGCTGGCACAGAAACCTAAGACTTTTGTACTGGCAGACGCTTGAATCCATGCACGAAGTTGCTGCGCACGTAGTCAGGAGTGCCATTGGGCAACAGGTCCACGTCGCGGGCGAGGAGATCCTCAAACATGATCTGGATCTCGAGCCGGGCTAAGGAGTTGCCCAGACACATGTGCGGTCCGCCGCGACCGAAAGACATGTGCTCGTTGGGGAGGCGCTGCACATCCAACACGTTTGGGTCTTTGAAAACTTCTTGGTCGCGATTGCCTGAACCGAACCAAACTACAACCTTGTCTCCGGCCTTTATCTCCTGGCCATTTAAGGTTACTGCTTGGCGGGCCGTACGCCGGAAGTGATGCACGGGGCTGGCCATGCGCAAGAACTCCTCAACCGCCCAGGGGATCAACTCGGGCCGCTCGCGCAGGATCTCGAGCTGATCGGGGTTAGCCATCAGGTTGTTCATCGTGTGAGTGATGGTGTGGCGCGTCGTTTCATTGCCCGCGATCACCAGCAGCAAAAAGTAGTTGCGAAAATCACGATCATCTAACTCGATGCCGTCACTTGGGACTTGGTTGATTAGTGATGATACGAGGTCGGTCCCGTCGCCACCCCTGCGTTCCTCGGCTAGCTGGAATCCGTAATTGAAAACCTCAAGAGCAGCCGGTGAGCGAAATGGTAGGTCCTTGTACTTATCACTTTCTTTACTATTCGCGAGAACATCCGCGTGCTCCGGGTCAGTGTTGCCGATCATCCGATTACCCCACTTGATTAATTGGGGGATATCAGAATCCGGGACATCAAGTAGTTGAGCGAGCACCCGGATCGGGAAATCCGCTGCAACCTCCGCTACGAAGTCGAACTGGTCCTTGACTAGCGCGCGATCAAGAGTGGTAGCAGTGATGCCACGGAGGAAAGTTTCGTAACCTGCAAGAGCGCGCGGGGTGAACTGCGGCTGCAATAATTTACGCAGTGCACGATGTCGATCGCCATCGGTTTCAAGCATCGAGCGGCGGATTTCCATTTGGCGCTCGTCAAGTTCCTCGAGATTCACCGCTCCAATTTCACTGGAGAAGTTTTGGGTATCTCGCAGCACCTCCACAATATCTCGATATCGAGTTACCGACCAAAAGCCATGATTCGGTGAATCCTCGATATTCCAATGCACGGGTGAATTTTTTCTGAGGTCCTCGAATACTGCCCACGGGGCACCATTGGCAAAGAGATCTAAATCTGCCAGCGTGATGTCCGTTTTCGTGCTCATGCATCCTCCACTGACGATGACCAATAATCGTTCGGACCCGAATTATCGGTACAGCGTAGCCTCTGTAGGCCGGGGATGGGAACTCTTCTCGAACTTTCGCCCCCGAACGAGTACCGGATTTGACGAAATCTTGAGAGAGTAGGCACATGGCCGGCCAGCACACCCTCAATGAGACCGAGAGTGAGGTCGTCTCCCGATTGGGCGACCTACAACTTGACTTCGAGGCGATGGCGGTCACTTCTAACCTCTTTCGGGCGGCCAACGCCGTCCGAAATCACCTGGAGCGCACCGTACTCGCCAAAGCCGACTTGACGTGGACGGCTTTCGTAGTGCTCTGGGTTGTCTGGATTTGGGAACCCATCGAAACCCGGGGAATTGCCGCCGAGGGGGGGTTCTCAAAAGCCACCCTCAGTGGCGTGCTGGCCACCCTTGAGGGGCGCGGCTTCTTGACCCGCGAGCGCTCGGTGGCAGATGGCCGGCTGGTATTGGTGAGCCTCACGCCGGCCGGCAGGCGCCTGATGAAGAAGCTCTTCCCCGAGTTCAACCAAGAGGAGCGCAATATCACCAGGCACATCAGCACCGGGGACCTCCCTCAGGCCGCCCAAATCCTGCGAGATTTGATCCGCGCCACCGAATAGCCCGGTCGGGTGGGACTAAAGACCTCGTTCGTCTGGTGATTCCAGGATTTTTCCGTTAGGGTCCGAACGATCTAAGATAACAATTGACCGGAAGGCCGTGATGAGCACAGCGTTCGTTGCCGGTGTCGCTGTCGACACCAGGCACTGGATCGGTGGCTCCCGGCTTGCCTCGGCAACCACTTTCGTAGATATCTCACCCATAGATGGGGCGCCACTTGGGGAAATTTCCCGTGGCGGCAAAGTCGAGGTCGATGCCGCCGTGGCGGCCGCACGGGCCGCTTTTCCAGCTTGGGCGGCACTTAGCCCACATGAGCGCGGTGCCGTCATTCATCGAATTGCCGATCTCGTGGAAGCCAATATCGAGCAACTAGCGCAGGTTGAAACCGCCGATAACGGCTCCCTGCTCCGCTCGCATCGTCGCGGCGTGATGCCCCGCGTCGTGCACAACTTGCGTTTCTTCGCCGACTGGGCGATCAATGAACTGCACCATCCGAACTTCATCACCCGCGATCACACCAATGTCGTGAGTTGGGATCCATCCGGGGTTGCCGCATTGATCACCCCCTGGAATGCGCCGCTCATGCTAGCTACCTGGAAGATCGCACCGGCACTTGCTGCAGGTGACACCGTTATCCTCAAGCCGGCGGAGTGGACTCCACTCACGGCGTCACTGTTTGCCGACTTAACCGCTCAGGCTGGCCTGCCCGCCGGGGTCTTTAATGTTGTGCAGGGGCTCGGCGAAGAAGCCGGAGCCGCACTTGTTGCGCATCCGGGTATCTCGCGTATCTCATTTACCGGCTCGGTCCCAACCGCGAAATTGGTTGCCCATGCAGCCGCCGACAATCTCACCCCCTGCTCATTTGAACTTGGTGGCAAGAGCCCAACCATCATCCTTGATGACGCTGATCTTGATCTAGCTGCGACTTTGGCCGTCGATCAATACGACAATGCGGGGCAGGTCTGCCTTGCCGGCACCCGGTTGCTCGTGCAGGCAAGTATTGCTAACGAATTCGCCGCGAAGTTCGCCGAGCGCGCCGCTTTGATTAAGCAGGGCGATCCGCGTGACGAAGAATCCCAGATTGGGCCCAATATTCACGCCGAGCATGTTGATCGCATCGACGGTTTCGTCAAGCGCGCCCGCGCCGATGGAGCAACGATTGCCTTTGGTGGCGAGCGCAACACCAAACTCGGTGGCCTTTACTACCGGCCAACCTTGGTGACAGACGCCAAAGCTGGCAGCGAGATTTTGACCGCTGAAGTTTTCGGTCCGGTGCTCACCATGCAAACCTTCGAAACAGATGACGAGGGCCTCGAAATGGCCAATGGCACCGATTTCGGCTTAGCCGCGGTGGTTGTCACCGGTAATCGCGATCGCGCAGAGGCGTTTACCAAGCACCTAGTGGCCGGCACCATCTGGGTCAATTGTTTCTTCGTTCGAGATTTACAAGCGCCATTCGGGGGATCCCGCAAATCTGGCGTTGGCCGCGAAGGTGGCAGTTGGTCATTTGATTTTTACGCTGACGTGAAGAACACCGTCTATGCACCAACCGGATGGAAGTAGGGGAGATAGTTATGGGTGAAGTTGTAGGCGCGGGAATTCTCGCACATGTTCCGACTATCATGCTGCCGCTAGCCACCCGGCTAGAGATAAACCGAGGCAAAGAGATTTCGCTTGTCCCAGGACTCAAGAAGTTACGCAAAGAAGTCTTCGACACCCTCGACTACGACACCGTGGTTGTGCTCGACTCCCATTGGTACACCACCGTTGAATTCGTCGTGACTGCCCACGATCGACGATCTGGACTCTTTACTTCCGAAGAGCTGCCCCGCGGCATGTGCCGTATCCCTTATGACTGGCGTGGTGATCCTGAGCTCGCCAATGCGATCGCGGCCCGCGGTGAAGAAAATGGCACCTGGATCACCGCTAACGAAGACCACTACCTTCCCCTGTATTACGCAACAGTGAATCTTTGGAAATTCCTCGGTGACGGCTTGCCAGATAAGCGTTGGATTTCACTAAGTGTCGCGCAAACGGGTGACACTCAGGATTTCTTGAGCGCTGGGCGGGCCCTGGGCCAAGCGATCCGCGAGACGGACCGCAAGGTGCTGCTAATCGCGTCCGGTGCGCTGTCGCATACCTTCTGGCCGCTGCGTGAATTGCGCGCGCACGAGGCCAGTGACCCGTCGCATATCTTCACTCCCGAGGCCTGTGCCGCCGACCTAGAGCGCATTGCTTGGTTCGAGAAAGGCGATCACGCTCGGGTGCTAAATACCATGCCCGACTACATGAAATACCGCCCCGAGGGCAAGTTCGCCCACTATTTGATGATGATCGCCGCCATGGGCGAAGGTGATGTGGTGGCGCCGGGCAGGTTGTTCAGCGAGTACGAAAACTCAATCGGCACCGGCCAAGTGCATATCTGGTTTGACCGGCCGGCCACCGGCTGGACGAAAGCGGGTGCGGCAGCGTGAGTGAATTTCGCAGGATTTTGTTGGACGGCTACCCAGCTCTCGTTGAACGCCACGGCGATGAACTCGTCGCCGGTGACGGTCGGGTCACTGCAATCTCCGATGCAATTCACCTGCCCCCAACTGAGCCTTCCAAAATCATCGCAGTGCACCTTAACTACACCTCACGCAGTGATGAGTTCTTGACGAAATTGCCTCCTGCCCCCACCTATTTTCACAAGCCGATTAGCGCACTGAACTCCCACGATGCAGCAGTGGTGAGGCCCAGGGGCTGCAAGTGGCTTAATTACGAGGGCGAGATCGTCATCGTAATAGGTCGCACCTGCCGCAATGTCGCACCTAGTCAAGCCGGTGACTACATCGCGGGCTATACCGTCGGCAATGACTATGGGTTGCATGACTTCCGTGATACCGACGCCGGCTCGATGCTGCGTGTGAAAGGCAGCGACACGTTGGCGCCAGTAGGCCCCGGCGTGGTGACCGATTGGGATTTTCGTAATAAGCAGATTCAGACCCGGGTCAACGGCCAAGTCAAGCAATCTTCCACGACCGCCGAGATGGAGTGGGATATGCACTACCTCGTTGCGGATATCGCCCGGACCATCACCTTGGTGCCAGGCGATCTGCTCTTCTCTGGCACACCGGCCTTCTCGCGGCCCGTCCAACCCGGCGATATTGTGGAGGTAGAGGTCGAGGGTTTGGGAGTTCTGCGCAACCATATTGTCGAAGGACCAACCCCGATCCGCACCGATGTTGGTGCGCAGCCCAGTGAAAGCGAAGAGGTGGTCTCCACCGCAATGGGCGGTGACTGGGAGTTCCGAGGTATTCGCACCCCGTCGAAGGATCTATATCCGTCAAGAATCGAGGAGGAGTAGCAGTGGTCACGATCACCGTTGATATGGACAAGTGTCAGCACTATGGGCAGTGCTGCTTCGAAGCCGACGACGTATTCGCATTGAATGACGACGGGCAACTCGAGTACGTCAAGGAGTCCGATGAGTCGCGCCGAGCTGATATCGAAAGCGCAGCCGAAGTCTGCCCGATGCAAGCAATCACGGTCGAATAAGAAGGCAAACCAAAAGCGTGGCTGAATCGGTTGTCATAGTTGGCGCAGGCATTGGGGGTTTACGAACCGCCGAGGCACTGCGTGGTGCCGGTTTCGAGGGCGCAATCACCGTGGTCGGGGATGAGCCATCAATGCCGTACAACCGGCCCCCACTCTCCAAAGTGGCGTTATCAGGCGGTGTCCATGTTGCCGAATTGGAGTTTCGCCGCAAGGCATCGGTAGCTGACGTTGAGTGGCGGCTTGGCGCACCTGCGATTGCAAGTGACTTCACATCGCGCACCATCACGCTGGCCGACGGCACCCAAATGTCATTTGACGGGCTCGTGATCGCCTCTGGTATTCGTCCGCGTCGCCTGCCGATACCTGGACCCGAAACTGGTCGGTATGTTCTTCGCACGGCCCATGATGCAACAGGCCTGCGCAACTACCTGGCTCCCGGTCGCTCCGCAGTGATCATGGGCGCGGGTTTCATCGGATGTGAGGTAGCGGCTACCGCACGCGGGCTTGGCTGCGAAGTCCATATCGTTGCGATAGACGAGCAGCCGATGTTCCGACCACTGGGCGCTGAGCTTGGGCGGGGTCTGCGCTCACGCCATGAACAGCACGGGGTGAACTTCCACCTAGGTCGCACGGTGCAGTCGTTCCTCGGTGGCGATCGGGTCAATGCCGTCCTACTCGATGACGGCACCGAGCTACCAGCATCGGTTGTGGTCGAGGCCGTCGGCTCGGTGTGCAATGTGGAGTGGCTCGAGGGTAATGGCCTTGACCTCACCGACGGAGTTCTTGTCGACCAAGGCATGGTCGTCGACTGCGAGGTACCAATAGTTGCAGCAGGCGATGTCGCGCGGCATCCCAACTCGCTCTTCGGCAACATCCCCCGGCGTATCGAGCATTGGAATATGCCGACCGAAACCGGCCGGCGCGCAGGTGCCTCCTTAGCCGCATTGCTGCGCGGTCAACAGCCAGATCCAGGGCCCTTCGCTGCAATGCCGTCTTTTTGGTCCGATCAGTACCACCATAAAATCCAGTCTTTCGGGATGCCCGGGATCGCCACCTCAATCCAGATCGTTGACGGCTCGCCCGATGACGCCTGCATCTTCGAGTACTCAGATGACACCGGCTTGGTCGGTGTTGTCGGTGTTGACAGAACCGCAGAGTTGTCTCCTTACCGCAAGCAATTGCTGGACCGATGAAGGATTCGCTCTCACTAGGGGTAAATCGCCAAGCAGCACTCAACCACGCCGCTGCACTCGTAGCCCATGCTTGGCAGGATTTCGACAACCCCCGCGAATCTGAAACCCAAATCAGCGATCGCCTAATTGATGAACTGCGCAAGCCGCTACCGGAGCTAGGCAGCGATGTCATCGAGAGCCTCGACGCCGCCGGCGATGTACTTGATGCATCACTAGCGCAATCTCGCCCGAGGTACCTCGCCTATATCGGCTCAAGTGGCCTTGAAATTGGCGCGCTGGCCGATCTTCTCGCCCACTCTTACGACATCAACCTAGCCCTCGACGCCCGTGCGGCAACGCGACTGGAGGCCCAGGCGATTGGCTGGCTCGCCGACTTCTTGGGTTTTCCTGCGCGGTTGGGTTCATTCACCAGTGGCGGCACCATCAGCAATATCACCGCGCTCGCGGCAGCTCGGGAGCGAGCACTGCCGGGCACTCGCACCAGGGGCCTAAGTGGCACGCTACCGGCGATCTACTGCTCGGCCGAGGCGCACTATTCGATCACCCGTGCCGCCGAACTCCTCGGATTCGGCCGCGATGCGGTACGCGACATCCCAATCGATGATCAGCGGCGGATGCAGCCTGCGGCACTTCGCGATGCAATTGAGCTCGACCTGGCATCCGGGGTCACCCCCGTCGCTGTCGTGGCCACCGCGGGCACCACCCTTACCGGTTCGGTGGATCCAATTGCTGCGCTAGCCGATATTTGCGAGGTATTCGGCGTCTGGCTGCATATCGACGGCGCCTACGGGCTGCCTGCCGCTGGTGCTCCGAAAACCGCACCGCTTTTTGCCGGGCTCGAACGTGCCGACTCGATAAGTGTCGATGCGCACAAGTGGATGTTCGTTCCCAAAGCCTGCAGCGCGGTTTTGGTGCGTGATGCCCAAACCCTCGCCCGAGCCTTTGCCCATGATGAGGCCTATATCCCGCATGAGGATGATGAATTGAATGCGGTTGACATCACGCTCGAGTACTCACGGCCACTTAGGGCCTTGAAACTTTTGTTTGCATTGCGCGTCCACGGTGCCCACGCCTTCCGCGAGGCCATTGCGGGGAATTGCGAGCAAGCACAACACCTTTATCGGGCCGCCGCCGCGCATCCGGAATTCGAGGTTCTGGCCGCGCCGCCGCAG
>BJGE01000054.1 GCA_014190275.1 Actinomycetes bacterium | reverse complement strand
AACCACAGGGCGATAAACGTAACGACGGGCCAGACCCACGATGGTGCGCGCAGAAACGAGATGGCGGTGAAGGCCAAGGTGCCGGCGATTGAGCCGATGATGTCCCAGCGGTAGGCGTCAAGGGCACCGAAGGCGCGGAAGGCGCGGCCGGTGATCTCGCCGAACATCGTCATGGTGATCGCGATGACGATGAATACCAACGGCAGGGATACCCAGGTCGGCAGCCCGGTTGGCTGCACCATCGTAAAGAAGATCAGCTCGGTTGACGAGCCTTCGATCTTCGCAGGGAAGATGGAGATGAAGGCGACGATTATCAGCAAGCCGATGGGTACGTAGCGGCCGATATCGGTGGGGCGACTCGAGCGCAGGAAGCCAAGCCCGATTCCCAAGAAGGATGCCAGCAGGATCAAGTTGGAGAAATAGGACAGGTGCACGAGGTTCGCGCCGCTCCAGCGGATCAACGCGAGCTGCACGAACAGCATCAGCGCACTTGCGACAATTAGTCTTGCGCGGCCGCTTAAGACGAAAGCTGCGGGGGAAGTCACCGGGTCAGGGTAGTACGCGCAGGACTGGGTCAGACCCGCTGGCCGAAACCCGGGCGAGCCATGAGTCACTGATCGGCACCGGGCGCGTCGGGATCCCCCACGGCACGAACCCGGACCACAGCCGGTTACCGCCCTGCACTACCTCGAGCCGTGGCAGCCGGCGGCGTTCGCTGAACTGCACGAGCACCTTGCCCCGGGCGGCGTTGAGCACCTCGGGAGTCAGCAGGCTCGGGGTGGCCCACTGGATTGTTCCTTCGGTACGTAACCGCAGTGACCGGGTCGGCCAACCACCGGGCGCATTTAGATAGGCCGCGATACCGGCGGCGGCATGTTCGCCATCGAGGGCGCAGATATCGGCGGTGGCCGCTGGATGCAGGACATTGCCGATCGCGAAGATACCGGGTGCACTCGTCGCCTGATGTGCATCAACTGCTGGTCCGCCAGTGCCTGGATCGATCAACAAACCGGCTCGACGCGCGAGTTCGTTCTCGGCCACCCAATCGCCGGTGAAAATCACGCTGTCGCAGTCGAGCACTTTCGTTCGCCCTTTGCGGTCTTGGATTTCAACACCGGTGACCTGATGATCACCAAGGATCCGCGTCACGGTCGCTGACCTCAACAGTGGAAATCGCCACCGGGCCCGGGCACCGATATTGAACACGGTAAATGAGTCATGGCGCGCACGCTCGGTGACCATCGCGACTATCGAGCACTTAGCGTGGCGCAATGTCAGGACCGCGGAGTACGAAACATGCTCAGCTCCGACTATAACTGCGCGTTTACCGGGTGAGCCATGCTGTAAATGCACGAGACGTTGCAACCAGGCGGTGGTGAAAACTCCGGATGGTCGGGTTCCCGGTATCAACCGAGCTGCTCGTGGCCGTTCGCGGCAGCCGGTGGCGATGACGATCACCTTGGCGTGGATGGTGAACCGGCCACTTGGTGCGGTGACTTCGATGGTGCGTTGTTCTGCGTTGATATCGGTAACGGTCGCCTCGGTCATGATGCGCGCCCCACCTTTGACGGCCCGCAGTGCGAGATGCCCCGCATAGATCGGGCCGCGAAGGGGTTGTCGCAGATCGCGGATGCCGTAACCATGGTGATCTGAGTAGCGCGGCACGCCGCCTGGTTGGGTATCGCGATCGATTATCAATACGTCACTGATACCTAGTTCACCGAGCGCGTGGGCGAGGGTTAGGCCCGCAGGACCAGCACCTATCACGACAACGTCAACATCTTCATCTGTTTGCTGCGGCAGGTCAGGCATGTGAATGCCCAGACCACGCGGATGTCATCTCGGTGATCAAGGCGCCGCAATGAAAGCCCTGGCACCGGCCAGCAAGTGCGCGGGTGCGGCGGCGCAGCCCGTCGATATCGCCGGCGGGCACCGGGCTCATGAGTGCGTCACGAACCTCACCGAGGCTAACTCGTTCGCACAGGCAAAGGATCCGACCGTAGGCCGGATCAGCCGCTATTCGCGCAGCATCTTGGTAGGGGCGCATGCGTGACTCGGCAAGATTTGGGACCGCAACGGTGGCGGGGGTAGCAAGTGTCTGCATAGCTACACCGCGCTCACGAAGGTCAGCAACTACCTGCTCGGCGATAGCCAGTGCCGAGGAGATCCCGGTTGACCTGATGCCGCCAACTCGCACATAGTTATCGGGGAATACCTCATAGCAGTAGTCACTGTGTTCACTAGCCGCGCGCAGTCCGGAGTAGGTAGCGGTGACTTCCTCCATTAATAGTTTGGGCATGATGGCTCGACCCTTTTCGAACAGACCTGCTAACCCGGTGGCCGTGGTCTCGGTGGCGGCCTTGTCTGTTAGGTCTTCAGCGGTTGGTCCGAGTAACACATTGCCGTAGATAGTCGGTGCTACCAACACCCCTTTCGTGGTCGCAGTTGGCACCGGCAAGATCACGTGCTTAACAAGTGATCGTGCCAACTTGTCGAAAACGATCAATTGCCCACGCCGCGGGGTGATGGTGAAACCCTCATGCCCGAGTAGGCGGTCAACGACATCACTATTCAATCCGGCAGCATTGATAACCCAAGCTGCCCGGACCGGGCCTGCGGGTGTATGTAATTCGTGGGCACCAGCTTCATGCACTGCTCCGGTGACCGCAGCCTTGCGCCGCAAGGTGCCGCCGTTCACCACGAAATCAGTCGCGAGTGCGATAACGATTGACCACGGGTCGAGTAGCCCCTCATCTGGAACCAACAGCCCACCGAGTGCCCCAACTCCAAGATTGGGTTCCAATTCATAAACCTGCGACTGACTTTTGACCTCGATGCGTGCGTAACCAGTCGCCCGTGCATTGGCGCTGATCGAGTCCAAGCGAAAGAGTTGGTCTGCGTCCCACGCCACGAGTAGGGCACCGGTGCGTTCGAGGGGCCAGCCGAAATCGTCCCCGCGCTCAGCGAGTAGTTGATGCCCGCGCGCAACCAGCCGGGCCTCATGGGTGCCCGGCTTGGCATCGAACCCGGTGTGCCAGATCGCGGTGTTCGCCTTGCTGGTGCCGGCGCCCACATCCGCTGTGGCCTCAAGCAGCACCACTTGCAGGCTCTCGCGCACCAAGGCGCTGGCAATAGCGCAGCCGACGACTCCGCCACCGATCACCGCAACGTCAAAGGCGTGCTCCACGAGGACGATTATCGCTGCTTTGGGTGAAAGGTTCGCGAGGGTTGCCACCCGGCGGTGATCTCAGCTTCGGCGCCGGGCCCCGCGAAGCCCCGTAGGGTGGCGGCGGCAACCCCGAGGGCGGTGGCACAGGTATGCGGGTAGACCTCGACGGGAAGGCCGAGCCCATCTGCCTGCAATTGCATCAAGACTTCCGAGTTGGTTAAGCCACCATCCACGCGCAGGACTTTCAATGGACCACCAAGGTCGATTTCAACCGCGCGTGCCAATGCGGTGATTTCCGCAGCGAGCCCGGTCAAGAAGGCGTGAACGATATGAGCTGATGTGGTGGAGAGGGATAGCCCGGTAATCTGTGCGCGTTTCGCGGGATCCCAAACCGGAGCCCCGCGCCCGGCGAAGGCTGGTTCGAATACCACCCCCGCGCTATCGGGCACCGACATTGCCAGGATATCTAAGTCAATCGGATCCTTGATGAACCCGACCCGCCCCAACCATGAAACGCCAGCGCCGGCGCTGTAGACCTGGCCGTCAATACATGAGGCGCGCGTGCCGTCGGCAAATACCCACGCGAGTGAGGTGGCAAGACCCGCGGTTGAACGCGGGTGGGCGGCACCGACATTGGCCAATAGGAACGCCCCCGTGCCGTAGGTGCATTTTGCTAGGCCCCGTACGTCGCAGCCTTCGGCGAATAGTGCGGCCTGCTGATCCACCATCAGGCCCACGACCGGCAGGGATCCACCGAAGACCTCGGTGGTGCCAACCTGTGCATCACAGGGTAAGAGTTCTGGCAGCGAATCTGGATCGATTTCGTAGGCGTTGCAGGCGGTAGTTGACCACCTCAAGGTCCTTGGATCTAGAAGTTGGGTCCGCGAGGCGGTCGAGAAGTCGGTGGCATACCGTCCGGTGAGTCTGTAATTAACAAAGGCATCGATCGTCGAGATCACCGCATCGGTCGGCAATTGGTAATTACGTTTGAGCCAGGTCATTTTGGGGGCGGCGAAATACGGGTCAACCGGCAAGCCGGTGGTAGACCAGAGCTCATCACGTAACTGCGGCGAGAACCCATCGGTGATGACATGTGCGCGTCGGTCCTGCCACGACAGTGCGGGCGTCAGGGCGGTGCCGGTTGCCCTGTCCCAGGCCAGAACTGTCTCACCTTGATTACCGAGCCCAACCGCGTCAATGCGAGCACCAGACTGCTCGATCGTTGCGCGACCAGCCTTGATCACACTTTCGATAAGTAACTCTGGGTCTTGCTCGATGCAATCAACAGTAAAAGTCAAACCTCGAACAGGTACATCAACCTCGCTGAGAATCCCACGCGCTTGACACCAAACCACCGCCTTGGTTGCCGAGGTGCCTTGGTCAATCGCAAGGATTATCAATGGCTATTAGCCGATGGATTGGCCGAGTAATTCGCGTGAGACGGCATCCGCTCCGCGCCAGCAGTCATGGAATGAAGTGTAGAGCGCAATAGGGGCCATGCGGATGATGTTTGGTTTGCGATCATCGGGAATGACCCCCCAGTTCTCGTCCATGCGCCTCGCAAATGCCGCGACGTCGGTGTCGATGCGGATAGAAATCTGGCTGCCGCGTTGAGCAGCATCGCGCGGAGTCACAATCCCAAGTGGAGCCCTGGTAGCCAGAGCGTCAAGGAGTGAAAGCAGGTAGTCACTTAGCTGCAAACTGCGTTTGCGCAAGGCGGGCATGCCGACCGAGTCAAAGATCTCCAGCGAAGCGCGAATGGGAGCAATGGCAAGAATCGGTGATGTGGAAAGCACCCAAGCTTCGGCCGTGGGTGGGGTGTCGATTATCGGCGCCATGTCGAATCGGGTTTCGAGCCGATTGCCATACCAACCCTCTAGGCGTTGAATATCTCTGTTGGCTAGGTGCCGCTCATGGACAAAGGCCGCGGCAACGGCACCGGGCCCGGAGTTCAAATACTTGTAAGTGCACCAAGCTGCGAAGTCAACGTCCCAGTCATGAAGCGATAGCGGCACATTGCCGGCGGCGTGCGCTAGATCCCAGCCGACGAATATTCCGGCTTTGCGGCCCGCGGCGGTGATCGCCGCGATGTCCATCAGTTCGCCCGTCAGGTAGTTGATGCCGCTGAGCATCAGGGTGGCGATTTGGGGCCCCTGTTGTTCAATAACGGAAATCACATCTTCGGTGCGGAGAACATCTTCACCCGCGCGTGGGCGTAGGCGAAGGATGGCTTCATCGGGGTCGTATCCGCGCAGCCGGGCGTGGCTGCGGACGGCATAGGAGTCTGACGGGAACGCATAGTCCTCGATGACGATCTGATGACGCTCGGCGGTTGGTCGATAAAACGATGCGAGCATCAGGTGCAGGTTCACCGTCAAGGTATTCATCACTGAAACTTCCTGGGGCAGCGCGCCAACCACCCGGCTCAAAGCTTCATTCACATACTGGTGGTAGTGCAGCCACGGATCACCGCCGGTGAAGTGCCCGTGCACACCGCGCTGCGACCAGGTGTCAAGAACATCCTTGATCGCTGCTGCCGTGGTGATTGGTTGAAGCCCGAGGGAGTTGCCGGCGAAGTATGCCTCGTGCGGGTAAGTGCCACTATTTGACGGCAATTGGATGAACTGCGACCGAGTTGCTGACGGGTGTGCGGCATCAAGGCCATAGGCATATTGCTCTGACAGGTTCATTATTTGCCTACTCTTTGGCGGGTGGATCGGATCGAGGAGCTAATGGGTACTCCATGAAGCCTAGGCGCAATCAAACATGAGCGCGATACGACCAGAGTTCATCGAAGGTGATTCGCGCCATGCTCTTTTCGAGCCACTCGATACCCGACGAACCACCACTGCCAACTTTGGCTCCCAACGACTGTTTCACCGCACGTAAGTGCAGGGCGCGCCAATCTAGGAAGGCCTGTGAGATCTCTGAAAGCACATCACCGAGCATGCGAAGTGGGTCATTGACCGGCAGTTCAATGTAGACCTTCACCCACGCAGCTTGGACTGAATCATTTGGCGTATGGGCCTCGGCGAAATCACGGTTTAGCTGGTCGGCATCTATGGCGTAGCCGGCGCGCGATAGCACCGCCAAGGCCTCTTCGTAAAGGCTCGGCGACTCAAGGGTTGCAATGAGTGGGACAAAAACCTCGGGGTTGGGTTCATAGAGCCGGGTAAGTGCGCGTGACTTCAGGCCCATTAGAAACTCAACGTGCCGGTAGGTCCATGATTGAAATCCCGATGCCACCCCGAGTTGATCTCGGAAGCGGCCGAACTCCATCGGTGTCATGGCATTAAATGATGGCCAGGTGGCGTTTAGTGCCTGCCAATGCAGTGTCGAACGGCGCAGGGTTACCACTGCGGCCAAAACGTCATCGGCGCGCAACTGGGCAATCGACCGCTGCCACTCCCGCCAGATCAACCCGAAATACAACTCCATTACCTGGGAGATGACCAGGAAGGGCAACTCGGCGGGCTCGTCGGTCCGAGTCTTCTGCATGCGATGGAGTTCCATCGTGTGCACGTATTGGTCATATGGGGTCTCGCCGTGGAATTCAACAACGGGGGCCCCACCGGTGGCCGCGGCCTGCTGGGCTCGATCCGTTGCGGTTGCGTGGGTTGTCATGGGGACATGATGCTGATCAAGGACCGGCGAGGGAAGTGGTTTTATAAGGTATAAAAGGTATTAGACTTACAGAAAACTACCTAAAACCATTATTTACTTACGGAAAGAAAGGTCTACCCGTGGCCAATGCCTTTGCCCAATTCACCCTCGACCAAATCGACTGGAAGCTCCTAGCCGAACTCCAAGGCGATGCCAGGCTGTCATTTAGCGAGTTATCACGCCGGGTGCATCTATCCCCCCCGGCGGTGGGCGAACGGGTGCGTCGCCTCGAGCAGGCCGGGGTCATCACTGGCTATCACGCCGGGATCGACCTAGCCGCGACCGGCTGGTCGGTACTCGCGATGGTGCGCATCGCCTGCTACGGCAGTACCTGCATCTTGCGGGACCCAGCAGTTGCGACCTGGCCCGGGGTACTTGAGATTCATCGGGTGACGGGCGCGGATTGCTCACTACTTAAGGTGGTGGCAGCATCAATGCAAGGCTTTGAGCAACTCATCGACAAGCTCGCCACCTATGGCACGCCATCGAGCACTTTGATCCTTTCGAGCCCGCTGACTCGAAGCGACGTCGTCGCACCACAAACCTAAGCCCGGTTAAAGGTGACCTAAGGGCCTAAGGCTTACTTTTCGTTGCCCTCAAAACACCAGCCGAGCTGGCTGCAAAACATCCAACCCGCAGGATTGACGCTGCCGTCGATTCCAGCTGCGGCCGGGCGCACCCGGTTGGCGCTGAGGGCGAGTCGGTCGACGGGTACTGCGCTGACTGGTGGTGAAACTTCGAAATTTGGCATTTTGAACGCCCTTTCAGGCGTCGCAACTACCAAATCATCACTTAACTCTTTGGTGTCATAACGGAACACCCGGAGTGATTCAACTTCATGTGTTTTCATCCACGTTTTTCATCTACCAGCTTTAGCAGGGCTGTATTTACTGCCGGCCAGGCCACACTAATCGGGTCAATGAGTTCGAAATGGGCGACGCCTTTGATTTCGATGAGTTCGGCGGTTTGGCCGTTATGCGCGGCTAGGTAGTTGCGCGCCAAGGCAATAGGTACGAGTGAATCCAACTTGCCATGCAAGGCGATGACCGGCACCAATGGTGATAGGTAAATTGGATCGAGGTCTCTTCGCTCCTGAGCGGAGCAACCCAAGAAATCGCGCACCCCGCCATCGTCCAGATCCAGTTGCTGGGCCAACCCAAGATCGCTGACGGCTCCGAGTGCGATAACCCCTGCGACTTGATCACAAAGTTCAACCTGTGCTGCGGCCCAGAGCGCTAAGTGCCCGCCAGCTGAGTGCCCGATGATGATGACTTTGCCATTATGGCCGGCGATCTGATCAGGGAGGTGCTCTATTGCAGCCCGCACATCAGCAACCATCGCATCTGGATCACCGGGGATGCGCCGGTATTCGATTGAAGCCACCTGCCAGCCGGCCTGGGCGAGAGCGGTAGCAAAAGCGCGAAGATGCATACGGTCATAGGGCGGGCGCCAGTAGCCACCGTGAATAAGTAGCAGCAACGGCCGGGTAGCCGCGACGTCGAGATCGGCACCTAAATAGCAGTCCACGACCTGGTCTGGCTGCGGCCCATAGTCGAGCAAGCGATCGGGCGCCGGCGCCTCTCGCATCAGCACACTGCGGTCTTCAATATCGGGTGCATCTTCACCATGGCCCACGGCCGGCACACTACGCCGTCTATTTTGACCGTGACACGGTCGGGGATCAGCAGGGCAGTGGTGGGATTGAGACGAGGTGAGATACCGGCGAAGTTGCTCTAAGTACTTAAATGGCGGTTTAGCGCCAGGTCACCTACGATCGGGTGTCAAATAGGTGTCCGCCCGAGTGAAAGAGACGAATTGTGACTGAAGAAGCATTGCTAAAGTTATGGAATGAGAAGCGAGTTCAGTTGATTCTGGCTCAAATTGCGCCTGCTCTAGTACTCATAGCGATTTTTGTCCTAGCTGCGCAAGGCACATTCGTAGGGGCAAGTAATGCATCGCGGTATCTGGCAATTGCAGTGGCCGCGGTCACCGGAATCCTGGCGATGGTCTCGCAATTCGCGGTAATTCGTGAAGCGAATGCGCTGGTCGCGGATCTGGGTAAAATCCAAAATAGTTCAGAGGTTGCCAAGAAGATTGCGGGTTCAAAGTCCTTCTTGTCGTTGAGTGCGGCAATCATTGTAGGTTTGGGACTTCTCATCTTCGCACTCATTGTGTGGAGCGTGCTGGGGTAATCATGGTCCTGGGCATCGCGATCATTGTCTTTTACGTAATGGCGATTGCTTTATTGTTATTTAAGTTCGAGAGTCCTCAACGCCGTCGTGGCAAAACCAGTGGACGTGGGGGAGATTTTACTTCCTGAGCCCTTGTTGCGGTTGCGAATTTGCTCGGATCTTGTCCGGACAATAAGTTGCTGTTACCTACGCAACAATCGGGCTGTTTTCTTGCCGCACCTCTGGCTTGATATTAAATCTTTGATGGGTTGACCGGGTGGGCGCCTTATTGAAGGGCGAATTGAGGCGTGCGCCCCCACGTGTGGCCTAGCAGAACTTTCGGGAGTGTATTTTCCGGCGCAAAGGTGAAGTGGGTGAACAGCTGGGTCAGAGTTGGAATTTGCCGCGGAGAAGTTTTGGCAGGGGTCTGCTAGGCGGTGGCTCCAGCCCTCCGGTTACCGTTGTTCTGGAGTGGGGAGCGGGCCTAGCTCGGCCGCACTAAACAATGGCAGGGGGCACGATCTTGAATCTCTTCAATTGGCTGGCTCCTGCTCAGCAATCTGGACTACCTTGGTGGCCGTTGGTATTGGTTATCGCGGCCCTGCTTGTCATAAATGTTGTGAACAACCGCGTCGCTCCCAATTCACATTATCTGCTTTGGTCATTTGCAAGTTCAGTGATCTTGTTGGCCTTTGGGCTACTTGATGGCAATACCTTCACCGACATGGGTTTGAGTTGGACGCATTACCTGAGCGGCTTGATCTGGGCGGGGATTTGCGTCGGCGGGGTGACCTTGGTTTATCTGGTCGGAATCATCTTTAGGCCCACGCGCAGTGCCTTCCGCGATGAACGCCATGCTGAATTGAGCGGTGGCCGTCTCGCCTTCCATGCACTTTTAGAAGTGCCCTTCGGCACCGTCTTGCTTGAGGAGATTGCTTTTCGCGCCGTCCTGTTCTCGATGCTCGCCCGACGTTACGGGCTGGTCTGGGGCATCGTGCTGTCATCAATCTTGTTCGGCCTATGGCATGTGTTGCCAGCAATTGGCAGCCACGAGCAAAACCCGGCACTGGGCTCGGTTGTTGGTAAGGGCTTGCGGGGGAATATTTTTGTGATCGCACTAAGTGTCCTGACTACCACCCTGGCGGGTTTTGTTTTCTGCGCGCTACGCCTAGTTTCGGGCAGCGTGTTAGCGCCGATGGGGCTGCACTGGGCTACCAATGGCCTGGGCTACGCCTTTAGTTGGGCGATTATCCGGCGTACCCGTCGGATGTCCCAGTGAACAATATGAACAATATGAACAATATGAACAATGTGACCAATGTGACTAAAGCCCCCAATGTGACCAATGTGGTGACAAATCCCCGATAGCCCCCGAATGCCGCAAATCGGGTGACACGCAACACCGGGGCTTCCGGCTTTGCTGGCACCTTGGGCGATATGGTCAAGGACGAAGTTGCGAAAACACAGTTGCTCAGCTGCCTAACTGCTAAATGCCACGGAGGATATCTAAATGGAAGCCGCACGTTCCCCCCTTGACCATGAGGCCGCGGCGTCCCTCCTGAGTGAGCGTAACCGCACTATTTTGGAGTTTGAGCGGCAGTGGTGGAAGTACGCGGGCGCCAAGGAGCAGGCAATTCGCGATCTCTTCGAGATGAGCGGCACTCGCTATTACCAGATCCTCAACAATTTGATCGACACTCCTGAGGCGTTGGCCTTCGATCCAATGCTTGTGAAACGACTCGGCCGCATGCGGGCTGCCCGTCAGCGTTCTAGGTCGGCGCGTCGATTGGGTATTGACGTCGACTACAAATGAGTCGCAATCAGGTAACGCTGATGCGAAAAGTGCTTCGCGAAAGGAGCGCGCCATGCGAATTCCCATCGCTTGCTTGGTCGCGCCGGCGCTTGCGTTTGCGGCACTTTCAGTAGCGGTTGCCCCCGGCGCATCGGCGGCGCCGGCCCCGATCACCATTTGGATCGACGTAGCACGTGCGGCCACTGTCTCGGAATTCTTTAAGGACGGCTACAAGGGCCATCCGGTGAATGTGGTGACCAAGGAACTGGCTGCCATCAAGGCCGAACTTGCCACGGTGCCGGTTGAAAATGCCCCCGACATCATCTGGGCTGACAACACCTGGACCGGCGAGCTAGCGGCCGCCGCCTTGGTGGCGCCATTGGCCTTAACCCCGGCCAAGCAATCGCTTTTTGCGTCGAACGTGCTATCGGGATTCCAATTTGGGACTAGTTATTACGGCATCCCGGTGCAGTACGAGGCCTGGGCACTAGTAACCAATGCCGCGTTGGCACCCAAGCCCGCACCTACTTTCGCAAGGCTGTCGGCGAAGGCGCTCGCGCTCAAGGCGGCGGGGCGAGCAGATATCGCGTTGGCCGTCGGCCAGGGTAGCAAAGGTAATGCTTACTTCACCTACCCGCTGTTTTCCGGTTTGGGTGGTTACGTCTTCGGCAAGGACACCGCTGGAAGTTTGAATCCATATGACGTTGGGGTCAATAACTCGGTGTTCCGTAAGAACGCGAATATAATTGATGATTGGAATACCACCGGGCTGATCAATTCGTCGGTGGATGTAGTTGCGGCGGAGGCGGCTTTCAAAGCGGGCCGCGCGCCGTATTGGATAACCGGTCCGTGGAGCGCCTCAACATTGCAGGTCTTAAAGTTTAAGTACTTCATCTCACCAGTGCCAAGAGTGGATCCTGCTGTTGCGATGGCGCCACTTCTTGGCATCAAGGGTTTTATGGTCACTTCGTATGCTGAGGCTCACGGCCTGAGCGATGTAGTGCCTGGACTAGTGGTCAAGAAACTTAGCGGTTCAACCTTCCAGTCAAATATGGCTGCGATCTCTTTGCGCGCACCGGCGAACAAAAAATCCACCTATAGCACCTCAATCGGGGGGCGCCTGGCGCAGGCATTTGGCACCGCCGGGGTCGATGGGGTACCTATGCCGAATATCCCACAAGCCGGCAGCGTCTGGGGTCCGCTCAGCAGTGCTTGGGCGGCTGCAACAAGTGGACCCGATGCCATCTCGGCCAAGAAGGCGTTCGCTGCGGCACAGGCTGAAATTCAAAAAGCCATCGGCTAGACCGGTGCCACCCTCGACCTAGTATTTCGCAGCTTAAGGCCCACTCGCATTAGTGCCCAGGCGATGAATATCAGCGTTAGAGCGAAAACTCCGGCGCGGGTTTGGGACTGCTGGATGGCTATCTCAATTACGCCGTAGCCGATAACCCCGGCGGCCAAGAGGCACTGCGCAATGTCAAGCGGTGCCAATCGGCCCAAAGTGTTCCACTCCAAGATCGTCAGCCCGACCAGTAGCGCTCCGATAGCTAGAGCAAAAAGGCCCGCGCTATCTGGTGGCCAGATGCTGCTATCACTACCTGCGAAAATCGCCATCTCATCTGCTGCTGCTCCCACTCCTACTAACAACAGGAAGTGGGCGAAGACCGTGGTGCGCCAAGCGCGAGGGTTCGGCTTCTTGTGTTCAGCGAAAACATCATCGAAATAGAAGGCGGCGATTGAAAAGTTAAAGATCATTACCAAGGCGAAAAGTCGGTAATCTACCCCTTGCGTTGCGTTGGTCATGCGCGCCACCAGTTGGATGAATCCCTCGCCGATGGCTATGAGTAAAAGTAGACCTAGGCGCTCCCTCAGGTGGTTGGCGTGAATCCGGAAGACATCCGCCTTATTTTTGCTTAGGGTGAAAAAGATCGGCACCAAGGTGATTGCGATCACGGCCGTAAGACTCCATGCGAGTTGTTCACGCGGCAGGGCCAATGCCACTAAGCAAGCAGCCGCACCAAGGAGAGGGCTGATGATTGAGACCCTAATTCCGGGTACCGGTTGTCTTACGCGGACCCACGCCAGGGCGAACATGCAACTGATGGTGACGAGGGCAATTGCCATGGCGAGCAGCCCATAACGCCAACTCGTCGAGGTGCCGGCATTAAGTGCGACGGCAGCCAGCAGAATGCCTGACATCTGGATTAGCAGGAGCACCCTATAAAGCAAGCCATCGACCGGGAATCGATTATGAACCAGCGAGGTTAGCAACCAGAAGCTAAACAGCGCTGCAAGTGATAACACCGCGAAGATACCCGATTCAACGGTTGGATCTTCGATGAATACATCGTTTGAGGCGGCAAGCGCAGCCACGACGGCTAAGTCGTAGAAAAGCTCTAGCCATCCAGGCTTACGTTCCTCAGCGGTAGCGGCTACTTCTGTGTCGGACATTTCGCTGCGCGTTCTTTGTCAAATTCGATCTGCGTGGGTGGCATCAACATCGGCCAGTACATAGGAAAGTAAGTCACGCCCATGATCTGATGCGGTACAGATATCGGAAGCGTGAATGTCGACATTATGCAGGGATTGCAACCTCAAGGCGTCACCATCTAGATGCTGATTCGGGAATACCCCGGCAAATGCAAAGCCAAGCTCGGCCAAGTCGACGTCAAGAAGGATTTCAGTGGCGGGGTCTTCAAGGGGCAGATCCAGATATACGGCAGCACGGCCATAATCAGTCACAAGCTCATGGCGCGCCGTCAGCACCACATGGCGTAGGTCGCGGCCGGGTCGGTGGGCAGAAATAATCGAAAGATTGTGGTCATCTTTTTGGGTAATCACGATTTCGGTTGATTCACAGATGTCGCTTTCAGTGAAGTCGCCAGTGGTAGCAACCCGTCCGCGGATCCCGGTGGTGGTGACAATGTCTGCAATGATTTTGCGATGACGCAAAGGTGCATAGATCGGTCGATCATGTCCCTCATTTTCCTTTAAGTAGAAAAGAGCCACCGATTGCCGCCTGGCATCTTGCGCTAGTGCCGCGTTGTTGCTAACGGTGCCGGGTATCCAACCGAGTAGAAATCCGGTTTCGTGAGCGCCGAGGTCGACATTGGCTTTTTGGCTGTATGGATGCGCAGCAGTGGCCTCGCTGAAAATCCCCAAAACACCCTGGCCTTTCGCCCACAGTGCCGCGTACTGTTTCATCTCGGTGAATAGGTGATGGCCGCGTGCGGCCTCGGTAACAACCGCTATTCCGGCGTGCAGTACCTGCGCCTGCGGCTCCTCGCGCATCAGGGCCATATGCCCGGCGACGGTGCCATCTGGGAGTAGCCCGATGGTGCTGATCAACGAGCCCGCGTCGATGCGTCTAGCGATCTCATCGGGGTCATAAACCCAATCGGCGTCGTATGAGGTGCCGTACGCACCTGTCACCAGATCGGTGAGGATGTGCGCCTCGTCGGTGCGCAGAAATCGGATCTCTACGTCATTCACGAGCCCATTATGGCGTCAATGCGGTGCGCCAGTTCAAGGTCGAGTTCTGTCAGGCAGCCGGTGCTGTGCGTAGACAGGGCTAGGCGCAGGGTGCGCCAGCGGATATCGATATCCGGATGGTGGTCGATTTCTTCGGCGGCCCGGGCAATCTCAACGACCCAATTGATCGCAATCAGGAAAGTCGGTGCCTGGATTTCACGGGTCAATTGGCCACCGGCAACCTGCCAGGTGGGGAGCACTTCTGCCAATTGGTCGATCTCATGATCGGTCAGCGGGCGGGGGCTCATGATCTATTTCTACTCGCCCGTGCGCCGGGACGCTAGATCGGGTGACTAATGAGACAATCCACTATGTCAACAGCCACGGCCACCGCCGCCGAAATCACCGTCGCACCTGATCAACTCCGCAAACTGCGCCGACTAAAT
>BJGE01000053.1 GCA_014190275.1 Actinomycetes bacterium | reverse complement strand
AGTTCGATGGAGTCCAAAAAAGCGGAGGGCTACTTCTGATGGCAACCGCACTGACCCCGGTGCTGCACTTAGTGACCTGTGGTTCTGTTGATGATGGTAAGTCGACCCTTATCGGCCGACTACTTGCCGAAACCGGCAGTGTGCCAAGTGACCAGCTCGAATATGCGCGCCAGACTCGACGTGGCGGCTCGACAATACCGGTCGGTGAAATTGATTTCTCGCTGTTGACCGATGGCCTGGAGGCTGAGCGAGAGCAGGGCATCACGATTGATGTGGCCTACCGGCACATGAACCTCCCCAATGGCCGGCGGGTATTAATCGCCGATGCGCCCGGTCACGAGCAGTACACCCGAAATATGGCGGTTGCCGCGTCGAATGGCGATGTTGCGGTGCTACTGGTTGACGCGGCGCGAGGTGTCCGAAAGCAAACCCATCGCCATTTAACGGTCTGCGCCTTGATGGGTGTTAAGACGGTGGTTATTGCGGTGAACAAGATGGATCTAATCGACTACGACTGCGGCACCTTCGAGCAATTGGTTGAGGAGGTCCAGGCCACTGCTTCTAGATTAGGGGTGCCACAGGTTGTCGCAATACCACTTAGTGCCTTCGCGGGTGAAAACGTAACGGCGACGGCTGCGACCATGCCCTGGTACCAGGGCCCGCATCTGCTGGAATTTCTGTCAGCATGGGTTCCGATCGCTGAAAGCACGCAAGCACCCTTTAGGTTCCCAGTGCAGTACGTGGTCCGCGCGGAAGGCAACTTCCGCGGCTACGCGGGGACGGTAGTTGCCGGTGAGATCGCACCCGGTGTCGAAATCACCGTCGCAGACTCTGGCCGCACAGCGATCATCGACCGCATTGTTACTTTCGAAAAGGATTTGGAAAAAGCGGTTGCAGGGCAGGCGGTTACCTTGACCCTTGACCATGAGGTTGATGTCACGCGCGGAGATCTCTTGGCGGCCAGTGGCGCGAATCTGGTGCAACCCGCTGATCGATTCGGCGCAGACTTAGTCTGGCTGAACGAAGAACCACTGGCCCACGGCCGTTCCTATCTATTGGTTTCAGGTTCGCGTTCGGTACCCGCGACCGTCACCAGCATACGGTTTCAACTTGATGTAGAAACCGGATTTGAGCACGCGGCCCGCCTACTAAACATGAATGATGTTGGACGCGTCGAGATCGCGACCGATAAACCTATCCCGATGGATCCTTATGCCTTGTGCCGCGATACCGGGGGCTTCTTGCTTGTCGATCGCGTGACCGCCGACACCGTTGCTGCCGGTCTGGTGCGGCATGTGATGCGGCGCGCCTTCAATATCGTCCCGCACACCTTCGACGTTGATCGCCAAGCCCGCGCCGGACTCATGGGGCATGAGGGCAAGGTGGTCTGGCTAACGGGTTTACCCGGGTCGGGTAAGTCAACCATCGCGGATGCGGCAGTGGCGCGACTACATGCCATGGGGATCCACACTTACGTTCTTGACGGCGACAATGTGCGCACCGGACTAAATAAGGATCTCGGATTCACTCCCGAGGATCGCGCCGAGAATGTGCGTCGGGTCGCGGAAGTCGCTAAGTTGATGGGCGAAGCAGGATTAGTAGTGCTGGTGGCTTTGGTTTCGCCTTTTCGAGGTGATCGGGCAGCCGCGCGTGAGTTATTCGCGGCTGGTGATTTCCTTGAGGTTTATATCGACACCCCGGTCGAGGTTTGTGCCGAGCGCGACCCCAAGGGGCTCTACGCCAAGGCTTCGGCCGGCCAGCTACCCAATATGACCGGCCGCGGACAGTCCTATGAAGTCCCCGAGCACCCCGACCTGATCTTGCACGGAACGGGAGATCTTGACGCCACGGCGGAGCAATTGGCCAGGGCGATCCTCGGCGAGTGAGATACTTCCGACCTGATGTCCGGACCTAATACCGCATTTGACCCCAAGCAGGTCGCCGAGCTGGGCGCGGCGGCCGTGGCGAATATGGTCACGAGCGCCCTGGCGGCCGTCGCTGCCGCCACGGATCTGGGGTTGCTGAAGGACGTCCGATTGGCCCACGCGGGGGATCGCTCGCCCCTGGCCCTGGCCAACCGCGATATTGGTGCCTTGCCGCCGGCGGCTAAGGCCGAGGTCGGTAAGCGGGTCGGTGCAGCTAGGGCGACGGTAAAAGCCGCCATTGATGCCCGCCAGGTCGAATTGGAACGGGCCCGCGATGAATTCGCGCTCGCTGAGGAGTTCATTGATGTGACCTTGCCGGCGGGGCGAAACCCACTCGGTGCTCGACATCCGCTCACGACGGTAATGGAGCGTATTTGCGATGTTTTCATCGCGATGGGATATGACATCGCGGAGGGCCCTGAGGCAGAAGCCGAGTGGGTTAACTTCGATGCGCTTAATGTTCCACCAGATCATCCGGCGCGCACCATGCAAGACACTTTCTACGTAACTTCACCCGAAAGTGGTGTGGTATTGCGCACCCAAACCTCACCGATCCAAATTCGCGCCATGCTCGAGCGATCCCTGCCCATCTATGTTGTTGCGCCCGGTCGGGTATATCGCACAGATGCACTTGATGCCACGCATACCCCGGTGTTCCACCAGGTTGAAGGTCTGGCGGTTGACGAAGGACTAACCATGGGGGACCTTAGGGGCACTCTTGATCACTTCGCCCAAGAGATGTTCGGCCCCGGTATCGTGACCCGGCTGCGCCCTTCGTATTTCCCATTTACCGAGCCAAGTGCCGAGTTAGATGTTCAGTGCTTCGTGTGTCGGGGAGCCTCGATCGATAACCCCAATGCACCCTGCCGTACCTGCGTTAGCGAGGGGTGGATTGAATGGGGTGGCTGTGGCATGGTCAACCCGCGCGTATTGCAGTCGGTTGGAATAGATGCTTCGAAATATCGAGGTTTTGCGTTCGGTATGGGTATCGAGCGCACCTTGATGTTTCGTAACGGCGTAACTGACATGCGCGACATGGTCGAGGGAGATGTCCGGTTCTCCCTAGCATTTGGGCTTGAGTCCTGATGCGCGCTCCGGTGTCGTGGCTTCGCGAATTGGTGGATATTCCAGCCGGTCAATCCAGCCGCGATATTGCCGCTCGATTGATCCGAGCGGGCCTCGAAGTTGAAACTTTGGAAACAATTGGTGGGGGCGTAGCCGGCGCCCTTTATGTCGGGAAGGTTCTTCAGATAGATGAACTGACGGAGTTCAAGAAACCGATCAGGTGGTGTCAAGTCGATGTTGGTGTCGCAGGCGGCGGTGTCCGCGGCATTATCTGCGGCGCTCAAAATTTCGTGGTCGGCGATATCGTGGTGGTCGCACTCCCGGGTACGGTACTTCCGGGTGGATTCAAGATTTCTTCCCGGGAAACCTACGGCCATACCTCAGCTGGCATGATTTGTTCCGAACGCGAATTGGCATTAAGTGAAGAGCACGATGGCATCATGGTGCTCCCGGCGGGTACCCCGGGCGCCGAGGCCGGGCCGATGATCGGTTTGGGTGAAGAAGTCCTAGATATTGCGGTTACTCCGGATCGCGGTTACGCCTTGTCACTGCGAGGTATTGCCCGTGAGCTCGCAATTTCATATGGGGTGCCATTTCTTGATCCAGGTCTCAAAGTTGCCGAGCTTGCGGCGCCTGGTGCTAACGCGGTGCCCGCCCAGTGTGGTAGTGAGGATTTCGCAGCCTGTGCGCTTTTCACCTTGCGAACCATTGTCGGTTTTGACCCGAAGGCGCCCGCACCACAATGGATGAAGCAGCGCCTTACCGCCGCCGGTATGCGCCCGGTTTCACTCGCGGTTGATGTCACTAACTACGTCATGCTTGAGTTGGGTCAACCGCTGCACGCATTTGATCTCGATAAGTTGACCGGTGAGGTACGTGCTGGCTGGGCAAAGCCGGGCTCAACCTTTGAAACCCTCGACCACGTTACCCGAAAGCTGGGGCCCGAAGATTTAGTGATTCTCGATGACGCCGGCATCATTGGGTTGGCCGGCACCATGGGCGGACTCGACAGTGAGATTGATGCCGATACGACCAATATTGCCATTGAGGCGGCTCACTTCGCAGCCAATGTGGTGGCGCGCATGAGCCGGCGACACAAACTTTCTTCCGAGGCGTCTAGGCGCTTTGAACGTGGTGTCGATCGAACGCTGGCACCGTATGCTTCAGCGCTGGCCGCCGCTTTGCTCATTGAATATGGTGGCGGTCAATATGTTGGTATGACCGCCGTTGAGGCGCCCTATGAACCTGGTGTTATCAAAATGGCGGCTGTTGAGCCGGGGGCGGTAGCGGGGCTGCCGATTGCAGATGACACCGTCATAACCCTCCTAGAAGCTGTCGGCTGCGAGGTGCTGTCAAGTGGTGGCCAGTTGGCGGTCACCCCGCCGCCGTGGCGAACTGACTTAACCGATTCTGCTGACCTCGTAGAAGAAGTTGTCCGGCTGGTTGGCTATGACCTATTACCGGCAACACTGCCTATTGCGGCAGCGGGCCACGGTTTGTCAAAGGCGCAGCGGCTAAGGCGGCGGATCGGCATGGTATTGGCAGCCCGCGGTTCTGTTGAAGTACTTAGCTATCCGTTCGTCGGTGAGTCGGAGTTAGCGGACTTGCAACTTCCGGAAGGCGATATTCGCCGCTCGAAAGTCCGACTGGCCAATCCGCTGTCCGATGAGCAGCCTTTCTTGCGGGCTTCGCTGTTGCCGGGGCTACTTGCCACGGTGCGCCGCAATGCGGGTCGCGGCCTAAGTGGACTGTCAATATTTGAGCTGGGCTCGGTTTTTCAAGGCGAGTGCGTAGGCACGGCGCCCCGGCCTAGTGTCCTGATGCGGCCGAGTGCGGAGGAATGGTTGGCCTTAACCGGCTTACTTCCTAGCCAGCCGGTACACCTTGGAGTGATACTTGCGGGGGAGCGCGAGGCAGCAGGATGGTGGGGGCCGGCCCAGGACCATGGCTTTCAAGATGCAATCCAACTCGTGCAGGTAATTGCCGACACAGTAGGAGCGCTAATCACCATTGAGCAACTAAGCGACCCGGTTTTCCACCCTGGTAGGTGCGCGGCGATCAAATGCTTAGGTGGGTCAATCGGGGTGGTGGGTGAACTCCATCCGCGGGTTATTCAGGCCTGGTCACTGCCGGGCCGATCAAGTGCTCTAGAACTAGATCTTGATGCCATCATCGCGGCCGCACCGGACCTTAGGTCCGCGCCCGAGGTGAGCGTGCATCCGGTAGCCAAGGAAGATCTAGCTGTGGTGGTGGCCGACGCGGTTACGGTGGCCGCGGTGACCCAAGCCTTGCGGGCCGGAGCCGGCGACCTACTTGAGTCAATTCGACTTTTTGATATCTATCGCGGTCCGCAGGTACCGGCCGGGCACTGCTCGATGGCATTTGCCCTGCGGTTTCGGGCCCCCGATCGCACTTTGGCCGCCGACGAAACTGCGATAGCCCGGCAGGGGGCTATCGATCGGGCAGCTGCTGAGTGTGGCGCCGTTATCAGGGGTACCTGACCGATAAATATGCGCGTATGCGTATACTGTTCAGATGATCAGCGCTGCGGTTGCCGGGGCCTCAGGGTACGCCGGTGGTGAGCTTATTCGACTATTGCTGGGACACCCGGATTTTGTGGTGGGTCCGGTTGCGGCCGGGGGTAAGGCCGGGGAGCGGCTCGGCCAGGTACACCCGCAATTAGGGTCCCTTGCCGATCGAGTATTCGAACCAACCACCGCCGCGGTATTGGGTGCTGCGGATGTGGTTTTCCTAGCCTTGCCCCATGGTGAGTCGGCGGCGGTGGTGGCGCAGTTGCCGAGCACGTGCAAAGTAATCGACCTGGGGGCAGATTTCCGGTTGCGGGATGGCGCCAAATGGGAACAGTTCTACGGCCTGCCCCACGCCGGAAGTTGGGTTTATGGGCTACCCGAGCTACCCGGGGTGCGTTCGCAGGTAGCCGGAGCATCCCAGATTGCGAATCCCGGTTGCTTCCCAACCGCCGTAGCACTTGCCTTATCCCCGCTTTTAGTTGACGGTTTGATTGGCTGCGATGACATAGTTGTAACGGCCGCCTCGGGCACCTCGGGCGCCGGGCGGAAAGCAACGGAGCAGCTAATCGCCAGTGAAGTCATGGGATCCATTTCCGCGTACAAAGTAGGGGGTGGACACCAGCACACCCCGGAGATGGAGCAATCCCTTTCGGATTCGGCCGGCCGCAGTGTTCGGTTATCATTTACCCCGATGTTGGCGCCGATGCCTAGAGGCATCTTGGCCTCCTGCAGTGCAACTGCAGTTTCTGGCGCAAGCGCCGCCGGGATCCGCGAGTCATTGGTGTGGGCCTATGAGAATGAGCCATTCGTGCATGTTTTGCCGCCAGGGCAGTGGCCGCAAACCGCGTCAGTATCGGGCACCAATGCGGTGCACTTGCAAGTCGCATTGGATGAGCATTCGGGCCGGGTAATAGTCGTTAGTGCCATCGACAACTTGGGCAAGGGTGCGGCCGGCCAGGCCCTGCAAAACGCCAACATCATGCTGGGCTTACCTGAAACTTGGGGTTTGACTTGTGACGGGGTGGCGCCATGAGGTGGCTTAGATGAGCGTCACCGCAGCAATTGGTTTTCGGGCAGCCGGGGTGCGAGCCGGGATCAAGAAGTCTGGGGCACCTGATGTGGCACTGGTGGTAAATGATGGACCGCTGTTTGTCGCCGCCGGGGTATTTACCGCCAATAGGTTCAAGGCCGCTCCGGTGCTTTGGTCACAGCAGGTGCTATCGGACGGTGAACTGCGTGCGGTGATATTGAACTCCGGTGGGGCAAATGCCTGCACCGGTGCCGCGGGGTTTGCCGATACCCATCAAACCGCGGAGCGTGTTGCGGAACTGCTAAAAGTTGGTGCCGGTGACGTCGCTGTGTGTTCGACGGGCTTGATCGGCGAACTGTTGCCAATGACCAAGATCTTTGCTGGCGTGGAAAAGGCCGTTGGTGAACTTAGCGCTGATGGTGGAGATATGGCGGCAACCGCCATTATGACAACCGATACCGTTCCCAAACTGGCCGAAATTCGTAGCGGTGGATACACGATCGGGGGGATGGCAAAGGGCGCGGGGATGATCGCACCGGCGTTGGCAACCATGCTGGTGGTGATTACCACCGATGCGGTGCTAACCGCTGAGCAGGCTGATATCGCGTTGCGGTCAGCAACCGGAGTTACTTTTGATCGCATTGACTCTGACGGCTGCATGTCAACCAATGACACCGTGCTGCTCTTGGCGAGTGGCGCGAGTGGAGTTCCTGCGAAGATCGATGAGTTCACCGCTTCGCTCACGAGCCTTTGCTGGGATTTGGCAGGTCAAATAATCAAAGACGCCGAGGGTGCATCAAAAGACATCACGATTGTGGTGGATGATGCGCATACCGCCGGTGACGCGGTGGAGGTGGCACGGGCGATTGCGCGTAGCAACTTGCTTAAGTGCGCGATCCACGGGGCGGATCCGAATTGGGGCCGGGTGCTGTCGGCGATTGGCACCACCAATGCGGTATTCGAGCCCGACAAAGTTGATGTTGCCATCAATGGAGTTTGGATCTGCCAAGGCGGGGCCATCGGGGCCGACCGTGATCTCGTGGACTTAAGTGGTCGCGCCGTTGAAATCCGAGTGAGATTACAGGCTGGGAGCCAAGCCGCAACGGTTCTTACCAATGATTTGACCGCCGAATATGTGCACGAGAATTCGGCCTACGCGTCATGACAATTTTGGTGAAATACGGCGGCAATGCCATGACCGATTCGGATCTCCAGGTGGCATTCGCTCAGGACATTGTCGAACTTCATGCAGCTGGATTGCTCCCCGTGGTGGTGCACGGTGGCGGCCCGCAAATCAGCGCAATGCTCAAGCGACTATCAATGGACAGTGAGTTCATCGGTGGGCTGCGCAAGACAACCCCGGAGATCCTCGAGGTGGTCCGGATGGTTCTGGTTGGTCAGGTGCAGCGTGAGCTGGTTGGCCTGATAAACGCACATGGACCTTTAGCCGTGGGGCTGTCCGGTGAGGATGCTGGACTATTTACTGCTGAGCGGCGTGGGGCAATAGTTGATGGGCAGGAGGTTGATATCGGCCTTGTCGGCGACGTGGTCTTGGTGCGGGAGCAAATCGTGACAAACCTCCTCGTTGAAGGCTATATCCCGGTTGTGTCGACATTGGCGCGTGGTGTTGATGGTCAGGTCTATAACGTGAATGCCGATACCGCCGCGGCCGCCTTGGCCGCTGCCATCGGCGCCAAGACCATGATCGTGCTGACTGATGTTGAGGGCCTGTACACCGATTGGCCGGCGAGTACCGAAGTGATTTCAACCATAAACGCAGCGGACTTGGCGGCGTTACTACCGTCTTTAGAGTCCGGGATGGTGCCGAAGATGGAAGGCTGCCTGCGCGCGGTGCGCGGTGGGGTAGCTAAAGCTCGAGTAATTGATGGTCGCAAAGTGCACGCGGTGCGTGATGATGTGTCCGGGGCAAGTGTTGGTGGCACAACGGTGGTGGCGTCGTGATTTGGCAGGAACGTTGGCAGCACGCACTGATGAATAACTACGGCGTCCCACCATTGCTAATTGTGCGCGGAGCCGGTTCGCGGGTTTGGGATGACGCCGGTAGGGAATACATCGACATGATCGCCGGTATTGCGGTCAATGCCGTTGGCCATGCACACCCGGCCGTACTTGAAGCGGTAGGCGCTCAACTTTCGACCCTTGGGCACACTAGTAACCTGGTGGCCACCAAAGGCCCGATCGAGCTCGCTGAACGGCTGCTTTCGCTGTTGCAGGCGCCAAGTGAGGCTCGGGTCTTCTTCTGCAACTCTGGCACCGAAGCCAATGAGGCGGCATTCAAGCTCGGCCGATTGACCAACCGCGTGCATACCGTCGTGGCGCAGGGCAGCTTCCACGGCCGCACGATCGGAGCGCTCTCATGGACCGCGCAGCCCGCGAAGCAAGATCCATTCCGGCCGCTACCGGGAGAGGTAACCGTGGTGCCATTTGGTGATGCTGAAGCACTCGCTGCCGCAGTGGACGACACCACGGCAGCGGTCGTACTCGAGCCAATACAAGGTGAGGGCGGAGTCCTTGTGCCCCCCGTTGGGTACCTGCGGCGAGCGCGCGAGATCTGTGACGCCCACGGTGCACTGTTGATGATCGATGAGGTGCAGACCGGGATCGGACGTACCGGTGAGTGGTTTGACTTTCAACGTGAGGGGATCACCCCGGACGTCGTAATGTTGGCCAAGGGCTTAGGTGGCGGATTCCCGATTGGCGCCTGCATCGCTTATGGCCCGGCAGCCGCATATTTTGGTCCCGGCTCACATGGTTCCACTTTCGGTGGCAATCCGGTGGCGTGCGCAGCGGCACTGGCCGTACTAAAAGTCATCGAAGAGGGGGATCTGCTAACCCGCGCGACCACCTTGCACGCGGTGCTGGCGGAGCACTTGGTCCAGCGCGGTAATGGGCTGGTCACCTCCGTACGCGGCCGCGGCCTGCTAATCGCTGCGGCTTTGGGCAGCGACCGCGGACCGGATCTGGAGAGGGCGGCAAGGGATCAGGGGATATTGGTAAACGCGGTTGCACCGAATGCGATTCGATTGGCCCCGGCGTTGACCATTACCGACGCTGACATTGCCGATTTACTTACTCGGTGGGAACTAGCCACGAGGCAGGTAGCCTGATGAAGATCGTTAGCGCGCCGCAGACAATGCCAGCACGACGTGCCCGCATTGCCGTTATTTTGGCAAGCCGTCCGGTCTCCTCGCAGCATGAACTTGGCCAATTATTGTTGGCCGAGGGCGTCAATGTCACCCAGACCACCCTGTCCCGTGACCTGGAATCGATTGGCGCGGTCAAGAGAGTCGATGCGGGTGGGGAACCCAGGTATGTAATTGATGAACGTGGATCGGAACCCGGCGCCAATGTGGAGTTGGTTACCCGGATCGTGGCCGATGTGCTCATCGGGGCGGAGGCCGCGCAGAATATTGCCGTGTTGCGCACCCCGCCAGGTGCTGCGCACTATCTGGCCGGCACCTTGGATAGATCCGGTGCGCCAGACATAGTGGGCACCGTGGCCGGGGACGACACGGTAATGGTCGTCATGCGCACCGAGGCAGCGGCACTAGATTTGTGTGCGCGGTTATTGCGCGTTGCAGAGCGATCAGGTACGACAATGCAAACCAGCGCCCACGTAGGCGCCAGACAAAGGAGATCAACGTGACGGAACGGGTAGTTCTTGCCTATAGCGGCGGCCTGGACACCTCGGTGGCCATCGGCTGGATAGCCAAGGAGACCGGCGCGGAGGTAATTGCGGTCGCCGTCGATGTCGGCCAAGGTGGCGAGGACCTTGACGTTATTCAGAAGAGGGCGCTGGCCTGTGGCGCGGTCGAAGCTGAAGTCTTAGATGCCAAGGATGAGTTTGCCAACGAGTATTGCCTGCCCGCGCTGAAGGCCAATGCACTTTATATGGATCGGTATCCGCTCGTAAGTGCGCTCTCCCGGCCACTAATTGTGAAGCATCTGGCTATGGCCGCCAAGAAGCATGGCGCGACTGTCTTGGCGCACGGTTGCACCGGTAAAGGTAATGACCAGGTCCGCTTCGAGGTAGGCATTGCAAATCTGATCCCGGATATGACCTGCATCGCACCGGTGCGTGACTATGCGATGACCCGAGACAAGGCCATAGAGTTCGCCGAACTCAATAATTTGCCTATTGATCAAAATAAGAAGAATCCGTATTCAATTGACGCGAACGTCTGGGGCCGGGCAATCGAAACCGGGTTCCTTGAGGATATCTGGAACGCACCGATTGAAGATATCTACGCCTACACCAGCGACCCAAGTGTTGCCCGCGAACCCGATGAGGTGCTGATCACCTTCAAAAATGGCGGACCGGTTGCGATCGATGGCCGGCCGGTAACCATGTTGCAGGCGATTTCGGAGTTGAATAGACGTGCTGGCGCCCAAGGTGTTGGCCGAATCGACATGGTTGAGGATCGACTCGTTGGGATCAAGAGCCGCGAAGTTTATGAGGCCCCCGGTGCCATGGCGTTGATTACCGCGCACGAGGAGTTGGCCAATGTCACGGTGGAGCGGGAGCTCGCACGATTTGGCCGAGGGGTATCCCAGCGTTGGACCGAGTTGGTCTATGACGGAATGTGGTTCAGTCCGCTCAAGCGCGCCTTGGACGGCTTCTTCGATCATTTGAACTCGACGATTTCGGGTGAGATCCGCATGACTTTGCACGCTGGCCGGGCGGTGGTCACGGGTCGTCGAAGTGATGAGTCGCTCTATGACTTTGACCTAGCGACCTACGACACCGGAGACACCTACGACCAAACCAAGGCAAAGGGTTTCATCGATATCTACGGGATGTCCAGTTCAATAGCAGCCCGCCGTGATCTACAGGGGAAGTAACCAATGACAGGTGCGCAGCCGACCCGGTTGTGGGGCGGCAGGTTCCAGGTGGGGCCGGCCGATGCCATGGCGGCTCTAAGTGCGTCGGTGCAATTTGACTGGCGGTTGGCTCCCTATGACATCGAGCAGACTCGGGCTCATGCGGGCGTGCTGCATGCAGCGGGGCTGCTCACCGCGGACGAACTCACCAAGGTGGTTGATGCACTGGCTGCCATCGCTGCTGAGGTCCGAACAGGTGCACTGACGCCCGATGCCAACGATGAAGATGTTCACACTGCAATTGAGCGGGCCTTAATTGAGCGACTTGGTGACCTAGGTGGCAAACTGCGGGCCGGGCGAAGCCGCAATGATCAAGTCGCCACCGACTTTCGAATGTACCTACGTGATCATTCTCGATTCATCGCCATGGCAGTCATGGATTTGATGGATGCTTTCATTGCGCAGGCCGAGCAGCATGTCGACACCATCTCACCTGGATTCACGCACCTGCAGCATGCGCAGCCGGTTTCATTTGGGCACGAGTTGGCAAAGCATGTGCACGCGCTGAGCCGCGACCTTGAGCGGCTAAGTGACTGGGATGCCCGTGCGGCCCGCTCACCACTTGGCGCCGGTGCCTTGGCCGGCTCGAGCCTTGGCCTTGATCCCGAGGCGGTAGCCATCGCCCTGGGCTTTGACTCGGCGTTGGGTAATTCAATTGACGCGGTAAGTGATCGTGATTGGGTTGCGGAGTTCCTATTCGTCGGTGCCATGCTTGGCGTGCATCTATCGCGCATAGGTGAGGAAGTCATCTTGATGACGTCCCGTGAATTCGGGTGGGCCACCCTCGATGATGCCTGGTCGACGGGCTCCTCAATTATGCCGCAGAAGAAGAATCCGGATGTGGCAGAACTTGCGCGAGGTAAATCGGGTCGGCTGATCGGTAACCTCACCGGCCTGCTGGCTACGTTGAAGGGCCTGCCCTTCGCCTACAACCGAGATCTGCAAGAAGATAAGGAGCCGGTGTTCGATACCGTTGAGCAATTGCTGCTTGTCCTGCCCGCGCTGACGGGAATGATCAAGACCTTGACTTTCAACGCGGACTTGATGGCGAAGTCAGCGCCACAGGGCTTCGCTCTAGCAACCGATATCGCCGAGTGGCTAGTGCGCCAAGGGGTGCCATTTCGCGATGCCCATGAGATCGCCGGAGCCTGCGTCAGGTGGGCCGAGTCGCGCGGGGTCGAACTTTGGGAGTTATCACCGGCCGAATTCGCGGAGATCTCAAGTCACCTCACCCCGGCGGTTAGCGAGGTGCTGACGCTTCAAGGTTCAGTTGACTCAAGGTCAGCTTTCGGGGGCACCGCACCGGTGCGAGTGCGTGAACAACTAGCAGCACTCACCGTGCAAAATGCAGCGTTACGGTTGCGGTGGGCTTAGTTAGTCACCAGGTTGCGCTGTCGCCGTCGATAACTCGCCAGCAGTACCAAGCGGCGACACTGCGGTATGGCCGAAATATCTCACCAAGTTGATCGATTTCCTTCTCAGCGATATCACCACTTCGATGGTGGATCTGCTGCCAGCCTTTGCGCATTGCTAGGTCGCCAACGGGCCACACATCAAGGCGGTGCAAGGTGAACATCAAGAACATCTCGGCGGTCCATCTGCCGATTCCCCAAAGGCGCGTTAATTCGGCGACGATGTGGTGGTCTTCGGCGTGGGCGGCCGCCGCCTCGAGGTTTAGGTCACCGGTTTGAACCGCGTCCGCGAGACCTTTGATGGTGCGCGTCTTGGCACCGGAGAGCCCGGCGGTGCGTAGTTCGGCCTCGCTGGCTTGGGCAACGGCTAGCGGGGTGATATCTCCGCCCAGGCTCGTGGTGACTCGCACGGTGATGGTGTCGGCGGCCTTAACCGAAAGTTGCTGGGCGATGACCGAGGTCACCAGGGTCGAAAAATGGGTTCGATCCGCATATTTCTTGCGGCCAATATTACAAAGTGGGGAGGCGGCAACGATGGGGCCGAAGGCAGGGTCCACGGCCACCAAATGATCGGCAGCCTTTCGCATCGTCCGCGAAGTGGGTGCCATACCCGCAATTGTGTCAGCGTAGGCAATGATGGGGCCATGGGCACCGGCGACATCATCGATGAGCTGCTGTGGCGGGAGTTAGTCGCGCAGAGTACCGATCTAGGAGCGTTGCAAGCAGCTGCGGCGCAGGCGCCTATCACCTTGTATTGCGGCTTTGACCCAACCGCACCCAGCCTGCATCTTGGTAATCTGGCGCAGATCTTGACGGTGCGTCGCTTCCAGCAATTCGGCCATCGGCCCTTGGCGCTTGTCGGGGGCGCCACCGGGTTGATTGGCGACCCCAAGGACACCGGTGAGCGGCAACTCAATCCGCGTGAAGTGGTGCAGGAGTGGGTCGCGCGGATCCGCGGCCAACTTGAGCGCTTTTATGATTTTTCCGGTGCCAACGCAGCGGTCATGGTCAATAACTTCGACTGGACCGAGAATGTCACCGTACTTGAGTTTATGCGCGATATCGGAAAGCACTTCAGTGTTAATCGAATGCTCGACCGCGAGGCGGTAGCGGCGCGCCTTGCTGGTGGTGGGATTTCCTATACCGAGTTCAGCTACCAGTTGTTACAGTCATTTGATTACCTAGAGTTGTACCGGCGCTACGACTGCGTGCTGCAAACCGGGGGCTCAGACCAATGGGGCAATATCACCGCCGGGGTTGATCTGGTGCGCCGAGTTGAGAGCAAGAGCGTGCATGCCCTCACTACGCCGCTGCTTGCCAAGGCCGATGGCACCAAGTTCGGCAAGACCGAGGCGGGCACCATCTGGCTTGACCCTGACCTGACGAGCCCGTACGCCTTCTTTCAGTTCTGGCTTAATGCCGATGACCGCGATGTGGCGACCTTGCTGCGCACATTTAGCTTCCTCGGACCCGAAGAAGTCGGTGGGTTGCTCGTTGCCACCGCTGAGCGCCCGCACGAGCGCGCTGCCCAGCGCGCCCTGGCTGGTGAGCTAACGGCCCTGGTCCACGGCGAAACCGAGGCGGCGGGGGCCGAAGCCGCCGGGCTAGCCCTTTTCGGCCAAGGGGACCTCGCGCGTCTGCCGGCCGGTACTTTGAGCGCTGCCTTACTGGAGACACCAAATGGTGCGGTCGCCGCTGCCGAGCTTCATGACGGGCTATTCCCGACTTTTGATGAGCTCTTGGTGCGCTGTGGCCTGGTGACCAGCAAGGCCCAAGCCCGTCGCACCATCGCCGAGGGCGGTGCCTATTTGAACAACGAGCGGGTCACTTCGGAGACTTTCCAGCCGGCAATAACGCAGCTATTGCACGGTCAATGGCTGGTGCTGCGGCGGGGCAAGAAAGCTGTTGGCGGTATCCGGCTTACCCCCTAACCTGCCGACTAGCGGCAGGGGGGCCGGATTTGACTCCGGGGGCCTCGGGGGCGTACGCTACGAGACCCACCGCGGAGCAACGGACACTAATTCATTAGTAGGCCGGTCCGGGGGGTCGAACCGAAGAGCTAGACCTGCGAAATGCCCGATTTGTCCGGGATTTGTCTCACAGGGTGAAACTCATTAAGTTTGGAATGTTGCCCTAAAAAACGGCCGGAAGGCCTGATTTTGGTGCGCGCCCGCTCCTTGAGAACTCAACAGCGTGTCACATGTCAATGCCAATACCCCGTTCTGGGGCTTGGTTAATCGGCCGTTGGCCGGTTGCCTTTTCTCAGACGGATTCCTTTGGTAGAAATATGAGCACACAGCTCATTCTCTGCCAGTATCAAAACAATTCATTTATGGAGAGTTTGATCCTGGCTCAGGACGAACGCTGGCGGCGTGCTTAACACATGCAAGTCGAACGGTGAAGGGGAGCTTGCTCCCCGGATCAGTGGCGAACGGGTGAGTAACACGTGGGCAACCTGCCCCTGACTTCGGGATAACGCTTCGAAAGAGGTGCTAATACCGAATATGAACTCCTTGGGCATCCTTGGAGTTGGAAAGTTTTTCGGTCTGGGATGGGCCCGCGGCCTCTCAGCTTGTTGGTGAGGTAAATGATCACCAAGGC
>BJGE01000052.1 GCA_014190275.1 Actinomycetes bacterium | reverse complement strand
GGCCGAAGACATGCTCACCGCCGACAACTTCCCCAGTGCCGCAGCTACCCCAACCGACATAGCACTCCCAACCGACATAGCACTCCCAACCGACATAGCACTCCCAACCGACATAGCACTCCCAACAGATACCGACCCGATTGCCGCCGCCGATGCCCTGTTGAGCAACACCTTTGTTCTGGAGCGCTGGCAGGCCACCTTGGCCGTCACGGCAGCCTGCATCATCGGATTCTTGGCCCTGAATTTGGTGCGTGGACGCCAAGGTCGCGTCTGGCGCGCGGTGCGTGACGACTCGGTTGCGGCCGCTGTCGCAGGCATCTCACCTGCTGGCTCGAAGATCTCGGCATTCGTCATCAGCAGTTTCTTTGCGGCCATCGCCGGCGCCGTCTTTGCCCAGATTCTCAGCTACGTAGGCCCGGGGGCGTTTGGGCTTGGGCTATCCCTGTCGCTGCTGGTGGGCGTAGTGCTCGGCGGCCGAGCCTCATTGGGTGGCGCGATTATTGGCGGCGTGCTACTCGTCGCCCTCCCCGAGCTGGTCTTCAAGGTTGCCGGTGAGCGCGGCTGGCCGGCCAATATTACTGACAATGCACCGAACCTAGTTTACGGGCTTTTGGTGGTGCTAGTGGTACTTCTTGCCCCCGGTGGCATCTTGGGGAGCCTGAAGGATGGCGCCCAACGTCTGTTGGCTAAATCCCGCTCCAGTCCCTGACTTACCTATTTGTCCGCTTAATCCAGTTAGTCCGTTTAATCGACAATCCTCATCGCGACAGTTTGGCCAAGCCCCCGTACCCTTTGTCCAGTTCACCTGAACAACAAGTTACTAATCAGTAGTATCAGGACCAACAGGACAAGCCCAATGCCTGTCCGTAGCCAAACCGCTCCCCCGATGTGGGGGAAGTTCAACTGGAGGAAATTCGTGAGAACCACCTACGCGGCCCGAGTGGTCGCCGCTGGAGCAGTGGCAGCGCTCGCGCTGGCCGCGGCCGCTCCGGCCCAAGCAGCAAGGATTCCGACGGCGGATCCCGGAGTCTCCAAGACTCAGATCGTGATCGGAACTACTACGCCGTTAACCGGCCCCGCCTCCCCTGGCTACATGTATGTCGCACCGGCTGCGAAGGCATACTTTGATTACGTCAATACCAATGGCGGTATCAATGGGCGCCAGATCAACTACGTCTACCTTGACGATCAGTACAACCCGGCACTGACCAAGAAGCAGACGAACCAACTGATCCTCAGCAACAAGATCTTCGCGATGTTCGGTGCCCTCGGCACCCCATCGCACTCAGCGGTCGTCGCTGACCTGAACCGCCGCGGGATCCCCGACGTATTCGTGAACACCGGTTCCTCAAACTTCGACAACCCATCGAAGTACCCGATGACCTTCCCGTTCTTCCCGTCTTATGTGGTGGAAGCAAAGGTCATGGGCTACTACATGGCCAATGACGCCACGCTTAATGCCAAGAAGAAGTGCCTGTTCTATCAGGACGGTGAATTCGGCGATAACGCCAAGATCGGCTTCGTGGCTGCCGGCACCACCTTCGTGGCAGAGACCTCCTACTACTCGGGCCAGCAGGTTGCGCCATTTACTTCGCAGATAGCGAAGCTCAAGGCAGCCGGCTGCGAATTGGTCGTCTTCTTCGGCGTGACCTCGGCAACCGCTCAGATGCTGGGCACTGCGGCGAAGTCAGCATTCGCACCAACGTGGATGATCACGTCGGTCGGCTCTGACCCGTCGGTCGTAGGTGCAGCACTCGGTGCAGCAGGTAACACGCTGCTCAAGGGTGTTTACACGCCGAGCTTCCTGGTGCCGATCCAAGACACCACGAACGCATATGTCAGCCAGTTCAAGGTGATCGCGGACAAGAACTCCTTGCCGTGGAACTTCTACACCTACTACGGCTTGAACACCGCGTACGTGCTGGCGCAGGCCATCAAGGCCGCCGGCCCGGACTTGACCCGCGCGAGCTTGATCAATGCACTGCAGACGAAGGCCAGCACCTTTAGGTCAGCTGCGATTGTGCCAATGCTCATCAGTGCCAAGTCGCATCAGGGCCTAAACGGCTACTACATGGGCCAGTACAACGCAACGGGCCAAGTAGAGCGCTTGACCAGCTACATCATGACGGCAACGAGCGCGACGTCTGGCACCGCGAAGCAGACCACGTTCAAGCCGGGCGCCCCTACTTCCAAGTTGCTTCCGTAGATGAGGACACAAATGAGAATCAAAATGTCACGCCGCGTAATTGCGGTACTCGCCACGTCGGGGCTACTGCTTGCAGCCGCCCCGGCACTGACGCCAGCCCAAGCGGCCGACGCTTGCGCCTTGGGTGCCACCTGTGAGGGCAGCCTCACCGGATCACTCGGTGCATCCACCTTCAAGATCGTGATGCCAACGACTTTCAACGGCACGGTGCTGTTGTTCTCGCACGGGTATCGCGTCGCAACACCGGTGCCTGCCGCCTTGGCAACCCCACTCGGCTTCGCCGCTAATCCGGCATATGTCAAGACTTCGGTGTCGGCATTTGCTGCGGCATTCGGTTCTGACGTGGCCTATGTCGGAGGCGGTGGCGCAGATGTCGCCGATAACCCACTTGCCATACCGGCGTTGCTCGCACAGGGCTACGCCCTGGCCGGCACCGGTTACGCAAAGCAGGGATGGGCAACAGCCGAAGGTGTTGAATCAGGTGAGAACCTGCTCAAGTACATCAATGGCGGTGCCATCGCGGGTGTAAAGAAGACCCTGGTGTGGGGTGAGTCCCTCGGCGGTCTAATCGCGCAGACCATCGCTGAGCGCAATCCGGGCAAGGTCGCCGGCTCGCTGCCGACCTGCGCACCACTGGCCGGACCGGAGCAAGCGTTCTCGGGAGCCATGACGGTCATGTACACCTGGAAGACCCTGATTGCTCCGACCCTTCGGGTCGCGAACTACCAGAGTTACACCCAGGCGCTGACCGACCTCGGCACGGTGCTCACCACCCTCGGCGGCGTTGCCGCCGGCACGGTTACCACTTCCGCGGTTGGGTACCCGGTGGCACAGGCCAACCTGCTCGCCGGGCTGATGGCCGGGCTACCGACCAAGTCCACGGTGTACGACGGCCAAACGGTTAATCCGGCCTTTGCGACCTTGGGCACCCTTGCCGCACTAGGTGGTGGCTACTCACCGGCATCAGCCGGCGCCAACACCGCTGCGGCCATGCTGCAAAACGTCGGTGGGGCTGCCGCACTTGGCATCCTCGGCCGGTACGAGCTCGAGCAACGCGCTCGCACCATCGCCAGCATTCCCGCAACGGAGACGGCCAACTACAACGACAACGTCAATGTGTCATACACCAACCTGCTCTCTTCGGAGCAGCGCGGTGAGTTCGGCGACACCTTGAATGCGTCAACGGTGATGCCGAACCTGCTAAATGCGATGCTGGCGAAGCTGGATGCATCAAAGGGTGATGCAACCGCACGCTTTGGTGCAAATGCGGCGGCGGTCAAGGCAGTACGCGCCTTGCCTGCGGCCAAGGGTGTCTACTCCGTGCCCACGCTGTTGATCACGACGACCTACGACCCGATCGTGGCCGCGGGCAACACCAGTGAGTTCTACGCCAAGCTCGCCAAGAGCGGGGCGAAGAGCAAACTGCTGAAGATCGCGCAGTACTACACGGTGCCATCACCCGATGGCTACACCAAGTTCGCAACGGGCGGTAAGTCACCTGATGCGGCAGCCTCGGCAGCGGCAAACACCTCAGGTGTCGGTCACTGCAGCTTCTTCGGATCGGAAGCGGGTGCGCAGATCACCAACGCAGTGAAGACCCTAAATGCGATGGTGAACGCGAAGACCACCTCCGCCCTGAAGAAGGCCAAGGCGATTGAGTACGCAACCGCCGGAGTCAATAACGACGGGCTGTATGAACCGGATGCCTTGAAGCGTCCGAACGCAAAGTAGCGCTGAACAAGTAAAGCGGGGCGGGTGGGCAACCACCCGCCCCGCTTTTTCGTAGTATTTTTGTGTTATTACCCGCTAATATGGACTATATTCCTTTTTTGTGACGCAATTACGGATTTCCGAGGCCGCTGAGCTGCTCGCGGTCAGCGATGACACCGTCCGGCGCTGGATCGACACCGGCCGGCTGGAAGCCACCGCTGGCACAAGTGGGCCAATGACCGTCGAAGGCGCCGCGGTGGCCGCCCTGATGGCGCAGGCGGGCCCGCGTCCACCCGCCCCAGTACCGACTTCAGCTCGCAACCGTTTCGCTGGCATCGTCACGCGCGTTGAGCGCGATGGGGTGATGGCCCTGGTCGAGATTCAAGCCGGCCCGCACCGGGTGGTCTCGTTGATGAGCCGCGAGGCCGCAGATGAACTTCAGTTGGAACCCGGGGTGCGAGCAGCCGCAAGTATCAAGGCCACCAATGTGGTTGTGGAACTTGAAGAGTCTTCATGAGGTTCACCGGCCTTGTCGGCATCGCAATTGCAGGTTCACTCATTGCATTAAGTGGGGCTGCGCCAGCCAAAGCCGCAACTCACGCGAGACCGGCGGCCTACATCGAGCCTGGTGGCACCATCACAGTATCGGCGGCATCGTCACTCACTGATGTCTTGCCGGTGATAGCAGCGGCATTCGTCAAACGGTTTCCGCAGGTGACCATTAAGTTCAATTTCGGTGGGAGTTCCACCTTGGTCGAGCAATTAAATGCCGGGGCGCCCGTCGATGTCATCGCAACGGCATCCGATTCGACGATGGCAAAGGCGCTCGCCGCCGGTACCGCGGTGGCGCCCCTCCTCTTCGCTAAGAACACCATGGCGATCGCAATGCCGTCAGGAAATGCCGCAAAGGTCAACGCCCTGACCGACCTAGCGAGACCCGGGGTGCTTGTCGCCGTCTGCGATGTCGCAGTTCCGTGCGGGGCCGCCGCACGAGATCTTTTCAAGAACGCCAATATCACGGTGACACCAGTGACCCGCGAGCTTGATGTACGAATGGTGCTAGGCAAGGTGATTGCCGATGAAGTCGATGCCGGGATCGTCTATGTCACCGACATTAAGTGGGCCGGATCGAAGGTAGCCTCGGTGAATATCCCATCGGCACTTAATGTGGTCACCAGCTACCCGGTCGCCACGGCTAAAGCCACCCGCAATCCGGTTGCGGCAAAAGCATTCGTTCAGTACCTGCGCTACTCATTTAGCGCGCAGGGGATACTTCGGGCCTACGGATTCATGAAACCGTGAAACCACGTAGACCGACTTCCCCGCGGCCGCTTTTCCTCCTGATTCCCGGTCTCATCGCCATCGCCTTCTTGGTGATCCCACTGGTAGGACTCCTTGCCGAGGCCCCGTGGGGTTCATTCGGGTCCATCCTCACCTCCCCGGTGGCCCTTGAGGCACTGCGTATCTCCCTTGTCACCTCAATCGCGGCCACCGGGGTCGCTATCGTGATCGGTACGCCACTGGCCTGGCTACTGGCCCGAGAACTGCTGCCGGGTACCAAGGTGCTGCGCGCGATGGTGATCGTGCCGCTGCTGCTGCCCCCGGTGGTCTCCGGCGTTATCTTGTTGACGGCCTTTGGCCGCCGTGGCCTCGTCGGGCAATGGCTTTACTCGGCTCTTGGCATCCAACTGCCGTTTACGACTGCGGGGGTGATCATCGCCGAGACTTTTGTTGCGATGCCGTTCTTGATCATCACGATGGAAGGGGCGTTTCGGTCATTGGACGGCCGGTTCGAGGATGCTGCTTCGACACTGGGTGCTTCGCAGTGGACCACCTTCCGGCGCATCACCTTGCCCCTAGTGGGACCGTCGCTGGTGGCCGGAGCGGTGCTTTGCTGGGCCCGGGCACTTGGCGAATTCGGCGCCACCATCACCTTCGCCGGTAACTTCCCCGGGGTCACCCAATCGATGCCGCTGGCCGTGTACCAGGCCCTTGAAACCGACCGCTCTACCGCGATCGCCTTGAGCCTGGTGATGCTCACCGTTTGCGTGGTTGTCCTCGTCGCCCTGCGCGGGCGCTACCTGAGGCCGACCGCGTCATGACGGTAATCGCAAACTTCACCGCGCAGCGCGGCGAGTTCACCCTCGCGGTCGATGCCACCTTCGAACCTGGCTCGGTTATCGCGATACTCGGACCAAATGGCGCCGGCAAGTCCACCCTGCTGCGGGCCATGGCCGGGCTAGTTGCCGTCTCTGCCGGGTCGATCAAGATCGATGGGATGGTGGTTGATGATTCACAAAAGATCTTTTTGCCCCCGCCAGCTCGATCGATCGGGTACGTGTTCCAGGACTATGCGCTCTTTCCCCACCTTAGCGTCTTGGCGAATATTGCATTCGGCCCCAGATCACGCGGGCGCGGCCGCAAGGCTGCCGACCAGCTGGCCCGCGAGGTGCTGGCACAGCTTGGTATCACCGATCTTGCTGACCGCCGGCCCGCTTCGCTTTCCGGCGGTCAAGCACAGCGCGTCGCACTGGCCCGAGCCTTGGCAACCAAACCCGATGTACTGCTACTTGATGAACCACTTGCCGCCCTCGATATAGAAACCCGCACCAAGATCCGCATGGAGCTGAGCAAGCAGCTCGCAACCTTCGCTGGCTGCACGGTTCTTGTCACCCATGATCCCCTTGACGCGATGCTTCTCGCTGATCGAGTAATCGTTTTAGAAAACGGTGTCGTTGTGCAAGATGCGACTCCTGCCGAGATCGCACGGCGGCCCGCTACTCCTTACGCGGCTGCACTTATCGGGGTTACCTTACTGCGCGGCACCATCAGCCAAGGTGAACTAACACTTGATGATGGCGGTACCTTGCATACCGCCGATCTTGCAGCTTCGGGGCCGGTGCTCGCAGTGATTCGCCCAGAGTCGGTCTCAGTGCACCTCGTGCAACCCGAAGGTAGCCCGCGCAATGTCTGGCCCGGCACCATAACCAGTTTGCAGGCCGCACATGATCGGGTGCGAGTCCATGTCGACGGATCGCCGGCCGTAGTTGCCGCCGTCACCCCCGCAGCGGTGGCTGATCTGGGTCTGGCACCGGGCGAACAGGTTTGGGTAAGTGTCAAAGCCGTTGAGATTGATGTCTACCAGACTGTCAAACACTAGATTGCCGGTGTGGCCAAACCGCTCAGCGACCTCGTGCACCCAACCTGGGCGAAGGCCCTCTCCGGCGAGGAAGGAACCATCGCTGCCATCGGTGAGTTTCTTCGCGCCGAGACCACCGCTGGGCGCCCATGGCTCCCAGCCGGCGAGCACATCCTGCGCGCATTTACGCAACCACTACCCGAAGTACGAGTACTGATCGTCGGCCAGGATCCTTACCCCACTCCCGGGCACCCAATCGGACTCTCCTTCGCGGTCGCATCAGATGTGCGGCCGCTGCCACGCAGTTTGCAGAACATCTTCAAGGAGCTGACTGCGGACTTAAACTGCCCGGCACCGATCAACGGCGACCTTTCGGCGTGGACCCGGCAAGGCGTACTGCTGCTCAATCGGGTTCTCACGGTGCAAGCCGGTGCATCCGGTAGTCACCGGGGTATCGGCTGGGAGCAGGTGACCGACGCCGCAATCAAGGCTCTCGTTGCCCGGGCCGATCAACCACTTGTCGCAGTTTTATGGGGCAAGGACGCGCAGTCGCTGACCCCGGCGCTGCCTGCTGTCCCGACCATCGCCAGCGCGCACCCGAGCCCGATGTCGGCTGAGCGCGGGTTCTTCGGCTCCAGACCATTTAGCCGTGCCAATGAACTTCTTGGCGAACTCGGTGCCGACCCGATCAACTGGTCACTCACCTAGCAACCGGTTACTGCTGGGTGCGCGGGTTAAGAAGGATCAACCGTTTGCGCAGCGATCTTCGCCATTACGTCCTTGTGCACGAAGTACTCCGCCACAAAAGACATGAAGGGGACGGTGCCGGCAATCAAGATTCCGAGCGTGCGCAAGATGCTGTAGCGCATGCGAAAGGCTAGGTCAACCCCAACGATTAGGTAGATGAAGTAGAGCCAGCCGTGGGCCGTCCAGAGCAACCGGTAGAGCCCAGGCTTCACATCGGTATTCGCATAGTCCATGAACCCGTATCCGACAATGAGCCAGATGGTCAATGCGCCAAGGACAACTCCGGTAACCCAAGCCATGATGCGGTAACGAAGGGCAGCGGCGCTTATTTTCTCCATGACACAGGTTAACCTGCCGCGAGCTCTAGTGCCCGCGGCGGATCCGCACCGGCCCGTTGGCAGGTGATACCGGCCACTTTGATACCAAAAGCTGCCGCCTCAACAACAGCCGGCAGGTCGGTAAGTTCACGGCGGCCCAGTCCCCGAGCCAGCCAGTGTGCCAAGAACCCACCGCTGAACGAATCCCCGGCTCCGACGGTGTCAACCACATTCACCCTTGGCACCTCGATTGTCACGGTTTCACTCGCAGCTATCACCTGCACTGACCCAGCGCCATCGGTGAAAAGGACGAGCGCTCCGCTTTGTCGCTGTAACTCCTGGGCCGCGGACCGTGAATCTAGATTTGGCATCAGGAAGGCCAGATCATCGCCACTGACCTTGACGATATCCGCGCGGGCAAGAACGGCGTCGAGCGTGCGAGTAAATACCTCCGAGGAATCCATGACACTCGGCCGACAATTCGGATCAATCATGACTAAGCAATCGGCTGGTGAAGATTTGACAACAGCTCGGGTCGCATCGGCGAGGGGTTGCAGCACCAAACCTAGGGTGCCCGCGTGCACTGCTCGGCAATCTGGCCCGATCGCGGCCAGTGCGGCATCTGGGGTGACGGCTGTTGCCGAGGTGTTGTCCATCACGAATCGGTAGGTTGCCGCACCGTGCCGATCAAGTTCGGCTATCGCCAAAGTGGTGGGCTCGGGCACCTGGGAGGCGAGTGCGTAGTGCACGCCGTCCTCCGCAAGCAGCCGCATCATACGATTACCGAAAGCGTCGGTTGAGATCCCGCCTAGGAAGGTTGCAGGCACCTCGAGGCGCGCAATCGTTCGAGCCGTGTTCAACGGGGCACCACCGACGACGGAGGCGAGCACGGTGCCCTCAGCGTCCACGATGATGTCAATCAGGGCTTCGCCGATTACGTAAATCATGATGGCGTAACCGTAGTCGAAAGATCGTCGTCCTCGGCCCCTATGTCCTGCGCATCGCGCCACAACCAGCGGCCATAGACGACGACGGCGAAGGCCGCGAAAATCAACCACTGAATTGCGTAGAATAAGTTCTGAATCGGGAAGGCGACATTGTCGGTCACTACCGTTGGCGGGACCGGAGTCGGGGCCGGTTCGAATGCAGGTTGCTGGGCCTGCAACGTGATATAACCAGGCCGGGTCTTCTGGCCCCAAAGTTTGCCCAACTCCACGCTTGAGATCGCGACCAAGGTGCCAGGGTCCGGTCGCGCTTCGCCATAGAAGCCCTCATCGGGTTGCACTACCCCGGTGACAACCACACTGCCGGCCGGCGGGATCGCACCCGGCGCGCTGGCGTCTGGGAGCCACCCACGTAGCACCGCGATCAGCGAGCCATCGGTTAGCAGCAGCGGGGTAACCACCCAGACACCGGGCTGATCATTAAATGACCGGTGTAACACCATGACCTGGCCGGCGGGCTCGTAGCTACCTGCTGCAATAACCGGCTGGCCGATCAACTCATTGGTCAAGGTGCCACCGGGTTTGGCTACCTCTTCGACCACGCGTGGGGCTGACCGCCCCGCTTGTTCGGCTTGAATAATGTCCTGGGTCCGATCCCACTGCCAACGCCCTAAAACGAAACAGCCGATCATGAAGATGACCGCGAGCACGGCGAACCCCAGCCAACGTGGCGTGACCGCCGTGCGCAGTATCGCCCTAGGAGTTGGCCGGTCGCTCATCCGCTACTCGGTCAACATCATCTTTGGCCGGCTCGCTATCCGCGGCTGGTTCTTTATCGCCAATGTCCTCGTTATTACCAGGCCCCATCGGCAGGTCCGGGTTGATACGCTTCATCTGGCGATTAAGTGAAAACCAAAGTAGGGCCAAGGCCACACCGAGTGCCAGAACGAAAAGTCCGGCGATAGGCCCGGCACTGTCAATCAACTTGCCGAGTTCGTTGGTCGGATCTGGCTCCATTACCTACCCCTTAGTCCTTCGAATAAATCCTTTTCCGGCAACTCGGTGACAACCGTTGATCGGGCCAGCTGGAAATCCTCGGTTGGCCAGACCGATTTTTGCAGGTCCATCGGCACGGCGAACCAGCGCCCATTCGGATCGATTTGCGTGCGATGCGCCATCAGCGCCCGATCGCGTACCTCGAACCAGTCGGTCGCGTCAACACGGGTGGTGATGCGGTCGGCATCCTCGGGTCGATCCTCCCAGTTCTTCAGCCAGTCGTCATACGGGGATTCCAGATCGGCGTCGGTCATTGCTAGATGCAAAGCCAGGACCCGCTGCTTACTGAATTGCTGGTTGTAGTAAACCTTTGACACCTGCCACGCATCACCGCCCACACCCGGGTACTGCTGCGGATCCGCGGCGGCGTCAACTGCGGCCATGGTGACCTCATGGGTGCGAATGTGGTCAGGATGCGGATAACCACCTTTTTCATCATAGGTAGTCACCACTTGGGGTTGGAATTCTCGAATTAAGGCAACCAAAGGTTCACTCACCACTTCAAGTGGCAGGTCCGCGAAGCAACCAGCTGGCAGCGGGGGCAGCGGGTCACCCTCGGGAAATCCAGAATCGGGGAATCCCAGCCAGGCGTGACGTACCCCCAAAATCTCAGCGGCCCGCGCCATCTCCTCGCGGCGCACCGCTTCGAGCCCCAGCTCGGCAACCTCGACCGCTGCCTCGGCATTGAGGACGTCCCCGCGCTCACCGCCGGTGCAGGTAACCACCATGACTTCAACGCCCTCGGCCACGTATTTCGCCGTCACCGCGGCACCCTTGCTCGACTCATCATCGGGGTGGGCATGGACCGCCATGAGGCGCAGGGCTCGGAGCACAGGCATTATTGTTGCAGTCGTGCCTTCGCCATTTCGCCGGGACCAACTCTCCCCGGAGATGATCACCAGATACGGCCTAGATCGCCGGCCCAAGAGCACAATTATTGGCGCCGTCCTCTTGATCGGGGGGTTCGTCGCTGCCCTGATTTTCGTAACCATCGGGCTGAATCGTCCACCCTTAAATGCGACTTTGGTCACTTGGAGTGACGCAGCACCCGACCATGTCTCGGTGACATTCGTGGTCAAACGCAAAGGCGAGGATACGCTCACTTGCGTTCTCCGCGCCCAAGACAAGTCACGGGCCGATGTCGGGTACGCCCCCATCACTATCGAGCCCGGATCCGCCAATGTTCAAGTTGACTACGAATTACGTACCATCGCACCGGCTTACATCGTCGAACTTCTCGGCTGCAGTATTGGGCCTACCGCCAGTGTTCAAGGACCCCAATTTCCACCCGGAGTCGTCCCACCGGATCAACCCTGGACCCCATAATTCATAACGATTTACAGGGACAGTTACCCGTTTTTTGGATTGACCGTTACCCTCCTCTTTCATGAGCGAAGTGACTTGGCTGACCCAAGAGGCATACGACCGGTTGCAGGGTGAACTCACCGAACGCGAAGGCCCCGGGCGCACCGAGATCACCAAGCGCATCGAGCTTGCCCGCGAAGAAGGCGACTTAAAGGAGAACGGTGGCTACCACGCTGCCAAAGAGGAACAGGGCAAGAGCGAGGCCAGAATCCGGCAGTTGCGACAACTTCTTGAGAGTGCACAGATCGGCGTGCCAGATGCCGAGGACGACGAAGTCGCTCAGGGCAAGGTTGTCACCGTGAGATTCCCGTCCGATGGTGAGATCGAAGTGTTCCTGCTCGGCTCGCGCGAGGAAGCAGCACACGCATCCATTGAGGTCTACTCACCCACCTCGCCCCTTGGGTCAGCCGTATTGAATAAGCGGGTAGGCGATAGCGCTACTTATCAACTGGCTAATGGCAAAGAAATGTCAGTCGACATTTTGAAAGTCGAACCCTACGTACGCTAGCGGGCCGTCGCATTGCGATACTTGCGCACCGCAAGTGGCGCAAATATCCCAATGAGCACCGCACATGAAATCAGTGTATAAAGCGCGGCGTGATCAAGTGACCAGTAGTGCGGTTGGATGCCGGTCGGGTTACCGAACAGCTCGCGCGTAGCTAGAACTAAAGTCGATATCGGGTTATAGGCCGCTATCGGTTGCAGCCAATCGGGCATTGATGAGATCGGCACAAATGCATTCGATAGGAAGGTCAACGGGAATAGCCAGACCAAACCCGCGGTGTTAGCCGTCTCCGGATTCGGCACACTCAAACCGATCCAAGCGCCGACCCAGGCCACCGTGTATGCAAAAAACAGTAATAGGGCATAAGCCAATAACGCGCTGAATAGACCGTTGTTAATGCGCCAGCCAACCAGTAGGCCGGTGATGCTGAGCACCGTTAGTACCAGGATTTGGCGCACCGCGTCGGCAAAGGTGCGACCCAGCAGCACCGCCGATGGCGACATCGGCAGCGCTCTAAACCGGTCGATGATGCCGCGGCTCATATCTTCGGCAAGCCCTACCGTGCTGGCCGCTGCAGCGAAGGCGACGGTCTGGCCGAAAATACCCGGCATCAGATACTGCCGATAGGCATTCGCCGCATCTGCCGAACTCGCCCCATCCCCGGGGATGGGGATCGCGCCACCAAAAACATAGGCGAAGAGGAGGACGAAGATAACGGGCTGGACGAGGGAGAAGAAAAGCAGTTCGGGTACCCGAAGGGTTTGGATGAGATTGCGTCGTGCAACGACGAACCCATCGTGCAAGGCCCAACCGTAGATAGGTCGGCGAAGTGCGACCGGGTGGCCTACCGTTATCGCGCTCATCGCCTGCGGGCTCCTCTTCGACGAGTTGGTTCGGGCCGTTGGGTTTCACTTTCGGCTAGGTGGCCGGTTAGCGACATGAAGACGTCGTCCAAGGTAGGGCGGCGGAGCATGATGTCGGTGATTTCGACCTGTTCCAGATCAAGGGCGCGGATGGCACCGACCAACACCATCGAACCCCCGCTCACCGGCGCTGAGACCTTATTATCTTCGATGAGCGGGTGGCCAGAGATTACGGACTCTAATGCCCGCGCGGCACGTTCGGCTCCAGCGGCATCATGGAGCGTCACTTCGATGCGATCACCACCAATTTGATCCTTTAGCTGCTCTGCGCTGCCGTGGGCGATCACGTGTCCGTGGTCAATTACCACGATGTCCTGCGCCAACTGATCGGCTTCCTCAAGGTACTGGGTTGTCAAGAGGACCGTGGTGCCATCCGCGACAAGGTCATTGATCACCTGCCACATGCCGAGTCGAGAGCGCGGATCAAGCCCGGTTGTCGGTTCATCCAGAAACAAGATCTCCGGCCGAGCAATCAGGCTGGCCGCTAGGTCAAGACGCCTGCGCATCCCACCCGAATAGGTGCGAACGGGTCGATCCGCCGCGTCGTCGAGGTCAAATGAGGTGAGTAACTCCTCAGATCTGGCTTTTACATATCCGGGAGTCAGGTGGAATAGATCACCGAACATCCTTAGGTTTTCGCGCCCGGTTAAGTACTCATCAACAGCCGCGTACTGGCCCGTCAACCCGATCATCCGCCGCACTTGATTGGCCTGCTTGACCACATCGAACCCGGCGACCTCCGCGTGGCCAGCCGTAGGCTTCAACAAGGTGCTGAGAATTCGCACCATCGTGGTCTTGCCCGCACCATTGGGGCCCAATAGGCCCACCACCTGCCCCCTTTGGACCACCAGATCCATACCATCAAGGGCTTTGACTTCGCCGAAGGTGCGGCTGATGCCTTCGGCGCGGACCGCAGGTTGATCTGACATTACAGAAGCCTATCGGTCAAGGATTTCGTACCCGGCTGCCAATAGTTTATGGAGCAGCTCGTCACGATGATCTGGGCCCCGGGTTTCCACCTGCACCACGATGTCGACCTCGTCAACCGAGCACCCCGGATCGAATCTCTCGTGTTCAATTTCGACGACATTAGCATTGGAGGTGCGGACAGTCTCGAGAAGCTGGGCAAGTGAACCGGGGCGATCAAGTACCCGAACCCGGACCGTGAGGAATCGGCCCGCAGCCGCCATGCCGAATCTGATGATGCGCATCAGCAGCAGTGGGTCGACATTGCCCCCGCTGACGACCACCGCAATCGGCGGCTGGAAATCAGCCGGGCGCGCAAGGACGGCTGCGGTTGCCGCGGCGCCACCTGGCTCCACGAGTAATTTCGCCCTCTCGAGCAGCATCAAGACGGCGCGGGCTAATTCACCTTCAGAGACGGTGACGATGTCGTCAACAAGATTGGCGACGATACCAAATGGCACCGCGCCAGGCCGGCCAACCGCGATTCCGTCGGCCATGGTGTTCATCGTTGCTAGCTCTATCGGCTTACCAGCCTTAAGTGAAGCCGGGTACGCCGCGCCTTGTGCTGCCTGCACACCTATAACTCGGATATCTGGCCTGGTTGATTTGATCGCCAAAGCCACCCCCGCTAGCAGACCGCCACCACCCGTACATACCACCACGGTTTTCACATCAGGCATCTTTTCGATTATCTCCAGGCCCAACGTGCCTTGACCCGCGACTACGTCAGCATTATCGAATGGATGAATTAGTACCGCACCGGTACGAGAGCTAAATTCCTGCGCTGCCTCTAGTGCAGTGTCGATCGTCGGGCCGGCAAAAAAGACTTCGGCACCGTAGCCCTTGGTTGCTTCAACTTTTGGGATGGTGGCTCCGTCTGGCATGAACACCGTGACTTTGATGCCGAGTAGTTGACCAGCAACCGCCACTCCTTGCGCATGGTTTCCGGCACTCGCGGCAACAACTCCGCGCTCCCGCTCGGCCTCCGATAATTGGGCGATCTGGTTGTAAGCACCTCGGATCTTGAATGATCCAGCGCGCTGTAGGTTCTCGGTGACGAGCATTACGGGACCACCCACAAGATCCTCCAGCCACCTGGCACCGGCCAACGGGAGTTCACGAATCACCCCGTGCAGGCGCGCCGCTGCTTCCTCGACATCGGCCAGCGTCGGTCGCATTGGATCGGTCACGGGCTTGATCCTTCCACCGCGGCTTTGCCCGGCAACGACCGCTGGGCCGCCAAACGTGCAGTTGATGCCGCCTGCCGGCCCGCGGCCCCGGCCGACCCATTATCCGTACGCACGGCACCCGAGTACCCGCCCCAGGCCCCGCGGGCGGACGTATTGGTGCGATGGAAGTCACTTATTTCAGTGGCTTTCGCGCGCAGCACCAGATCACCTGCTTTGCGACCGGCACGACCTTTGCCGTGTTCGGCAAATACTTGATCACGCGCCTGTGCACTTGCCACCGCCAACCGCTCATTTATTCGCTCGACATAGGAGCGATAGAAACTCACCCTTGCAGTGTGCGCGGTATGCGGCTTAGTCGAACGCGACCAGCGGCCACCGGATTTCCGGTGGGCCACATAGGACTCGGCGCGCCAAGTCCCAAGGTTGAGCCAAGCCTGCGCCGCGAAAGTCATTTG
>BJGE01000051.1 GCA_014190275.1 Actinomycetes bacterium | reverse complement strand
ACTTCTTGACGTCAACCGAACCGTCAGAGATACCGGCCCTAAGCGCCTCGATCTGATCCTTAAGTGCCTGTGGCACCGAAGCATCCATGTCGTGGAACGGGGCTAGGCCCACGCCGCCATTTGCCAAAGTACCCACGGTGACGCCACCTGCGAAGGTGCCGTCAAGTACCGAGGAGATGGCATTGAACGTGGTGACATCCATGTTCTTCAACACCGAAGTCAGGTACACGCTCTGGTTAGCGGTATCGCTGTCGAACTGGTCACTGTCAACGCCGATGATCATCAACTTGTCAGGGCCTAGTTCCTTTGCGAGTGCCGCTGAGCCAAGGCCCACCGGACCAGCAACTGGCATTACGATGTCGGCACCTTCGTCAACAAGGTTCTGCGCGAAGCTACGGCCATCATCGAGTGACTCGAAGTTCTCGGTGAACAGGCCTTTTTGCTTAGCCGGATCCCAACCAAGGACCTTGACCTTGGCGCCATTGGCTGCGTTGTAGGCCATCGCACCGCGGTAGAAACCATCCATGAAGATGGTTACCGGTGGGATGTTGATACCACCGAAGGTACCGATCGTGCCGGTCTTGGTCATGCCTGCGGCAAGGTAGCCCGCCAAGTACGCGGCCTCATCGGTGTTGAACACCTGGCCGAGCACATTGTTTGCGGTGATATCGCCATCGGCGTACGCGTAGTCAACGATTGAAAAAGGAATCGTTGGGTTTGCGTTTGCGGCTTCCTTGGTGGCATCACCTAGGAGGAATCCAACCGTGACGATGATCCCGCAACCTTGGTCCACGAAGGACTGGATATTGGGGACGTAATCGGTCTCAGCCTGCGACTCGAGGACTGAGCCCACAATTCCAAGCTGATCTGCTGCGTCGGTGACACCCTTATAGGCTTTCTGGTTGAAGCCCTTATCGTCAACGCCACCGACGTCGGTGACTTCGCAGGCCTTGAGCGCTGGAGGTGCAGGTGCTACGGGCACTTCACTCGCCACGGCCGGGGCTTCAGCGGATGCAGATGCGGGCGCAGGCGCCGCAGCCGATGGCTCGGTGGTCGTGCTGGCGCTGCTACAGCCGGCTAGGCCGAGTGCCGATACGGCCAAGACGGCCGCCACAATCTTGCAATTAGTCTTCATTTATCTCCTTGTGAGAGCGGAATATTGACCGTTATCATAGTCTCAAACCGGGGGTCAGTGTTGAACCACGGGAACCTTAGGCAAGTTGTGATAATCGGCCTACCAACAGGGTAACAAAACGGTCACGATTAATATCTAGTCCAACGTTTACATTAGTTTCAAGACCGGTGACATACCAACGATCAGCCACTGTCCTGCCCATGCACAAAGGCGAAACCGTCTCAATTTGCACATTCATCGCCATGGTGGTCACTAAGGTTGGGTCGATCAGGTGGGCGATCGTTACGGCGTCATGGATCGGCGCCCCGGGCCAGCCAAACCGGTCCTGGTGAAATTTCACAAAGTGATCTAGTAGTTCAGCAACGAACTCACCGGGGCGCCCGGAGCCACGTAGTTGATCGGCATGCTCATTGGTTAACCAGGCTTTATGGGTTACCTCAAGGCCGATCATCGTAAGTGAGATGCCGGATTCGAACACAATTTTTGCCGCATCAGGGTCAACCCAGATATTGAACTCGGCGGCTGGTGTCCAATTGCCCAGCTCAACGGCGCCTCCCATAATCACTATTTCGCGGATCTGACCGTGAATTTTGGGGAGTTGGGTTATGACATCAGCAATATTTGTTAGCGGCCCGGTAGCCACCAAGGTAACTGGCTCCACCGCCGCCACGAGTACTTGTTCAATCAACTGGAGGGCGGTCAAGTCGGCTGGCCCGCGGCTCGGCTCAAATTCCAGCGGCCCGGCTAGCCCGCTCTCACCGTGCATCACCGCCGCGGTGGATAGATCACGGAGAAGAGGTCGATCGCGACCAGCTGCGACCGGTATATCGGCTCGCCCAATTAGATCCAGCACTCTAAGGGCATTACGGGTGGTGTGTTCGAGGGTGACATTGCCCGCAACCGTTGTTACCGCAAGGAGTTCGATCTCCGGGCTCGCGCAGGCCAGCATGATTGCGATGGCATCGTCGTGGCCCGGATCGCAGTCCAAGACGATCTGGCGCGCCGACACTAGAACCGATCGGTCGGCTGAAACAAGCCCCAAACATCGCGCAGCGCATCTGAGACCTCGCCCACGGTCGCACTAGCCTTTAACGCATCGCGCATCGGATATAGCAAATTGGCATCGCCGTTGGCTGTCGCCCGGATCACCTCGAGCAGTCTTTCAACTTCGGCATTATCGCGACCGGCCCGAAGCAAAGCCAAGCGAGCCGACTGCTCCGCCTCGATCGCCGGGTTCACCCGCAGTGGTGGGTAGTGCTCTTTATCGTCGGTCGTGAATTTATTGAGCCCCACTACCACCCGGGTGCCATCATCGATTTGGATGGCGATGTCGTAGGCCGAGCGCTCGATCTCTGATTTTTGAAAACCCTGCTCGATCGCCGCCACCGCGCCGCCCATCTCATCAATGCGAGCGATCAATGCGGTTGCCGCTACCTCAATGTCGTCGGTCAAGGGACTCAACAACATAAGCCCCGGCAAAAGGGTCGACCGTTGCGCAGACATCGGTCTCGTAGCGAGTACCTGCTGGGTGCGTAGCGCTAGGCGTGCGGCCCTTTCGCTGGGGAGGGCAATAGCCTCATCAAATGAATTGGTGTGAAGTGACTGGGTGCCACCTAGAACGGCGGCCAAACCCTGCACCGCTACCCGCACCATGTTTATCTCTGGCTGCTGCGCGGTCAATTGCACACCGGCTGTTTGGGTGTGAAATCGAAGCATCCACGACTTTGGATCCTTGGCGCCGAATCGCTCGCGCATGATCTTGGACCACATGCGGCGGGCAGCACGAAACTTTGCGACCTCTTCGAGAATTGTCGTCCGTGCGACAAAGAAAAAGGCTAGGCGCGGTGCGAATTCATCGACATCTTGGCCTGCAGCGACGGCGGCTTTCACGTACTCGATGCCGTCGGCAAGGGTGAAAGCGATTTCCTGCACAGGGGTAGCCCCCGCCTCGGCCATGTGGTAGCCGGAGATCGAAATGGTGTTCCACTTCGGAATCTCATTACGGCAGTACGTGAAGATATCGGTGATCAAGCGCAGCGACTGGGCGGGCGGATAAATGTAGGTGCCGCGCGCAATGTACTCCTTGAGCACGTCGTTTTGAATCGTGCCATTGAGTTGATCGGCAGCAACACCCTTCTCCTCCGCGACCAGCTGGTACAGCAGGAGCAAAATTGCTGCCGTGGAGTTGATGGTCATCGAGGTAGAGACCTCATCAAGTGCAATTCCGCCGAAGAGGATCCGCATATCTTCGATCGAATCGATCGCCACACCTACTTTGCCCACCTCCCCGTGGGCGAGCGGGTGATCGGAGTCGTAACCCATTTGCGTTGGCAGGTCGAATGCCACCGATAAGCCCGTAGTGCCGGCCTCCAGTAATTGGCGGTAACGCTCATTGGACTCGACTGCGGTACCAAAGCCCGCGTACTGGCGCATCGTCCAAGGCCGACCGGTGTACATCGAGGGGTAAACACCGCGGGTGTAGGGGTACTCCCCCGGCACGCCAAGTTGCGCCTTTTCGTCCCAAACAGCCAGCGCCTCCGGGCCATACACCGGATTCAGGGGCAGACCCGACTCGGTTGAACCGTTCACCTACCCAACCCTAGTCGCGGCGGACGCGTATCTTGCTGCCCAGCCAGGCAATGGGGTCATACTTGACATCTACCACGCGCTCCTTGAGCGGTATCAAGGCGTTATCGGTGATCTTGATGTGCTCCGGGCAAACTTCCGTGCAGCACTTGGTGATATTGCAGTATCCCAGACCCAGAACCTCTTGGGCCTCGTGCTTGCGGTCAACCACATCGAGCGGATGCATGTCGAGTTCTGCAACCCGCATCAAAACACGTGGCCCAGCGAAACTGGTCATATTGTCTTCGTGATCGCGAATAGCATGGCAGGTGTTCTGGCACAGGAAGCACTCGATGCACTTACGGAACTCCTGGCTCCGCGCGACATCCTCCTGCTGCATCCGGTACTCGCCCGGCTTTAGGCCCACCGGCGGCTCAAAAGCCGGGACTTGGCGAGCCTTCTCGTAGTTGAAGGAGACGTCGGTTACCAGATCGCGGATGGTCGGGAAGGTGCGCAGTGGAGTGACGGTGATGACCTCGTCGTCCTCGAACGTGTTCATTCGAGTCATGCACATCAATTTTGGTCGACCATTTACCTCAGCACTGCAGGAGCCGCACTTACCTGCCTTGCAGTTCCAGCGCACGGCTAGGTCAGATGCTTGGGTGGCCTGGATGCGGTGGATGACGTCCAGGATTACTTCGCCGTCGTTTACCTCGACGGTGTAATCCTGCAATGCGCCTTCGCCGGCTTCGCCCCGCCACACGCGGAATTTGGCGTCATGTGCCATCGCTATGCCACCTCTTTGGGGATTCGGTGAATTTCCGCCTCGGTCATGTACTTGCGGAGCTCTGAAACGTCAAATAGCGTGACGAGTTCATCGCGCATCCAAGGTATATCCTGCTTGACAACTTCCACGCCCTTGCCATCAAGGCGGCAAGCAATAACTACTGATCTCCAATTCGAATCCATTACCGGGAAATCATCACGAGTGTGGCCACCTCTGGACTCCTCGCGCACCAGTGCCGATCTGGCGATGCACTCTGACACAACAAGCATGTTCTGTAGATCCAGTGCCAGATGCCAGCCTGGGTTGTACACCCGCGCGCCTGGCACACTCAAAGTTGCCGCTCGCGCTTTCAACCCAGCCAACTTTTCAAGGGCCGACCGCATCTCGTCCGCGGTGCGGATGATGCCAACTAGGTCGTTCATTAGTTGCTGCAGATCCTGCTGGATCGTATAGGGGTTCTCACCGCCATCGTGACTAAATGGTGCCAAGGCGGCAGCTACCGCGGCGTCCACGTCCACCTGGCTTACCGCCGGGCGCCCACCTCCCGCATCCAGATCCGCCAGGTAGGCAACCGCGCCCAGACCGGCACGCCGCCCGAATACCAGGAGATCAGAAAGCGAATTACCGCCCAAGCGGTTGGATCCATGCAAGCCACCGGCGGCTTCACCGGCCGAGAACAGGCCCTGCACTCCCACCGCAGCCGCCGTATCAGGCTCTACCTCGACCCCGCCCATTACGTAATGGCAGGTCGGGCCTACCTCCATGGCTTCCAAGGTGATGTCGACGTCCGCAAGTTCTTTGAACTGGTGCCACATTGACGGCAACTTCGCCTTGATGGTCGCCGCCGGCAGGCGCTTGGAAACGTCTAGGAATACCCCACCGTGCGGGGATCCCCGACCGGCCTTGACCTCGGCGTTGATGGCCCGGGCCACCTCATCGCGCGGCAGCAACTCCGGTGGGCGCCTGTTGTTATCCGGATCGGTATACCAGCGATCTGCTTCTTCCTCGGTATTGGCGTACTGCTTTTCGAATACCGGTGGGATGTAGTCGAACATGAAGCGCCGGCCTTCAGAGTTGGTCAACACGCCGCCGTCACCGCGCACGGATTCGGTAACCAAAATCCCCTTGACACTTAGCGGCCACACCATGCCCGTTGGGTGAAACTGGACGAACTCCATATTGATGAGCGACCCACCGGCGCGCATCGCCAGTGCATGGCCATCACCGGTGTACTCCCAGGAGTTGCTGGTGACCTTGAAGGATTTGCCGATACCCCCGGTGGCGAGCACGACAGCAGCGGTCTCGAAAAGCACAAACTGGCCAGACTCACGCCAGTAACCGAATGCACCGGAAACACGGCGATTTTCACCTTCACCGGAGATGAGGATGTCGGTGATGGTGCATTCGGCAAACACCTTGATCCCAGACTCGTAGTCACCACTGAGTTTCTTATCCTGCTGCTGCAGTTGGACTACTTTTTGCTGCAGGGTACGGATCAGCTCAAGGCCGGTCCGGTCACCCACGTGCGCCAGCCGCGGGTACTCGTGCCCCCCAAAGTTTCGCTGACTGATCTTGCCCTCCGGGGTGCGATCGAAAAGTGCACCCCACTCCTCAAGTTCCCAGACTCGATCAGGAGCCTCCTTGGCATGTAGTTCAGCCATCCGGTAATCATTCAAATACTTGCCACCGCGCATGGTGTCGCGAAAGTGCACCTGCCAGTTGTCCTTGCTGTTGACATTGCCCATCGAGGCCGCGATACCACCTTCAGCCATCACGGTGTGCGCTTTGCCAAAAAGGGACTTGCTGATAATCGCGGTCGTTTTACCGACCTCCCGCGACGCAATCGCCGCCCGCAGGCCCGCGCCGCCCGCCCCGATAACAACCACGTCGTACTTGTAGTGCTCGATGTCTGCCATGAACAAAGGACCCTTCGCGGCCTAGAAGAAGTAGAAGTTGGTAATGGTGCCGGTCGCCACTTCACGCACATAAAGGTCCGTGAGCGCCACGCCGATCAATGAGATCCACGCAAACCGCGGGTGATGGGCATTGAGCTTTGACACATAAGTCCAGAATTTATACCGCACCGGGTGCGCCGAGAAGTTCTTCAAGCGCCCACCCATGATGTGTCGGCAGGTATGGCAGGACATCGAGTAGAGCCACAGGAAGGTCGCATTCGCCGCGAGCACCAAGGTGCCAACGCTCAGGTGGCCCCATTCGCCCTCACCATTGCGCAGGGCGATGAGGACGTCGTAGGTCAAGATGACATTGAAGATCAGGCCCGCGAAGAAGAAATACCGGTGGCTGTTCTGCAGAATAAGTGGTGCGCGGGTCTCACCGGTGTATTTCTTACGGGGCTCGGCCACCGAACATGCCGGCGGCGACAACCAAAATGACCGGTAGTAGGCCTTGCGGTAGTAGTAGCAGGTCATCCGAAACCCGAGCGGGAAGATCAAAATCAACAGTGCCGGTGACAAAATCCACCAGGACCCGAACGGGGTCCAGCCACTTGACCCCGCAACACATGAGGAGGCAAGGCAGGGCGAATAGAAAGGTGAGATAAGCGGCTCGGAGAAGTAGTAGGCATTTTCAAATGCCCGCCAGGTGGAGTAGACGATAAAGGCGAGAAGCGCGGCCACCACTATCGCCGGCTGGAGCCACCAACGGTCGGTGCGAAGGGTCCGCCCGTTGATCTCGGCCCGCTGCTCCCCGGGGACGCCACCGGCCAGCGGCGCGGTCGTGACTCCGCTCATTGCCGGACCCCTTTCAACTTCGAATTACCCGAAATGTAGCGGTTCGTAACGGGCGGCGCAGCCCCTAACTGTGGGAGGTTCGTCACAGGCTTTTGGGTCGGTGACGACGTACCCTTAGGGCACCATGCAGCCTCGTTCCAGAACAGCCCTGACGCGGGCGTCGGCAATAGCGATCGGCTTTGGGGTATTGACCACCCTTGCCGCCGGGCCCGCCGCCGCCGACCCTCCAGCTGGGCAAGGCGCCATCGGCGGCGCGCAACTTTCCGCGCCCGGTCGCCAGGTTAACCTCGGGCCGGGCGCCGCGCCACTACCGGATATCTGGGCGGAATCTTGGGTACTTGCTGATGCCAAAACCGGCGAGATCTTGGCCGCGAAAAAAGCCCACCTGCAACGTGCCCCCGCCAGCACCTTGAAAACCCTGACGGCGTTGACCGTGCTCCCGCAGGTTTCCCTTGATGACACTTACGTGGCAACCGCTGGCGACGCCAATACCTACGGTTCGCGGGTTGGACTAAAGGCCGGCAGGGCATACACCATCCGGGATTTGTTCTATGGCTTATTTCTGCCCAGCGGCAATGACGCTGCCCTTGCGCTGGCGCGAGCGAGTGGCTCGGTGCCCGAGACGCTCAACCAGATGAATCAACTTGCTATGCGAATGCAAGCAGGCGACACCGTGGCCAAGAACCCCAGCGGGCTCGATGCCCCGGGCCAATTGTCCAGCGCCTATGACCTCGCTCTATTCGGGCGCGCCACCTTGGCACATCCCGAACTCATCGAAGTTGCGAGCACCAAACGCTACGAATTCCCGTGGCGGGGCCAGCGCACTCGAACGATCTACAACGAGAACCGACTGCTCTTAAGTGGCTACAAAGGAATGGTCGGACTCAAGACCGGCTACACCACTAATGCTGGTCGCACTTTCATCGGGCTAGCCCAGCGCGGGGATCGCACCCTCGTGGTGGCACTCATGGGCATCCACGAGGCCAGTGCCGACGCGGCTCGTAAGGCATTGACCTGGGGCTTTAGGAACCAGGCCTCGGTGACCCCGGTTGGCTCGTTGGTGGATCCACTGACCGATGAGAAATTTGCCGCAGCAAACTCGGCAAGATCCCTCGCGGTTAATGTTGAAGCAAATTTTGCTGACGGCGTCCCCGACTCCGGTGGTGGCGCTCCGCAATCGGTCAACGCCGCGGGCGTGACCGCGACGCCCACCGCGATCCTCGCCGGGCCCTGGTGGCTGCTGGCAACGATTACGATCGCGGCCCTAGGCGCCATCGCGTTAATCTGGCAGCGTCACAAATCCCACGCGGTCATAGACCGCCGTTAGCGTCTCGTGGGCGGTTGCCCTTGCCTTATCTGCCCCCACTCCCATGAGCTGCTGCAGCTGCGCTGGGTCCGAGATCAAAGTCGCCACCCGTTCGCGGATCGGCCTTACAAACTCGACCACTACCTCGGCGGTATCCTTCTTCAGATCTCCGTAGCCCTTGCCCTCGTAGTAAACCTCAAGTTCGGTAATGCTCATGGAGCGTAACGCTTGCTGAATCGTCAGTAAATTCGAAACTCCCGGCTTGGCTGCTTGATCAAATCTGATCTCGCGCTCCGAATCGGTGACGGCACTCTTGAACTTCTTGGTCAACACCGCATCATCATCAAGTAAATAGGCGCAGCCGGCGGGGCTGGATTTACTCATCTTCGCGGTTGGATCTTGGAGGTCGACAATCTTGGCGGTCTCTTTGACGATCAGGGCCTCGGGCACCGTCAACGTTTCGCCGAATGTCGCATTGAAACGTAGGGCAAGATCACGCGTAAGTTCTAGGTGCTGTCGCTGGTCTTCGCCCACCGGCACGGCATTCGCCTGATAAATCAAGATGTCAGCCGCCTGCAAAATCGGGTAGGTAAACAACCCCACCGTGGATCTGGCCGAGCCCTCCTTTTGCGACTTATCCTTAAATTGCGTCATGCGGCTGGCCTCACCAAAACCGGTCTGGCACTGCAGAACCCAAGCCAGCTGGCTGTGCTCGGGCACATGGCTTTGCACGAAGACGGTTGACAGCTGAGGGTCAAGTCCCACCGCCAGAAGCTGGGCAAAGGATGTCAAAGTGCGCTCGCGAAGCAACGCCGGATCATGATCTACGGTGATCGCGTGTTGGTCTACGACCACGTAGTAGCAATCATGAGTTTCTTGCATTCGCACCCATTCGCGCAAGGCGCCCAGGTAGTTACCTAGGTGGAAGGCAGCACCGGTGGGCTGGATTCCGGACAGCACGCGCTGGCTGCGGGATGTTGTCATGGCCGTCATTGTTGCAAACCACCATCGGATATTTGCACTTGGTCCGGCGGCGGTACTACCGGAGCGATTGGAGTTACTTGCACTCGGGCCACCCGGCGACCATCAAGCTGAGTGACTTCGAAGCGGTGACCTTGGCTCTCAATACTTACCCCCACTTCTGGCAAGGCCCCCAAACGGGAAATCAAGAAACCGGCAACGGTTTCATAAGGGCCATCGGGGAGGTGTAAGCCGGTCTCCTCCGCAAAGTCTTCAAGATTTAGCAGACCATCAACCGTTACTACGCCGAATATCTTTGATTCGTCATGACGGGTGATTACGTCGTATTCATCCTTGATATCCCCGATTAGCTCTTCAACTAAGTCCTCAAGGGAAACGATGCCAGCGGTACCGCCGTACTCGTCGACCACGATGGCCAAATGCTGGCGCAATCGCCGCATTTCGGTCAGGGTGCTCAAAACTGCGTTGGTCCCGGGGAACGCGGAGATGTCACGAACAAGGGCGCCGACGCGAATTGATCGGTCAGCCACATCGGGGTCGAGAATATCTCGGACATGCACGAAACCGATGACATCGTCTGCGCTGTCACGGATCACCGGGTAGCGCGAATGCGGCTGGTCCCGGATGATCTTGACTGCTTTGAAAACCGGCATTTCAGCATCCATGAAATCGACTTCGGTCCGAGGCACCATTACTTCGCGAAGTTCGCGATCGCCCGCAGCAAAAACATCATCAATGAGTTCACGTTCTTCCATGGTCAATTCTTCATGGCCTGCGACCAAGTCGCGTAGTTCAGCGCCACTTATCTGTTCTTTGGCAGCATTTGGATCAATGCCAAAAAGTCGAACCACGGCGTTCGTTGAAATAGATAGCGCCCAGATGAATGGCCGAAATACTTTCGCGACAAAATCAACCGGCGCGGCCACAAATAATGCCACCTTCTCAACACGCTGTAACGCGATCCGCTTTGGCACCAGTTCACCCAAGACCAATGACACGTACGCGATCACTACGGTGACGAGGATGAATGCGATTGGTCCGGCCCAAAGTGGTGGCACTCCCCAGCCGGTCAACACCTGCTCTAGGGATGGAGCAATTTGGGCAGCGCCGAAACCCGCCGAGATGAAACCCGCCAAGGTGACAGCGACCTGCCCGGCCGCCAAGAACCGATTCGGCTCACCAGCAAGGGTGAGCAGCCGGCGCCCACGGCGCCCGGTGGCACCCAGCCGTTGCACCTGGCTCTCCCGCAAGGACACCAGCGCTAACTCGGCCGCGGCAAAGAACCCACCCAAAAGGACGAAGAACAGCACCACCAAGCAGTTGACCAATAGGTCACTCATGGCATGAGACTACGGAAGAAACCTCGGTCAGGCACGGACCGCCCGCTGTAAGTTCTCATCAATTGCGGCCAGAAAATCCTGGGTCGTCTGCCACGGCTGATCCGGGCCCACCAACATGGCCAGGTCCTTGGTCATTTTGCCCTCTTCGACGGTTTCTATGCAGACCCGCTCGAGGGTCTGGGCGAAGGCCGTGACCTCGGGGGTACCGTCCAACTTGCCCCGGTGCGCCAGTCCTTGGGTCCAAGCGAAAATCGACGCAATGGGGTTCGTCGACGTTGGTTTACCTTTCTGATGTTCACGAAAGTGCCGGGTGACGGTGCCGTGGGCGGCTTCTGCCTCAACGGTCTTGCCATCTGGAGTCATGAGCACCGATGTCATTAGCCCAAGTGAGCCATAACCTTGGGCCAAGGTGTCGGACTGCACATCGCCATCGTAATTCTTACAAGCCCAGACGTAACCGCCCTCCCATTTCATGGCCGCGGCAACCATGTCGTCGATGAGTCGGTGCTCATAAGTAATGCCTGCAGCATCGAATTCGGACTTGAACTCCGTCTCGAAAACCTCTGCGAAGATATCCTTGAATCGGCCATCGTAGGCCTTCAAGATGGTGTTCTTGGTCGATAGATACACCGGGTAATGACGGTTTAGTCCGTAACGCAATGAGGCCCGGGCAAAATCGCGAATACTGTCATCCAGGTTGTACATCCCCATGGCTACGCCCGCACCAGGGAAGTCAAAAACATTGAACTCCATGGGAGCTGAGCCATCAGCGGGGGTGAATGTCATGGTTAACGAACCAGCCGCCGGCACTTTGAAATCGGTCGCCTTGTACTGATCGCCGAAGGCATGCCTGCCGATGATCACCGGTTTCGTCCAGCCTGGCACCAACCGCGGGATATTCGAGATGATGATCGGTTCACGGAAGATGACCCCACCTAGAATATTACGAATCGTGCCGTTGGGAGACTTCCACATCTTCTTCAAGCCAAATTCTTCAACCCGGGCCTCATCGGGAGTAATGGTGGCGCACTTGACTCCGACTCCGTACTTTTGTATCGCATGTGCTGAGTCGATGGTGACTTGGTCATCGGTTGAATCGCGATACTCCATACCGAGGTCGTAGTACTTAAGGTCGACATCTAGATACTTCAAGATCAATTCATCCTTGATGAACTGCCAGATGATGCGCGTCATCTCATCACCATCGAGTTCAACAACCGGATTCACTACCTTGATCTTGCTCATCTTGTAACTCCTAGATATATGACCTGCATGACTACGTAAATAACCTCTGGGCTACGTCTTAAAGATCCTTGACATCGGCTTGCTTGGCCTTGACGGCTTCATAGGCCTCGACCAAAAGTGCCTTCTCGCCATCGGTTAGCGGTGTCTCGACCACCCGGCGGATCCCCTCGCGACCCAACTCGGCTTCGACACCGAGATAGGCACCGGATAGCCCGTACTCACCGTCAACCCACGCGCACACCGGCATCACCGCACCGGAGTCCTCATGTACGGCCCTTGCCATGCGCGCCGCCGCGGCCGAGGGCGCGTAATACGCCGACCCGGTTTTAAGTAGTGCGACGATTTCAGCGCCACCATTGCGGGTCCGGGTGACTAGATCAGCGATCTCATCAGCAGAAAGCAACTCGGTCAGCGGCTTGCCACCCACCGAGCAAACCGAGGCCACCGGCACCATGGTGTCGCCGTGTGAGCCCAGGGTCAAAGTCTTAACCGAAGCCACCGGGACACCAAGTTTTTCGGCGACGAAGTTCGTGAACCTGGCGGTATCGAGCATGCCCGCTTGACCGATAACTCGCTGATAGGCAAATCCGGTAACCAACTGGGCCAGTGCGGTCATCTCATCGAGGGGGTTCGCCACGTTGATGACCACCGCTCCCGGCGCGTGCTTGGCGATATTCTCGGCGACACTGCGCATGATCTTCGCATTCGTCTCGATCAGATCCATGCGGCTCATCCCGGGCTTTCGGGGTAGACCTGCGGTCATGATGACTATCTTTGAATCGGAGATCGCTTCATAGCCCTCGCCATTTGGCCCGGTGGACTGGCCCACCAATTTTGTCTCGAAGCCTTCGATCCAGCGTGATTGGTTCATGTCGATAGCCAGGCCTTCGGGCTTGCCCTCTATCACGTCGGTCAGGACAACCTGTTCGAAGATGTCGTATTCGGCTAACCGAAGTGCGGTGGTTGAGCCATAAAAGCCTGCACCGATGACTGAAACTTTGCCGCTGCGAGACATATTCGCCCTGCTCCTTCGAAGAATTTGGTCGCATCGCCCGGTAGGCGATTATCTTGACGTCAAGATACCCCACCTCGGGTCGCGTTGGCTCCTTGACCTCCGCCCTTGACCGGGCACCCCATTAGTTAGGGGCGGGCACCCAGAAACAGAAAATGGCCAGCCCAATGCTCAAGGCGCCCAGCACTAAGACGTCCGTCTTCTTAGAGCGCACAACCAGCCACCCGGCCTCCTCAGTTGACAGCAAAAGGCGCAAGAAAGTGGCGAGCACCACGCTGGCCGCGAGTACTACCGATCCGCGACGAAAGTGATCGGTAGCGACCAAAATCAAGGCGATAGCCACGCCGATCAGCACGATTGTTATTGGCCACTGTCGCAGGTTCAAGCGCCTGCGGCGTTGAGGTAACCGACGCACCACTCCACCGCCCTCACCGTTCGCGCTCACCTGCCGACCGCTCCCGCCGCCTCGGCTGCCTCAACTACGTTCTGAAGGAGCATCGCTCGCGTCATCGGCCCCACCCCCCCTGGCATCGGTGCTACAAAACCGGCCACTTCGAATACCTCTGGCGCCACATCACCGACCAGCCCCGCATCGGTGCGCGTAATCCCGACATCTAGCACCGCGGCCCCCGACTTGACCGCATCCGCGGTGACCAGATGCGGTACCCCAGCAGCCGCAACGATGATGTCGGCCGAGCGCAAATAAGAGGTGAGGTCTTTGGTGCCCGTATGACATAAGGTCACGGTCGCATTCTCACTGCGCCGAGTCAGCAGCAGGCCCAGTGGGCGACCCACCGTTATGCCCCTGCCAACCACCACCACATGAGCACCGTCGAGCGGTACGTCATACGCGCGAAGTAGTGCGACGATGCCCCGGGGGGTGCACGGCAAGGGCGCCGGGATGCCGAGTACTAATCGGCCCAGACTCACCGGGTGCAAGCCATCGGCGTCTTTAGCCGGATCCATCAATTCAAGTACCCGGTATTCATCAAGGTGCTTCGGCAATGGCAGTTGAATGATGTAGCCGGTCACCGCTGGATCAGCATTCAATCTCGCGACTTCTACTTCAACGTCTAATTGGCTAGCATCAGCGGGCAAATCCACACGGATGGATGCGATGCCCACTTCGGCGCAGTCGCGGTGCTTTCCGCCAACATAGGCTTGACTTCCGGGATCAGAACCAACAAGAACCGTGCCAAGGCCAGGGAATACGCCTTTAGTCTTCAGTGCATCAACGCGAACCTTGAGATCAGCCTTGACTTGGGCAGCAGTGGCTTTGCCATCGAGCACCGTTGCGGTCATGGCCTAAGTCTTTCACTATGGGCTGCGCCGGGTGCGCAGCCGCCCGCTTGCACCCATTGCTACGGCAATAAAAGCCAAGACCACTCCAGCCACCAAATGCCAGCCAACATTGGTTGACGCAGTCGGCGCCGCCACATCCAGCAAGAGTGCCCCCGATAACTGACCGGCAATGGAGACGAGGGCAAAGACGAGTACCCCAAGAATCGGGACGGTCCAGGCCGCCACCGCGATGAAAACTACACCGACCACTCCCCCCGCATACGCCCACCACGGACCTCCGATGAGGGCTCCTGGATCGGTATCGGTAATTGCCCACGCCACCCCGAAGGCCGCTGCCAGTAATGCCGTCCCGAATACGAAGTTATAGAAAGTTGCCGAAAGCGGGCTACCCGCGGCAACGCTGATTCGGCCATTCAATGCCTGCTGGACGGCTACAGCGAGTCCGGCAACGACCGCAATTGCCACCGCAGCAATTGCCACGCTGCCACCGGTGAACCGATCATCGGCCGCGAGAGTGACGGCAAGTACCGCTAGCACCGCTGAGACGACCCGGCCGATGGTGATGGGTTGTTTACCCGCCGGACCAAGGCCAATGCGGTCCACCACCAAGGAGTTGGCACTTTGCCCCGCCACCACAGCCACCGTGAAGATCGCCACCCCGATCATCGGTACCACAACGCTCTGCACCGCTACGAAAAACCCACCAATTAGCCCAGCGAGTAACTGCCACGGACGCAACTCTCCGGAACGAATTGCACCTGGGATCTGCGCAACACCGTGGCGAATGGATGGTACGAAGATCAGCAAGATTGACACGACAATAAGTCCTGATCCGAAACTAAGAGTCGCTGCCTCAATTCCATTACCGGTCAACAGCGATAACTCGCCATTCATTCTGGCCTGCACCGAAGCTAACGAGCCAGCGACGAAAGTACAGATGATAGGGAACCAGAAACGACCCACCATCAGTGGAAGAAGTGCCGGGTATCGGTGAAGTACATCGTGATGCCAGCTGCCTGCGCAGCGGCGATAACTTCGTCATCACGAACCGAGCCCCCGGGTTGGACCACGGCTTGGACACCGGCGTCAATTAAAACCTGTAACCCGTCAGCGAATGGGAAGAAAGCATCTGATGCCGCAACCGAGCCTTTGACCCGATCACCCGCACGGTCACAGGCAAGCCGGGCCGAGTCAACCCGATTCACCTGGCCCATACCAATACCGACCGCGGCACCACCGGCCGCCAGCAAGATGGCATTGGATTTCACCGACCTAACCGCGCGCCAGGCAAACTCCAGATCCCGAAGTGACGCCGCACTCGCCGGGGACCCGCAGGCTAGTTGCCAATTCGTTGGGTCATCACCGGGCGCCGCAATATCGTCGGCGGATTGCACCAGTAGCCCACCGCTGATCGAGCGGGTTTCATAGTGGCGCCCCGGATGGGGGCCCGCGACTTGCAATACTCGTAAGTTCTTCTTGGCGGCAAATATTTCTAATGCAGCTTGTTCGTAATCAGGGGCCACGATCACCTCGGTGAAGACATCACCGAGGGCTACCGCAAGTTCGACGGTCACCATGCGGTTAGCCGCGACCACCCCGCCAAATGCCGAGACCGGGTCGGTAGCGAAAGCTTTCACATAGGCGTCCGCGATATCGACTCCCACCGCGATCCCGCATGGATTCGCGTGGTTGATGCTGGCAATTGCCGGTTCGAGGTGGTCGAATGCCGCGCGCCGCGCGGCATC
>BJGE01000050.1 GCA_014190275.1 Actinomycetes bacterium | reverse complement strand
TCTGGGAGCCAACGAGTGGGCGATCCTGCGCCGCATCACCTTGCCGCTACTTGCGCCTGGGATCTTCGCCGGGGCCTTACTCGCATTCGCTATCTCATTAGACGATTTCATCACCTCGTTTTTCATTGCCGGACCAGGTGCCACCACCTTGCCCGTCTACATTTTCGGGATGATTCGGTCCAATGTGACTCCAGCCGTCAACGCTCTCTCAACCCTTCTGCTGATTTTTTCGGCTACCCTGCTTCTGGCGGTATATCTACTAAATAGAATAAGGAGAAGCGACTAATGATTCGACGATCCAAAGTATCTAGATTGGCGACATCTTCAGCAATCATCGCTGCGGGTGTTTTAGTACTTGCCGCCTGCGGGGGCGAAACAACCACCACGGCACCCGCGGCAAACGAGGCACCGGCCGCATCAGCACTGCCGGCAACCGGTAGCGGTGAGCTACACCTGTACAGCTGGACCGATTACATCGATCCGGCGCAGCTTGATGCTTTCACGGCTGAAACGGGTATCCAGGTGATCCTCGATACCTATGACTCGAATGAAACAATGCTCGCCAAGATACAGGCGGGTGCCACCGGCTACGACGTACTCGTGCCCAGTGACTACATGGTCGCCCAGATGATCGAGCTCGGCCTGTTGGAGAATATCGGCGTCAACACCATGCCAAATGCCGCCAACATCAAGCCGAACCTGGTCGATGTCTACTGGGATCCAGGGCGCAGTTATTCCGCTCCATATATGTACGGCACCACGGGTATCGGTGTCGACACCACTGACCCAGCGGTTTCGGGCATTGCATCTTGGAAGGATTACTTCGCCGCCGGCTCGGTTGCGGGTAACTCCCTTGATGTGCTCAAGGATCAGACGGAACTTGTCTCCGCGGCACTTCGTGCCGGCGGCGTTGCTCCGGCCGACCTTTGCTCAACCGATAAGGCGCAGTACGCCGCGGCCCAGGAACTGCTTTCGACTTTCAAGCCGAAGGTGATCGACTCGGACGGTGGCATCGAGCGCATGGTCAAGGGCTCGAGCAAGGCGCGCATGGCCTGGAACGGATCGGTGCACCGCATGACAGTGGAGAATCCGAACATCCAGTTTGTGTACCCGTCGGATGGGCTGAATCTTTGGGCTGACAACTTCGTCGTACCAGTTGGTGCGCCGGACCTTGAGAACGCGAAGATCTTCATCAACTGGATGATGGGCCCGGAGCAAGCCGGTGTCGCCAGTAACTTCAGCGGTTACGACAACGGCATCATAGATTCGGATCCGTTCATGAACGATTCACTCAAGACCGACCCGGGCGTTGTTGTGCCGGCCGACAAGGTTGCTCTGATCTCACCGACGCCGAGCTGCAGTCAAGAGGCCCGCGATCTGTACACCGAGGTCTTCACCTCATGGCAGTCGGGTCAATAGAAATAGGGCAAATTGATTGGCCCCGCTAACACAGGGCAAATTGATTGGCCCCGCTAACGCAGGGCAAATTGATTGGCCCCGCTAACACAGGGCAAAGCGAAGGGGTGGATCCGCCAGGATCCACCCCTTCGTAGTTCTGAGCGCATCGGGCTTACGGGAACGAGACGTCCGGCACCGTCGCCATGGCCTCCGCCAAACGGGCATCGGAGAACTCCTCGTCCACCATTTCCCCGCGCAGGTACTGGTCGTACGCCGGTAGGTCGAAGTGGCCGTGGCCGCAAAGTGCCGTCAAGATCACCGTTTCCTCACCGGTCTCCTTGGCCTTGAGCGCCTCGCGGATAGCGACCGCTATCGCATGGGTTGGCTCCGGTGCCGGCACGATGCCCTCGGTGCGGGCAAACTGGATTGCCGCTGCGAAGCATTCGGTCTGCGGCACCGCGACGGCCTCCATCATGCCCAACTCGTACATGTGCGAGATCAGCGGCGCCATCCCGTGATAACGCAGCCCACCGGCATGAATCGGGTCGGGGATGAAGTCGTGACCTAAGGTGTGCATCTTCATCAGCGGCGTCATACCCGCGGTATCGCCGAAGTCATAGCGGTACTCACCACGGGTTAGCGACGGGCAGGAAGCGGGTTCGGTCGCAACGATTCGCGGTGAGATTTTGCCGGCCAGCTTCTCGCGAATGAACGGGAAGGAGAGCCCACCGAAGTTCGACCCACCACCGGTGCAGCCGACGATCATCGTTGGGGTATCGCCGGCCAACTGGAGTTGCAAGATGGCTTCTTCACCGATGATCGTCTGATGCAGCAGCACATGGTTAAGAACCGACCCAAGTGCGTAACGGGTGTCGGCATTTGTTGCCGCAACTTCAACGGCCTCGGAGATCGCGATACCCAGGGATCCGGACCAGTTACGTGGATCTTGCGCAAGTTGCCGACCGATTTCGGTTACATCAGATGGCGAGCGGTGCACCTTTGCGCCGAAGGCCTCGATCATCAGCCTGCGGTAAGGCTTTGAGTCGTACGACGCACCGACCTGCCAAACCTCGCAGTCCAGGCCATAAAGGGCACAAGCGAATGAGAGTGCGGTGCCCCACTGGCCGGCGCCGGTTTCAGTGGTGAGGCGCTTGGTGCCTTCCTTCTTGTTGTAGTACGCCTGCGGCACCGCCGTGTTTGGCTTGTGCGAGCCGGCCGGTGACACCCCTTCGTACTTGTAGTAAATACGTGCCGGTGTACCGAGGGCTTTTTCCAAGCGATGGGCCCGAAACAGCGGCGATGGCCGCCACTGGCGGTAAACATCAAGTACCCCACCGGGGATCTCGATGTATCTATCCATCGAAACTTCTTGCATGATCAAGTCCATCGGGAACAGCGGTGCTAGGTCGTCCGGGCCGACCGGGTCCATGCGTCCCGGATGTAGCGGTGGGGGCGGGGGTGTCGGCAGGTCGGGCATGATGTTGTACCAGGTGGTCGGCATCTGGTCTTCGGTAAGCGTGTACTTGTGTTGGCGAACGGTGTCGTCCATCTGGTGCCCCTTCTCGTCGTCCAGAGAGTTTCTAGCCAAGTGCAGCGGACAGTACCCCGCTACCAGCGTGGATGCGAGGTGAATTCGCATCTTGGCTTGACCCTTGGGACCCAACGGTTCCCGGTTGTTACTAATGGGGCTCTAGCGCACTTATGTGTTTATTGAGGCTTTTGGGGCGAACTGTGGGCCATCCCACATACCCATGGCGTGGCGTCCGAAAACCGGTCGTGACCTTTCCGTTATCGAGGGGCAACGGCATAGCGTCATCTTGTCGCATGGTTTCAAGCCAGTCCCCCGACGGGCCCCGTGCGGCATGTTTTTGTACCAACGCGAAGGAGACGTGCATGCACGCCCACCTCAAGACGCTCACCACCGCTGTCCTCGCCACCGCCTTGGTCACCGGGCTCGGCATGGCTCCCACCGCTTCGGCTTTGGCCCCGGTCGCCCGCGACAGCAAGAACACCGTCGGGCCCCTTTCCACCCAGTTGGCTCAGCCATTGACCACTACCGAAATCCCGGTACCCACGATGGCCCGGGTCCTTGAACACCAAGCCTCGGTGCCAGCCCGGACCCCAAACCAGCGCCTCGTGGCCCATGTCGCGGGGGTGCGCAAGAAGCTCACGGCCCTGGGGCGCAAGCAAGTTGGCGATGCCTACGGCGCCGGCAGCTCCGGGCCCAATGCCTTCGACTGCTCGGGCCTGACCCGGTACGTCTTCAAGCAGGTCACCGGCCGCAACCTGCCGCACTACTCCGGTGCCCAATACAAAATGGCCAAGAAGGTCTCCCTGAGGAACGCCCAGCCGGGTGACCTCGTGTTCTACCTGCGTGGGAGCGCCCACCATGTCGGCCTGTACCTAGGCAACGGCAAAATGGTGCACGCCGTCGGGCGAGGCAAGAGGGTGCGAGTGCAATCGATCTTCGGGCCTTGGTACACCCGCCACTACTCCGGCCTGGGGCGCATCCTGCCGGCCTAGGCGCCATGGCAGTCTGCTCCTAACAAGGAGGTGACAAGTGTCTGCGCCAACCATCAGCGTATGTATCCCCGCGCGCGATGAGGCTGCCACGATCGGCGCGGTGATTTCGCCGCTGCACGCACTCGGTGGTCTGATCGATGAGATTTTCGTCTTCGATCATGGATCAACAGACGACACCGCCGCTGTTGCGAGCCGTGCGGGGGCGAGCGTCATCGCAGCCGACCGGGTGCTAGCCGAATTCGGCCCGACTTTGGGCAAGGGTGATGTGCTGTGGCGATCCGTGTATGCATCACATGGCGACATCATTATCTGGCTTGACGGTGACCTTGAGTCAAGTACGGCCGACTACGTGCGCGGTCTAGTTGCGCCGATGCTCGGTGACGAAACCATCACCATGGTGCGCGCCACCTACGACCGCACCCTTGATGGTCGCAGTTCAGCAGGGGGCCGCGTCACTGAATTAACCGCGCGCCCGGCACTGAAACTGCTGCAGCCCCACCTAGCCCATATCCGCCAGCCCCTTGGTGGTGAGTATGCGATCCGTCGGACGGTGGCCGAGGCGTTGCCCTTCGAGGTTGACTACGGAGTTGAAATTGGCCTCTTGATTGACGTCGCGCATGCCTATGGGGTCAATTCAATTCGCCAGGTTGAGTTAGGCCCGCGTGCGCACCGTAATCGCAGCCTCGCTGAACTTCATGTGCAGGCCGGACAAGTACTGCGTGCAGTCTTGGCGCGCTCTGGCCACGCCGAGATGGTTAGTAATGTCCGGCCGGCACTTTGCTCCCTAGGCCTAGCTCCCGGCAGCACCGTCGCCTAACTAGCGGCCGATATCGGCCACAACATAGTCGGCTACCGCAAGTGCACTTGTCCACGCCGGTGAAACGGCATTTAGCATGTGGGTAGATCGATCGCCGTGCTGAAAGACGAAATCCATTTCCAGTCTGCGCGTGGGTAGATGGAAAAGCTGAGCGCGCACACCCGGGCGGCCTTTTACTCTAAAGTCCGCGGGTGTGACGGACGGCACCAGCGCGCGGACCTGGTTGACCAGGTACTTACGGGAGTACTTCGGCAGCTCACTGCGCAATAGTCCCGCTACGTCATGGTGGTCACTGCGAAAGAAACTCGGATAAGTGCGGGCAATGCTCGCAAGTTCACCCGCATCGAATCCCGTAAATCCGCCGTAATCCTCGCGCCATAGAGCGGGTATCGCGGTCGGGCCGATTTTCGCCCTGCCGTCGACCGTGACGGTCAAATGCACGCCGAGAAAAGGGTTGCGCGGATCAGGTACGGGATAGACATGACGCTGCAGGCGCCCCGGCGCCCAGGAGCCGTACCAGTACAGCCCCTTGAACGGGAGCATGCGGTACTCCTCGCCAACACCGAACCAGTGCGCGACTTTATCGGCATATAGGCCCGCAGCATTAATCACATAGCCGGTACTGAACCGTTGGTCCGCGGTAGTTACCCAGCCCGGCCCCGCGCCGGTTACCGCAGCCCCCAGCAACACCGAGCCACCACGTTCTCGAACTCGAGCGGCTAAGGCCTGGGCAACCGCCACCGGGTCGGCCACCGCGGTTGTCGGTGACCATAGCGCCAACCCGTGGGTCTGCGCCAGGGGTTCTAGCTCGCGCAGCCCAGCTTCGTCAATCAACTCAAGTTCGACCCCGTTGGCCTGACCGCGCGCAAAAAGCTCACGCAGCGCAGGTAGTTCAGCACCTGATTGAGTCACCACCACCTTGCCGGTCTCGCGCACGGTCACTCCACGCTCCGCGCAAAACTCATGCAGCAGTTGATTGCCCAGCCGGGTCAGTTGGGCCTTCAGTGAATCAGGGGCATAATAAAAACCTGCGTGCAGCACCCCACTATTTCGTCCGGATGCATGTGCGGCCAGCCGATCTTCTTTCTCCAGTACGACAACCGACGCCTCCGGGTGACGGGCCAGCCAGGCATCGGCGAGGGCCAGCCCGACGATGCCGCCGCCGATCACGACCACGTCTGCTGTCTTCACGGCCTCATCGTGACACGTTTGCCCTACCCATGTGGTGATCTGTGGGACTATCAACCCATGAGTACTTTCGGGCTGGACGGCGTACTGTCGTGGGCCCAAGCCCACCAAGTTGCTAGTACTTGTGCAAGGCAACTACCTGATACCTATGCGCGCCTTGATGAGGCGGCCGGTAGCGTCTTGGCGCAGCCGATTTTGACTTTGTCGGCCGACCCGCCGGTCGAAAGTTCTGCCATCAATGGCTACGCGGTTTGCGGTGAAGGGCCGTGGCGTTTAATCGATGAAGTTACCTTGCAACCACGCCATGCGGTGCGGGTCAGGGCCGGTGATCCACTCCCCGCCCATACCGATGCGGTGCTGTCAATTGACGGTTCGGCCGCAGAACATCATGGCGATGGCACGGTGAGTGTGGTTGGCCTTGATGGACTCACCGGATTGCCGGATGAGCGAGCACGCCCCGATCTCGGCTCGGGGATCATTCGCGAAGGCGAGATCGCGCCTAGTGGCGCCTTGCTGGTCCCTGCGGGCCGAGTGATCACCTCAGCCGTCCTCGCGATAGCCGCGGCCGCTGGCCATGACGGTATCGAGATCGTGCGCCCACCGGTTGTCGGGGTCATCGTGCTGGGCACCTCGTTGCTATCGCAGGGGCAATCACGTGGCGGCCGGGTGCGCGATGCGCTCAGCAACACCGTGCCGGCCTTCGTCGCAGCATGTGGCGGCCGCGGTAACCCGGCCGTGCGCGCACCTGATACCGCTGACTTATTGCTAACTGAAATCGATGACGCAGCGGTCGATGTCATTATCACCACCGGCTCAACAGCACCGGGCCCCGATAATCATGTGCGGCAGGTGTTGCGTGATCTCGGCGCGCATTGGCTCATTGATGGTGTTGCCGTGACCCCCGGTGCGCAAATGCTGCTCGCGAAGTTGCCCGACGGCCGGTTCTTGGTCGGGTTGCCGGGTGAGCCGCAGTCGGCCCTCGCCGGCTTGGTCACCTTGGTGGCACCCCTCATTGCGGCGCTACGCGGTGCACCCGCGGTGCGAAGTTACCCAGCCGCGGTGCTCTTTGCCGACACCCCGGCCGCCGAGTTTGCAGATGACACCCGGTTGGCCCCCGTCCGGCTCGAAATGCTGGACGCCGCCAAGGTCGCGCACCCGCTGCCCGACGCCGGCCCCGCTGGGCTCGTTGGCTGGGCCGCGGCCGACGCGATCGCGGTGGTGCCCCCCGGTGCTGGTTTTCGCGGTGATGTCGTGCAGTGCCTCCCCCTTTCCACCCGCTGATTCCCAGCCCTTAAAACGAGGCCACGACCCAATCCTGGGTATTCCCTAGTTTTCCGATAGGCTAGATAGCATGAGCCCCGGAGATATCGACTTCGCCTTGGCCCTGGGCGGATTGGTCGCCGGGTTGATGGTGGGCCTGACCGGGATGGGCGGGGCCGCCTTGGTCACCCCGATGCTGGTGCTGCTCTTCGGCGTCTCCCCGGCCGCCGCCGTCTCCAGTGACGTTGTCGCCTCGGCCGTGATGAAGCCGGTCGGTGCCGCGGTCCACATTCGAAATAGGACAGTGCACTGGGGATTGGTCAGCTGGCTATCACTTGGCTCAATTCCCGGGGTGTTGATCGGCACGCTCATCTTCGCCAATGTGCTGGCGAGTTCGGGCGCCGATGAAGCCATCCGCACCTGGATCGGTGTCGTCTTGATCATCGCCCTATGCGCGATGTTACTTAAAACCTATTTAACTTCACGGTCGGGAAAACTTCACGGAGACCAAGTACTCCTCGGTACCGCAATGCCGGTGAATATCGCGCCCACAGTCGCACTCGGACTAGTTGTCGGCCTAATTGTCGGCATGACAAGTGTTGGCTCCGGATCATTGATGGTTACCGTGCTCTTGCTTATCTACCCCCTGCTCCGCCCATCAGTTTTAGTTGGAACAGACCTAACCCAAGCAGTGCCAATGCTGGTTGTCGGCGCCATAGCGCACGCCGGACTCGGTGATATTGACATCGCAGTCGTTGTTTCCTTACTTATCGGTCAATTACCAGGGGTTTACTTTGGCGCTAGGTTGTCGTCGCGTTATGACGGACGCCGGCTGCGCTATCTGCTGATGGTCGTGCTTGCCGCCACCGCCGTCAAACTCCTTGGTGCGCCGAGTATCGTCGCCGGCACCATCGCCATTGTCGGCGTCTTCGTAATCGGCGCGATGATGGTGCGCGAGCGAGTACAATCCACCTCATCATGCGAGCCATCATCGTCACCGAGCCCGGCGGCCCTGACCAACTCAGGTGGCAAGAAGTAGCGGCCCCAATACTTGGGCCTGGCGAGGTCTTAATTGACATTGCCGCCACCGCGGTCAACCGCGCAGATATCCTGCAGCGACAGGGCAACTATGCCCCACCGCCGGGAGCCTCGCAGATTCTCGGGCTGGAGTGCTCCGGGGTGATCAGTGCCCTTGGCCCGGGTGTCACCACGGTCAAGGTGGGCCAGGAGGTAACAGCATTACTCGCCGGTGGCGGCTACGCCGAACAAGTCGCTGCACCCGTCGGGCAATTGATGAGTGTGCCAACCGGTCTCACCCTTACCGCTGCCGCGAGCCTACCTGAGGTGGCCTGCACGGTCTGGAGCAATATCGTCATGACCGCCCATCTGGCCGAAGGCGAGTGGCTACTAATCCACGGCGGCGGCTCTGGCATTGGCACCATGGCGATTCAGGTTGCGCGCGCCCTCGGCGCCCGGGTCGCCGTCACCGCGGGCAGTGCGGCCAAACTCAAAGTCTGCGAGCAACTCGGAGCTGAAGTCCTGATCAACTACCAAGAGCAAGATTTCGTTGCAGTGATGACTGACGTCACCGGCGGCCGGGGCGCCGATGTGATTCTCGACAATATGGGCGCCTCTTACTTGGAACGCAATGTGCTAGCACTTGCCCGCAACGGCCGACTTGCCATCATCGGGATGCAAGGCGGGGTTAAAGCCGAGCTCAACATAAACACCTTGTTGCGTAAGAACGCAGCACTGCATGCCGCCTCACTTCGAGGGCGCCCGGAATCTGAAAAGGCCGAGATCTGCCAACAGGTTGAGCGCAACATCTGGCCGTGGGTGCATGCCGGGATCGTTAACCCAGCCATCGGCGCCACCATGGCGTTGCAAGACGCGGCGGCGGCCCACCAACTACTTGAATCCGGTGCGGTCACCGGCAAGATCGTGCTGACGGCCTAGGCCATAATCACCAACGTGCGCATGGGACCGGTTCCAAGTCGATCCACTCTCGCCGTATTAGCGATGTGCGCATTGCTGGTAGCGGGATTCGCGCTCCCGCCCACCGCGGCAGCGGTTGAAACCTCAGTCGTCTGCCCGGTAGACCCACTGCCCGTCACCAGTGCACAAACTGATGCATTGTTCGCGTTGGCCGCCGGGCGCCTTTACGCCGCTTCCGATATCACCGGCCTGAAGCCACCCGGGGTGAAGTATCCATTCGGCGCCACCGCCCGGCAGACCCAGTACCTGCGTTCAGATGTTTACGGCTGGACCGCGGGGTTTTATCCAGCCGAGCTTTGGCTGATGTATGAGCGCACCGCCGATCCGGCGTGGCTAGCGCTAGCGCGCACCTGGACACGAAATCTGCTGCCGGTTGCCAAATGGACCGGCTCCCATGACCTCGGTTTCATGATTGGGCTCCCGGCCGGGCTAGGGATGCGCCTGGACCCCGACCCCGCGCAGCGCATCACTTATCGCCGCGCCATCATCGATGCGGCCAAAAGCCTTTCAACCCGCTGGAACAACAAGGTCAAGGCCATCAAGTCGGGAGAGTATGGCGGCAAGTGGGGATTGATCATTGATTCGGCGATGAACGCGCCGATGCTGATTGAAGCTGGAAACCTGATCGGTGGTGCGGAGGGTGCGCAACTTCGAAGTCGGGGGGAGCAGCATCTGCTAACTCTCGCCAAGTACTTCGTGCGGTCGGACGGATCAACATTTCATCGATTGACATTTAACCCGTTGACGGGAGCACTGACCGGGCCGGTCTACGGCCAGGGCTACAACATGTCCACCAGCACTTGGTCGCGCGGCCAAGCTTGGGCGATGTATGGCTTCGCTAAAGGCTATGCCGCAACAGGTAACCCAATCTTGTTGGATGCCGCACGGCGCACCACCGGTTTTTGGAACCAACAGGTCGGCCCCGGTTGCATCCCGGCTTGGGATTTAGATGTCTGGAGCGCATTCGCGCCCCGGGATTCATCGGCGGCGGCCATCGCCGCAGCAGCCATGCTGCAACTTGCCGACCTTGATCCAGTGACAAGCGCCGCGAGCCGGCAAAGCGCATTAGCCACCTTGGGCACCCTCACAATGCCCGAATGGACATCGGTCAACACCCAAAACCCCGGGATCCTAATTAGGCAGACTTGGAATGTGCCGATACTCAAGTACGAGGGCTCCTATGTTTGGGGCGACGCGTACCTACTTGAATCCGCACTTAAGGTCAGCCGACCGACTAGCCGGTGACTTCAACGGTTAACTTGGTGCCCGCAGGAGTTGATTCGCGCGACCACCGCCCCGGCGCATTCACGTCGAGCCATGCCGATCCCAGTCCAGCTTTCGCCGAGGCCGAAACCCCACCGCCGTTATCGGTCACGACGAGTACCAACGCCGACTCGCTAACCTCCACCTGCACCCTGATTTGATCGGCTCCACCTGATCGCACCGCATTGCCAACCGCTTCATCGGCAATCAATGCCGCGCTCTGCCATTGCCCTGCGGTACCAAAGTCCCCACTCGGCAATGTCAACTCGACAACAGCGATACCAGACCAGTCCTCCGCTATTTGCGCCAATCGCACCCTCCCGGTATCGGACTTTGCATCTAGGTCACCGTCTAGTGAACGAGATAGCCGCTCGCGGGCGGAGTTGACGACCTGGAGCGCTGATACCTCGTCGTACTGACGCGAGGCTTGCTCTAGTTGCAGCGCAAGCGCGGTCAACTCCGACTGCACGCGGTGATGCAGGTAGGTGCCCATCCGGGCATCGTGTTCGGCATTGATCTGCATCGCTGCAACTTCGTAAACCTGCGCTACGTCTATTCGCATTTTTAGGCTGGTGATGATCAAGTTGCGCTCGGCCTGCAAGCCGGCGGTGGCGGTGGCGATGACCATGATCACCGGGATGGCTAATGCGATGACCATCGAGCCGAATGGATCCGGGCGAATACCCATCATCTGGGTGGCGATGGCGTAAAGGCTCACCCCGGCCGCGATCGGGAGCGCGACCACCGCGAGCGGGCTCACCCAGGCGCGCCAATTCGGGCGCAGAGCGATGAGGGAGCCTCGAATTAGCAAAACCACCAGAGCCGAAAGCACCGCGATTACCGCCACTTCAAAACCGATGACCAGCCCAGCCGACCGAACAGAACCCACCCCAATTACTACGGCCAAGAGAACCGCTATTGCTCGCAGCGGTGGATCCCACCTTGCTATTGCATCAAAAAGCAGTGCGCCGACCCGGAGCGACGGTGGCTGCACTCTTTGCTCGGCCCATAGTTCGTGGCTCAAAGGACGGATTTGTTTTTCAACAGCCTCATGCAGCATCTCCGCGGCCTCGTGCAGTTGGCGGCCAAAGTCACGCGAGTCTTCAATTGCTTCCAAACCCTTCAGTGCTGCCAATCTTGTACTTGATACCTCGTCGACCACTTCACTTCGCCTCGTGTTTGGCGTTTCCACCAGTGCGCGCTGAACCACCACTGCTTGCCAGAACAAAGTCTCGAAGTTGGCACGATAATCCTTGTTCGCTTGAATCAGGTAACCGATAGAGCCCATCCACGCGGCGCTCATCAAAGCCGAGGTGAGAATTAGGTAAACAGGGTTGACTCCGTACCCCACAGGATGCAGGCCTAAAGCTAGGAGATCTATTACAACCCCCCGTGCCGCACCCGCGGTAACGAGTATTAGAAGTATTACAACTGGCTCGGTGACTGCACGTGGTGCGATAAAACGGGTGAGCACGACTAGGCCACTAAATGCGCCCTGGGCCAATACCGCGATCGCTAGCCAGGTGAGGCGATCAGGTGCTGCGCGCTGGAAGACGGGCACGGTGAATACCACTCCGATTACCCCACCAGGGATGAACCATAAAAGCGCGCTAGTGGAAAGGGCCGCGGGCGTTATCAAGCGATGCCACCAGCTAACGCTATTCGTACCCATCAAGTTTTCCGGTGAGCTTTAGGTACTCCTGGGTCAAAAGCACCCGAAGATTTCCATCATTTGGCGCTATGCCTAAGCGCTCAGCCAGGCGCGCGACAATCTTCTCGACCGCGCTGCTGCTGGTGCCTCGCTTCGCAGCAATTTGCGCATTGCTGAGCCCTTGAACTACATCCCGCAGGACTTCACTTTGAGCTTGGGTGAAAGTCGGAGCACCTGTCGCCGGCTTAGATCTTGCTGCCACCGGCTTGGTGGCAGCGGCGAGGACAGCCTGCACGACATTCTTCATGTCGTGCACATCGCGTTTGCGCAGATGAATTCCACCCTTGGGTAGCGGCGGTAAGTCCGAAGCTACCAGCCTCGGGTCGTCGTAGGTGGTGAGCAGCACAATCCCGATCTTTGGCAAGCGCTCACGCAGCGCCTTGGCTAGATCCAGCCCAGTGGGCCCACTTCCTAAGTCAAGGTCCAATAGGGCCACATGCACGGTGTTCAGGTCCGCAAGTGCCAAACACTCACTCGCCTTGCCAACGGCCGCAACCACTTCGAAGTTCTTACCGGCCAGGGCCGCGGTCAAAGTGGCGCGAGTGAAGGCGTCATTATCGACAATGACTACGCGGCAGCGACCCATGGCGAAAGCATCTCACCAAGGAGCGGGGCTCCGCTAGTAAACCCCGATTGCGGCAAGGCGTTTGACTAGGTACGGGGAAAAGTAGCCGGTGTACTTGGCCTGCAGGCCCCGGTCACGCCAGTCCGAACCGGTAACCAGCGCACGGCAACCCGGTTGCGCGCACAGGCACCTGAACTCGTCATAGTCAGAGGCATCGCACATTGCGTAATCGAAAGCCAGTTCCTCACCAACTTCGATATCGCGCATTGCCACGAGGAGCGATGATCCAGAAAGTCCGCAGTTCGGCTCGCACGAGTGATTGAGCATGTCACCCGGCTCCGGGGTGTCGGACGAAACTAGATAAAGGTCATCATCAACTTGAATGGATCGGCCTTGGCGATCATGGCTCATGGTGGAGAGCAGATCGCGGGAAACTATCCAGCCACCAAATGCGGCGACGGTCTCGCCCTTGCTGATCGGCTCAATGACGAACGAGCCCCATCCCTTTTCCCCTGCCGGGCGCGCCTGTGCCTTGGGCGTGAGCCAGTTGAAATCCATCCGACCGCCTTTCTCGTTCGTTCACCGGCGGGCCACCTTGGACCGCAGGTGAGTCACCTACCAAAGAGCACGAAGTGTGCCATACGAAAGTGAACAGCACGACCAGGGCTGCCGGCGCCCGCATGGGGGCCCGGTACCGTTAGTCCGTGATTGACCTCCAGATCCTGCGCACCGACCCGGAGCGGATTCGCGAATCCCAGCGCCGGCGCGGTGAAAACGTGGATCTGGTTGCCGATCTGGTGGCAGCGGATGTGGCCCGGCGCGCCGCCCAACAGGAGTTTGAGGACCTAAGGGGTCGGCAAAATGCCCTCAGCAAGGCGATCGGTCCCCTGCAAGGTGCTTTGAAAACGGCCGCTGATGCTGCCGCGAAGACCCGGGCCGGGGCCCAAGTTGACGCCCTCATGGTCGAAGCCGGGGTGTTGGCCGATCAGGTAAAGACCGCTGAAGCCACCTTCAACGCGGCCAGCGAAGCCGCCGACCTACTTATTTTGCAACTGAGCAATCTGGTCAACCTGGATTCACCGGTTGGTGGTGAGGCCGACTTCAAGATCCTCGAACAGGTCGGCACCCCACGCGATTTTGCCGCCGAAGGATTCGAACCGAAGGATCACCTCGATATTGGCGAACTCCTCGGAGCCATCGACACCGGCCGCGGCGCGAAAGTCTCCGGCGCCCGCTTCTTTTATCTCGTCGGGGTCGGCGCGCAGTTGGAGTTTGCCCTACTCAACCTCGCCATGGCGCAGGCGATGGGTAACGGCCTGATCCCGGTCATCACCCCGACTATGGTCCTGCCCAGCGCAATGGAGGGAACCGGCTTCTTAGGCCAGGCGGCCGAAAACGTATACCGCATCGAAAGTGACGACATGTATCTAGTCGGCACCTCAGAAGTCGCCCTCGCCGCCTTCCACGGTGACGAAATCATCAACGCCGATCAACTGCCCCTGCGCTATGCGGGTTGGTCGACCTGCTTTCGCCGGGAGGCCGGCTCCTACGGCAAGGACACCCGGGGCATCATCCGCGTGCATCAATTCGACAAGGTCGAGATGTTCGTTTTCACCACCCCCGAGGACGCCGAAGCCGAACATCAGCGGTTGCTGCAGTGGGAAAAAGACTTCATGGACGCCCTCGAAATCCCGTACCGCGTAATTGACGTTGCCACCGGAGATCTTGGCTCTAGCGCAGCGCGTAAGTTCGACATCGAGGCCTGGATTCCAACCCAAGGCACCTACCGCGAGGTGACCAGCACCTCGAACACCACCGAGTTCCAGGCCCGACGGTTGAAAATCCGCATGCGTGACGGCAAGGAGGTGCGCCCGTTGGCAACCCTCAACGGCACGCTCTGCGCGATGCCGCGCATCATCGTGGCGATTCTGGAGAACCATCAGTTGGCCGATGGCTCGGTTCGTATCCCGGCCGCCTTGCAACCTTTCCTTTCAGGTCAACAAGTGTTCACCCCGAAGGCATAGTGTCCAACAGATGTCACAGCTCGCCCTGCCGGCAGATTTCTTCCCTGAACTCATCGCCCTAGATATTGACGACACCCTCACCGAACACATGGGCAACGTCGGCGAGCGAGTGATCGACGCCGTTGCCGCTATTCGCGCCGCCGGGGTGCAGGTGGTGCTGGCCACCGGGCGCTCGCTGTCAACCACCGCACCGGTCGGCCGGGCCCTCGGCCTTGACGGCTGGGCCGTATGCAGTAACGGCGCGGTGCTGGCGACCATCGAGCCCCAATCGGTGATCGACGCCATCACCTTCGATCCCAAGCCGGTGCTTGACAAATTGGTCGAGCAACTACCCGATGCCATATTCGCCGTCGAAGACGCCCACGGCATCTTCTTGACGACGCGGACTTTCGGGGCCGATGCCCTCGGGATGTCCATCCGCGAGGTCGCCTTCGAGCACCTGACCGTCAACCCGGTTGTCAGGCTTGTCGTGCGCAGCGAGGATCACCGCGAAGACGGGTTCGGTGAGATCGTCAAACAAATGGGCTTGCATAGCGTGATCTTCGGCATCGGCGACCTCGCCTGGATGGATATCGGGCCCGTCGGCGTCAACAAGGCGACCATGCTCGCCAATCTCTGCACGCGCCTTGACATCAATCCCGCAAAGACCCTCGCCATCGGCGACTTCACCAATGACATTGAAATGCTCCGGTGGGCCGGCGTCGGTGTTGCAATGGGCTCTGCATCAGGTGCGGTCCTTGCTGCTGCCGACACCGTCACGAGCCCAACCCCGGGCATTGGGGTGGCTGAAGTCATCGACGCCCTACTGGCTTAGCCCCGCGTCGTTGGCGCCGAAAACATGCGGCCCCGAGAAAGGAAATCCCTCGAGGCCGCTTGGCAGATAATTGACTCCCTACATTAGGTGGCCAAAGCCTGCTTTTGTTCAGCATCCAAGGCCTTGATGAAGGCTGGTGATAAAGCCTTAGCCTCGGTCGGCGTCAAACCCGCCAACTGTTCATCAGTACAACCCGGAGCTGCCCCCGGCTTTAGAGCCTTCAGCTGGGTTGTCTTCATGGCGTCAAAGGTCTCGGTTGGCATCTGTTCAACCTGTGGCGCTTTCAACCCACCAATTGCCGCAGGAGGCAACTGACCTATTTGACCCGGTTCCATGGCCCCCACCGCTGCTGGTGACAACGCACCAAGTTGCTTGGGATCCATGGCCTTGAATGCGGCCGGCAAGATTGACGCCAACTGCTCCGGTGTCATTCCGTTCATGGCACCCGGTGGCATCGCACCCATCTGCGTTGCCTTCATCCCGGCAAAAGCCTCCGGCGACATCGCACCCATTTGGCCCGCGTTGAAACCCTTCATCGCATCTGGTGGCAACTGACCAAACTGCTTGGGGTTAAACCCCTTCATCGCATCTGGTGGCAACTGACCAAACTGCTTGGGATCCATCCCCTT
>BJGE01000049.1 GCA_014190275.1 Actinomycetes bacterium | reverse complement strand
ACCGGTGGGCAGCGCACCGGTGGGCAGCGCACCGGTGGGCCAGCGCCGAGTTACCCAAGAGGTATTGGGCCGCAGTTGGCTAGTGGATATGGATAGCTTTTGGCAGGCGCATCGCGGTGCACCAGCGGCTTTGGTACAAGCCGTGTTGGCTGCGGGCGCACCGCTTGCGGGTGAGACCTGGTGGGACCTCTACTCCGGAGTCGGGTTATTTAGTGCCTATCTGAGCGCTGCGGTGGGCCGTAGTGGGACCGTGGTGGCGGTTGAGGGCGTCCCTAGCTCGGTACGTGATGCGCGCCGTAATCTGCATGCGGATAAAAATATTAAGTTGATTGAAAGTGAAGTCAGCACCTGGCTCGACAAGGTAGATCGGCCGGGGCAGGTGGCCGGGGTGGTGCTTGACCCACCGCGAACCGGTGCGGGGCCGAAGGTAATTTCGCAGATTGCAGCGCAACGGCCCCGGGTGGTTGTGTATGTGGCTTGTGATCCGGTGGCCTTAGCCCGAGATATTGCGGTATTCGCGACTTTGGGCTACCGGTTGGCCGGCGTTTTGGGGTTTGACACCTTTCCGATGACCCACCACGTCGAAATAGTGGCCACCCTGGTGCCCCTATCGGGTCCGGATCAGATATCTTGACATCAAGATAACTTCGGAGGCCTAGGTGAGCAGCAGGAACACTTTCGGTGCCAAGCGCATCTTGACCGTTGCTGGCCAGCAGTACGAGATCTTTGGAATCGATGTCATCCCTGGGGCAAAAAAACTTCCGTTCACCCACAAGGTGCTACTTGAAAACCTACTTCGGACCGAAGATGGGGCCAATGTCACCGCTGAAACTATTCGGGCACTTGGTGCCTGGGATCAAAATGCTGAGCCAAGCGAAGAGATTTCGTTCACGCCCGCACGGGTGATCATGCAAGATTTCACGGGAGTACCAGTAGTCGTTGATCTAGCCACAATGCGCGAGGCGATGGCTGAGCTGGGCGGGGACCCAACGCGCATCGAGCCGCTGGCGCCGGCTGAGATGGTAATCGACCACTCGGTGATTGCTGACTATTTCGCTATGCCGAGCGCACAGTCGCTGAACGTCGATCTGGAGTATGAGCGCAATCGCGAGCGCTACCAGTTCCTGCGCTGGGGGCAAGGGGCGTTCGAGGAGTTCAAGGTGGTGCCTCCAGGGGCCGGGATCGTGCATCAAGTAAATATTGAATATCTCGCGCAGGTGGTCATGGCCCGAGGCGGCCAGGCTTACCCGGATACCGTGGTGGGCACCGATTCGCACACCACGATGGTCAATGGGCTCGGGGTTCTCGGCTGGGGGGTCGGGGGGATTGAGGCTGAGGCTGCAATGCTCGGCCAGCCGGTGTCCATGCTGATCCCAAGAGTTGTGGGATTCAAATTGCTCGGGGAACTCCCGCAGGGCACCACGGCTACCGATCTAGTGCTCACGATTACTCAGCTGCTGCGAGCGCATGGGGTGGTCGGGAAGTTTGTTGAGTTCTATGGGGACGGCGTAAGTTCAGTACCGCTGTCCAACAGAGCGACGATTGGCAATATGAGCCCGGAGTACGGCAGTACGGCGGCCATTTTCCCCATCGATGAAATGACAATGGACTACCTGCGCCTGACCGGGCGCTCGGCACAGCAGTGCGCTCTAGTCGAGGCCTATGCCAAAGCGCAAGGGATGTGGCACGACTCGGGTAATGAGCCCAATTACTCTGAGTACATTGAGTTGGACCTCGCAAAAGTAGTGCCGAGCTTGGCCGGTCCCAAGCGTCCGCAGGATCGGGTGCCATTAAGTGAGTCGAAAGCGCTTTTCGAGGTGGCACTGGGTGATTACACGCGCACCCCCGATACCACCGTGAAGCTAAGTATTGCGGGGGAGCCGGTGGAGATCGGGCACGGTTCAGTCGCGATAGCTGCAATCACATCCTGTACGAATACTTCTAATCCATCGGTCATGATCGCTGCCGGCCTACTTGCCAAGAACGCTGTTGAGCGCGGTTTGCAACGCAAACCCTGGGTGAAAACCACACTAGCGCCGGGTTCGAAAGTTGTGACCGACTACTACGACAAGGCGGGTCTTACCCCATATCTGAATAAGTTGGGTTTTGATACGGTCGGCTACGGATGCACAACCTGCATTGGTAACTCCGGGCCATTGATACCTGAGGTCAGCTTGGCGATTAACGAACATGATCTTGCCGTTACATCAGTGTTGAGCGGAAACCGCAATTTCGAAGGTCGAATTAACCCCGAAGTGAAGATGAACTACCTAGCATCACCACCACTGGTTGTTGCGTATGCGATAGCCGGGACGATGGATATTGACCTACAAAATGATGCACTTGGCTTCGACCCCGCGGGACTACCGGTTTATCTTGCCGATATTTGGCCAAGCTCGACCGAAGTGCAACAGGTGGTTGATGAGTCCATTGACGCAAAAATGTTCGCTAACCGATACGCCAATGTCTTCGAAGGTGACGAGAAGTGGCGCGCACTTGATACCCCAAGTGGCGACGTATTTAAATGGAATCCCACCAGCACCTATGTACGCAAACCTCCGTATTTCGAGGGAATGCAGCGCGAACCGAGCCCGGTGGTTGATATTACTGGCGCTCGGGTGCTCCTAAAACTCGGAGATTCGGTAACAACCGACCATATTTCACCCGCGGGGTCAATCAAGGTTGATAGTCCGGCGGGCATTTATCTCACAGAGCACGGTGTGCAACGGGCCGACTTCAATTCATACGGTTCCCGCCGCGGTAATCATGAAATAATGATTCGCGGAACATTCGCAAACATCAGGTTGCGCAATTTGATGCTGCATGATGTCGAGGGTGGTTTCACCGTAGATTTCACGACTCCTAATGACGAAATCGTGTCGGTCTACGACGCAGCGATGGCATACGCGAAGCACCACACACCGTTGGTGATCTTGGCGGGCCAGGAATACGGTTCGGGCTCAAGTCGCGATTGGGCCGCCAAAGGCACCGCGTTACTCGGAGTCCGGGTTGTGATCGCGGAGTCCTATGAGCGCATTCACCGATCGAATCTGATCGGAATGGGAGTGCTGCCTTTGCAGTTTGCCGCGGGATCAACGGCCTCAAGTTTGGGCTTACAAGGCGATGAAGTCTTCACCATTCATGGAATTACTGAACTTAATAGTGGAGTCACTCCGAGCCAAGTAGATGTTGAGGCCGTGGCCGCAGATGGCCGAACCGTCGAATTCACCACCGACGTGCGAATTGATACCCCCGGTGAGGCCGACTACTACCGGCACGGCGGAATCTTGCAGTACGTCCTACGCTCTTTGCTGTGATCAACACCGGCCGCAAACCACCGGGGTGGCCGCGTGAATTACCGCCCCCCGGTACGGCCGAGTTTGAGGCGCGCGTGGTGCCTTGGCTTTTGGATCAAGGGCCACCTGATCTACGAACGGGGCTACTTCGCACCCTGCCACTGGCTCTGGCGCGTTATCTAGCTCACTACACCGAAGGCTGCTTGGCGGCCGCCCGAAAGTCCTATGGGCAAGCAAGGGTTGAACTCGGTGGGGTGCTAACCCCGGCTGAGGTGGTTGGTGCCCAACAAGTCTTTGAAGCCCAGGGGGCCCGGTTCTTGCAACTACAGCGGGAACTAGTGCTCGTTGAGGCCGCTCTTTTGGGCTCAAGTGGAGCAAATTACCCGGTTGACAACGGGTGAGAATGCCGGCGAGGCCTTAGCATATGGGAGTTAAGTGGAGGCTGGCGGTCGTCAGGGATTGGGGTAGGTCTTGAGTTTGCTGCCGGGTATTCGTGACCCCCGAGACCTCAGAGCCCTTAACCCAGAACAATTACCGGCCCTAGCGGCCGAGATTCGCGCTTACTTGGTACAAAAAGTCTCGGCAACCGGCGGGCACCTTGGCCCCAATCTTGGGGTGGTAGAACTTTCGATGGCACTGCACCGAGTGTTCATCTCACCCGATGACGTGATTATGTGGGATACCGGTCATCAGGCTTATGTGCACAAGATCCTGACCGGCCGCGCGGCTGGTTTTGATCAACTACGCCAGCGCGGTGGGCTCTCTGGGTACCCCAGCCGCGCGGAGAGTGTGCACGATGTCATCGAAAACTCACATGCATCAACCGTGTTGTCGTATGCCGATGGGCTAGCTAAAGCTTGGCAGCAACGCGGTCTGCTCGGACAAAACCATGTGGTGGCGGTGATCGGCGATGGTGCGCTCACCGGGGGCATGGCTTGGGAGGCATTGAATAATATCGCCGCTGGGGATCGCCAGGTGGTTATTGTTGTCAACGACAATGCGCGTTCCTATTCGCCAACCATCGGTGGGCTAGCCCACCACCTCTCTACCCTGCGAACCACAAATGGGTATGAGCGGTTCTTGACCTGGGGCAAGCGGACGCTCAAACGCATGCCCGTGGTCGGCAGTTCGATATTCGGCGCACTGCACGGGATGAAGAAGGGCGTCAAGGATGTGCTCGCTCCCCAAGGGATGTTCGAGGACCTTGGCCTGAAGTACATCGGTCCAGTTGACGGGCATAATCACGCCGAGATGGAGTACGCCCTCGCGCGTGCCAAAGTTTTCGAAGGCCCAGTAATAGTGCATGCGATCACCCAAAAAGGCCGCGGATACGGTCCAGCCGAACGCGACGAGGCGGATCGTTTCCATGGCGTCGGAGTGATTGACCCAGACACCGGTGAGCCGCTGACCGAAGGCGGGCCAACCTGGACCGGCATATTCGGCGATGAATTATTGCGAATTGGCCATGAACGCCCAGATGTCGTTGCGATCACCGCCGCTATGCTCGGACCCACCGGCCTCAACAGATTCGCAACGGCTTTTCCAAGCCGGATATATGACGTAGGTATCGCAGAACAGCATGCGGCAACGAGTGCAGCCGGTTTGGCATTTGGTGGCTTGCATCCGGTAGTTGCCCTCTATGCGACTTTCCTTAATCGTGCCTTCGATCAGGTGTTGATGGATTGCGCACTGCACAAGGCGGGAGTAACTTTCGTACTCGACCGAGCGGGAGTGACCGGTGACGACGGCGCCAGTCACAACGGCATGTGGGATATGGCGATGTTGCAGGTGGTGCCCGGGTTGCGCATCGCGGCACCGCGCGATGAGTACACCTTGCGCCGCGCCTTACGCGAGGCGATTTTGATTGACGACGCGCCGACCGTGGTTCGTTTTCCGAAGGGTGCGCTATTGGCGCCGACTCCTGCACTGCGCACCATCGCCGATCTCGATGTCCTTGCCGAATCCGGTGAGCCGGAGGTGCTCTTGGTGAGTATCGGCGCCTTGGCGCCACTGGCTATTGAAGTGGCCGACCGACTTCGCGCCCAGGGCATCGGGGTACTGGTGGTTGACCCGCGCTGGGTTAAACCATGCTCACCGGCCCTGGTTGATCTGGCCCGGTTAGCAAAGTTGGTAGTTACCGTCGAAGACGGGATTCGCGACGGTGGGGTGGGCGCGGCCATAGGCCAACTCTTACGGGATCATGACCTAGATGTCAGTTTGCGCAACTTTGGGATCCCGACAGCATTTCTTGAGCAGGGCAAGCGGGCTGCGATCCTGACGGAAATCGGACTGAGCGCCCAGGATATTTCGCTGCGGATCGTGGAACGGATGGCGCATCGCATTGAGTCTGACGCCGGTGCAGATGAAACTGCATCCGGGTCTTTAACAAACTAGCGCGCCCCGATAAATCGGCCCGGATCTAGTTGGCCAGATCAACTTGGCACCGAAGCCACCCCGGGAGCCAAGAAGCGCGCCCCGTTTACCTGAACAGATGTTCCGGTTCGATCTAGGTACGGGGTTAGGCCGCCGAGCCAAAATGGCCAACCGGCCCCAACCAGCATGCACAGATCCACATCCTCGGCGGCAGCCACGACGCCCTCGGTCAGCATTAACTGAACTTCTTCGGCCAGCGCGGCCAAGGCGCGAAGGCGCACCTGCTCGGCGGTAAGTTGCACCGATCCTTGCTGGTAAAGGGCCGCGACTTCCGGATCCACCGTTGGCTTGCCGGTCGCATCCCAGACATAGATTCCGGTTTTACCCGCCTCGACGAGACGACGCATATTCGCCGAGACATAAAACCGTTCGGGGAAAGCCGCATGCATGGTTTCAGAGACATGGAAGGCAACCGCCGGCCCAACAAGTTGCAGCAGCACAAATGGTGACAGGGGGAGACCGAGTGGTTCTAAGGCGCTGTCGGCAACAGCGAAATCGGTACCCTCGTCAACCGCGCGAGTCACCTCACCGAGGAATCTGGTAAGAAGGCGGTTTACCACGAATGCCGGTGAGTCCTTCACCAAGACACACGACTTCTTTAAGTTCTTACCAACCGCGAAAGCCGTTGCTAGGGTTGCGTCGTCAGTTAGTGAACCCCGAGCAATTTCCAGAAGTGGCATCACGGCTACGGGATTAAAGAAGTGGAATCCCACCACCCGTTCCGGGTGCCGCAGGTGCTGCGCCATGGCGGTTACTGAAAGTGATGAAGTATTGGTGGCCAGGATGCAGGTATCAGACACGACTGCTTCAACTTCGGCAAAGACCTGTTGCTTGATGTCTAACTTCTCGAAAACAGCCTCGATTACAAAATCCGCGTCCGCGAAACCCGCCTTTGAGGTGCTACCGGTTACCAGAGCCTTCAGGCGGCCGGCCTTATCGGAAGTTATTCGACCCTTTGCCGACATGGCATCGAATTCACCATGAACGTAGGCCAGGCCTTTGGCGACCCGGGCCTCATCCAAGTCGGTGAGTACCACCGGCACCTCAAGGCGACGCACGAAAAGCAGCGCCAACTGACTTGCCATCAACCCGGCTCCCACTACACCTACTTTTGTCACCGGCCTGGCAAGTGCTTTATCCGGGACACCGACCGGTTTGCGGGCCCTCTTGTTGACGAGATTGAAGGAATACAAGCTCGCGCGTAGGTCGTCGCCCATCATCAGCTCGGATAGCGCATCATCCTCGGCGGCGAAGCCTTCATCGCGGGTACGTGTTTTGGCCCCGGCCACTAGGTCTAGTGCGACTCCAGGTGCTGGCGTTGCACCGTGCAATTTCGCGGCTACCGCGGCGCGTGCCGCGTCAACAACCCCATCCCAAGATTGCCGGTCGGGTTTTGGGCGGGGCACCAAGATGTCGCCGCAAAGCACCCTCGCCGCCCAGAGCATCGACTGTTCGAGAAAATCAGCCGGCTCGAAAGCGGCGTCAGCGATGCCGAGCTTGATCAGGTCCTTAGGCCGCAGTTGCTTGTTCTGGGCCATTGAATTAGTAATGATCACCTGCAGTGCATTGGCCGGGCCGATCAAGTTGGGCAGCAGCCAAGTGCCACCCCAGCCTGGGATCAGGCCGAGAAACACCTCGGGCAGCGCCAGCCCGGTTGCTCCGGTGGAGATGGTTCGGTAGGTGCAGTGCAGTGCAAGTTCAAGGCCGCCACCCATTGCCGCACCGTTGATGAACGCAAAAGCCGGGACCGGCAACTCCCCAAGGCGGCTAAAAACCCGATGGCCAAGCTCAGTGATGGTGCGGGCGGTGGCCAGGCTATCGATTAGATCCACCCCGCTGAGATCGGCGCCAACGGCAAAGATGAATGGTTTGCCGGTTACCGCAACGCCCACCAACCCTTGCTGCTGGCCGATCAGGTCCAAAGCAGCGTCCAACGATGCGAGGCCACCGGGGCCAAATGTCGAGGGCCGGGTGTGGTCTTGATCATTGTCCAAAGTGATGAGCGCAAGTTTTCCGGCCCCTAGCGGTAGGTCAACCAGCCGCATTTTTGCGTGGGTCACCACTTCGCTGGCGAACGCCGAAGTCATTTCAGCCCGGACGTTAGCGGCGCTCATGAGGCGCTCCTTTGAAAGTTCGCGTTCTCCCAGATGATTGTTCCGCCCATCCCGAGGCCGATGCACATGGTGGTGATTGCATATCGGGCGGCTGGATTGTTCTCGAAGTCCTTGGCGAGGTAGCTCATCAAGCGAATACCGCTGGCGGCTAACGGATGCCCCACCGCGATGGCGCCGCCCAGAGGATTAACCCGTGGATCGTCATCGGCAATCCCGAAGTGATCCAAAAATGCCAGTACCTGAACCGCGAAGGCCTCGTTTATCTCAAAGATGTCGATATCGGCGATGGTGAGCCCAGCTCTAGCAAGGGCTTTTTGGGTACTCGGGACCGGGCCAACCCCCATTACCTCTGGTTCGACCCCTGCGAACGCGAACCCGACCATCCGCATCTTCTTGGTCAGGCCAAGTTCATCGGCGGTTTCCTCACTTGCCAGTAGACAAGCGGTGGCGCCATCGGTCAACCCGGAACTATTGCCAGCGGTCACTCGTCCGTGTGGCCTAAAGGGTGTTTTCAAGGTGGCTAGGCCGTCCAGTGAGGTGCCCGGCCGGGGACATTCGTCAACGCTGACTAAATCCCAGCCCAGATCGCGGCTGCGAACCGCTACCGGGACGATTTCACCTTGCAGCATCCCATTGGCGTACGCTTTTGCAGTCTTGTCTTGGGAAGCCACCGCGAAAGCATCGGCGCGGGATTTGGTCAGGTGCGGGAATCTATCGTGCAGGTTTTCGGCAGTTTTGCCCATCGCAAGTGCCTCAGGGTCAACCAACCGCTCGGCTAGAAAGCGTGGATTTGGATCGACGCCCTCGCCCATTGGGTGTCGGCCCATGTGCTCGACGCCACCGGCCAGGGCGATGTCGTAAGCCCCGGCCATAATCGAGGCCGACAAGGTGGTAACGGCTGTGAGGGCGCCCGCACACATCCGATCCACGGAGTAGCCGGGCACCGTTACCGGTAGGCCGGACAAAATCCCGGCACTTCGTCCGAGGGTAAGGCCTTGGTCACCGATTTGGGTAGTCGCGGCCACCGCAACATCATCTATTCGCGCCGGTGGCAGTGTCGGATTGCGACGTAGTAACTCCCTAAGTGCATTAACCACTAGGTCGTCCGCGCGGGCACCACCCAAGGCGCTGCCGGCCTTACCGAATGGGGTCCGGACGCCGTCCACATAGACAACTTGCTGGGTTGTGCCCACTGATACTCCTTGGGTTAGGTAACCCGATATTACTCGCCGGTAACTAAAGTTGCTACTCGCCGGTAACTACAGTTCGCGGCCGAGCCGACAGCGCAAATTCCAGGGCCGGACCGGTCAGTTCCAGCTGCCACGGCCTGGCCCCACCGGCGCGTAGCACCTCGGCTAAGCCCAAGGTGGCCACCGGGGGAGTCCAACAAACGCGGCGGACGAGTTCGGGGCTGATGAGATTCTCCACCGGAACCGATACTCGCTCGGATATCTCCTTTAGACCGGCCCGCGCCGCTTCAAGGCGAGCGAATGCCTGGGGATCACGTTCGGCCCAGGCCCGCGGTGCCGGGGGGCCGCTGGCGGGTAACGCACCGGCGGGTAGTTGCGACTCGGGTAACGCCAGGGCCGAACTGATAGCCGACCACCAGGTGGCCCGCCGACGGGTTTGCCCGCGGCCGCTGAACTCCCTAATTTCCCCGAGTGCGGCCGAGGTGGCGGGCAAAATCGTAGCCGCGGCGGCGATTGCGGCATCCGGCAGGATACGACCGGGAGCGATGTCCTCGTGCTGTGCAACTTCGTCACGAGCCAGCCAGAGCGCGCGAACCACGGCAAGTGCCCTAGGTTTGCGAATCTTGTGGATCCCTGAGGTGCGCCGCCACGGGTCACCGCCTCGATCACGCGGGGTGAATGTTAAAAGCGCATCGAACTCCTCAAAGGCCCAGGCTAATTTGCCTTCGCGATCTAGTTCTGCGCACATCACGTCACGAAGCTCCACCAGCAACTCCACGTCAAGTGCGGCATAAAGCAGTTGCGCCGAAGTGAGGGGCCGCAGTGACCAATCTGCAGCACCATGTCCTTTTTCGAGATGTTCACCTAGTTCGCTGGCAACCAAATGCCCAAGGCTGACGCGTTCGCGGCCAAGTAGTCGCCCGGCAAGTTCAGTGTCGAAAAGTCGTTTCGGTCGCAGGCCCACCTCGGCAAGGCAAGCCAGATCTTGTGATGCGGCATGCAGAATCCACTCAACGCCATCGGTCGCTTCTTGAATTACCGATAGGTCAGGTACCGGGATCGGATCAATAAGTGCCGTTCCTGCACCGGTGCGGCGTAACTGGATGAGATAAGCCCGTTGACTGTATTTGAAACCCGATGCACGCTCAGCGTCTAGGGCGAAGGGTCCACTTGCTTCCCGCAACTTGTCGGCATAACTTCGAAGGGCAATATCACTTGTGATGACCTCGGGAACGGGCTCACGTGGGATAAATGGAACCGGGGCGGGCCCTTGCAGGTCGGGTACTTGAATTTCATTTTCAGACATTGACGCGGTCAGCCACGCCTTCGGCTACGGGGCGAACTAACCTGCGAAATACCCTGTGGCACGGGCATGAGGCCCGCAGCGTGCGCGAGTAAATCTATCCAAGCCTCGACATGACGCTCCATCGCAAATTCAACAGGTGAACCGTCAGTAGCTATCGGGGTCCAAGATGCACGGATCTCTACGAAGCCGTCGGTGGGGCGATCGGCCATCGAACCAAATGATTGACCTGAACTACATGTAACGGTGCCACCTGCCTCCGCAGACTCCGCGCCGGCACCGGCGAGGGATTCGACGAGCCAGCTCCAGCCGACCTCACTTAGGAGTGGATCGCCGATCAAGTCGTGCTCCAATGCGGCCCGGACGAAAACAACGGCTCGAAAGGTTCCAGCCCATTCTTCAACACCATCGGGGTCGTGAAGTAGTACGAATCGGCCGGACGCCCGGTCACTGTCGGGGTCGGCAGATTCAGCGGTGAGCGCTAATGCGCTTGGGGCGAGGCGTGCCGGTGCGGGTGCCTCGTCGAGGCGAAATTCCGGGCGGACCACCACCGCGCGGACCCGGGCCAAGGCTGCGGCGAAGGCATCACCGGATTTGGGTACCGACCTCATTCAGGCAGGTTAAGCCCAGCCACCTGAACTCACCGGGCTGGGCGCGCCGAACCAGCCCCGATTCAAGGCGCTGGGATGTCTTGGTCAGCGCTGGTCGGGTGCATCCGGATCGATATCGAGTTAATGCAATACCGCAAATCCGTGGGCGTGTCGTAACCTTCGCCCTCAAAGACGTGGCCTAGGTGCCCCCCGCAGGCAGCGCACCGCACCTCGGTTCTAGTGCGGCCCATCGATGCATCCTTAAGGTAGACCACCGAATCCTTCGCCAGGGGCTCGAAGAAACTGGGCCAGCCGCAGTGGGAGTCGAACTTGCCCGAGCTTTTAAATAACTCTGCGCCACAAGCCCGGCAGGAGTAAACGCCTTCGGTCTTGGTATCGGTGTACTCACCGACGAAAGGTGCCTCGGTGCCGGCTTCGCGTAATACGTGGTACTCCTGCGGTGTGAGCTGCGCGGCCCACGCCTCCTCGGGCTTATGAATCTCGTATTCGGTGCCATCTGGACGTCGGGCGCCGTCTTTGCGCGGGGTGGATTGGCTCACGGTCCCATCATAGTTTTCGCCGAGAAGGCCGCGCGCCGCCGCGGGCAATTTATTCGATATCGGCCTACGAACCGGTTAGGGTGCCCCTGTGAGCGACATTCTTGATACCCAAACTCAATGGCTCAGCGAGCAGGAGTTAGCGACGGCCCGAGGGCAATTGCCGATCGTTTATGTCGACGCCGTCCCCGTGCGCACCGGTGCCAATGGCGAAGTCACCGCGGTTGGGCTATTACTTAGAGCCATGCCCGATGGGAGTATTAGCCGTGCCGTGGTTTCGGGCCGGGTAATGTTTGGCGAGCGCATCAAAGATGCCTTGATTCGGCACCTTGAAAAAGACCTTGGGCCGATGGCCATGCCGCAGATACCGGCCTCGGCGCAACCTTTTACGGTCGTGGAGTACTTTCCGGATCCAACGGTGACCGGTTTCCATGATCCACGGCAGCACGCGGTCGCGATGGCTTTCGTGGTCCCGATTTTTGGAGACTGCGCGCCGTCGCAAGATGCCCTTGATCTTGTCTGGGTTACTCCGGCCGAAGCGTCAACAGCAAGTTTTCAATCTGAGATGAACGGCGGGCAAGGGCGGCTGGTGAAGATGGCACTTGCCTACTGCGGTGTCCTCTTTTAATAAGCCGACTTCCGGTGGAGGTCACCATCGGCATCCTGGCCCGCCCACTTCGGCAGCTGCCCGCAGCTCGATGGGCCCGCGCAAGGCTCGGCCTGCCCGCTGCATCGACTCGCCCAAGGTCCAAGGCCCCGAGGTTGCGATCGGCCGCCCATCTGAAAGGCTGCTCCCATGACCGCATTGGTTGATGACATCTCCGAGCAACGACTCTTACTGGATCTGGAACCAGTTGTTGAGGTCGAACTCAACCGCCACCTGTCCCATGCCAAGGAGTGGTTCCCGCACGAATACATCCCATGGAGCCAGGGGGAGGATTTCGCCGGGCCACTAAATGGTAAGGAGTGGACCCCTGAGCAGCAATGCTTCAGCGAGGTGGCCCGGACAAGTTTGATCGTGAACCTCCTTACCGAGGACAACCTGCCCAGCTACCACCACGAAATTGCCACCTTCTTGGGTCTTGATGGACCGTGGGGGCATTGGGTCGGCCGGTGGACCGCGGAAGAGGGGCGCCACGGAGCGGCTATTCGCGATTACCTGCTCGTCACCCGAGCAGTTGACCCGGTCGCCTTGGAGCGTGCGCGCATGATTCACATGACCGAAGGATTCAGGGCCATCCACCCGGGGGTACTCGCCGGTCTTTCCTATGTTTCCTTCCAAGAACTCGCTACCCGGGTATCACATCGCAATACCGGGATCGCGACCCAGGATCCGGTGGCCGAGCAACTATTAGCGCGAATCGCGCTGGACGAAAACCTCCACATGATCTTCTATCGCAATCTGATGTCTGCGGCATTTGACATCACCCCCGATGCAACGATGCGAGCCGTCACCGAAAGTGTCCGCGATTTCGCGATGCCCGGTAATGGCATCGAAGGTTTCACCCGCAAGGCGGTTGAGATCGCCGTTGCCGGAATATATGACCTGCGCCAACATAAGGATGAAGTACTTATGCCAGTGCTGCGCAAATGGCGGGTCTTTGAGCGGACAGACTTAGGGCCAACCGGTGAACAAGCGCGAATTGAACTCGCGGCTCTCCTGGAGGGTATCGAGGCGTCAGCGGCACGTTTCGAAGACAAGCGCGAGGCCTTGCGCATCAGGCTCGCCGACGCCTTCGTGGTGGCCAAGAAATCCTGATCGGCTACTAGCCAATTAGCAGCGGAAAAAGCGGGTGGTCAAATGGCGCACCATCGGGTAATTGCTCGACCAGGCCCACAAACTCCGGTGAGGTTCGCCACGGTCGTGCGGCGTGCCGTGCGTCATCACCGATGAAGCGCACGGAGAAGGCCCTGCGGCGCGTAGCTGAGCCAGCTGCGGCATGCAAAGTCAGCATATGAAAGAAGACCGCATCACCTGGATCCAGCTCCCAACCAAGGATGCGGTAGGAGCCTCGATCACTTTCGATATCAGGCAGGTCGCTCAACGAGCCCGCCGGGAACCAGTTGGCTTGATTGTCCTGAAAGGTGCGTGGCATCAGCCAGGGTCCAAGGTGGCTGCCGGCTAAGAATTCCGGTGACGATTCAAGCGGTACCGGGTCAACCGGCATCCACATGGATACATTCTGCATCCCCGCGATGTTGTAGTACGGCTGATCTTGGTGCCACGGGGTGCGCTGCTGGGTACCGGCCTCCTTGACGAGCATGTGGTCGTGGTGCAATCGGACCTGCCGGGTTCGCATTAGTTGTTTAGCAATTGCGGCGGCGGGGGAGTATCGGATGAAGTCCTCATATTGGGGTATTCGCTGCCAGTTGCAGAAGTCCTCGATGAATTGACCTGGATCATCGGCACCTGAAGCTACGAGGGCAAGTGGGCCGGGGCTCGCAAGATTGGCGTCAATTCCGGCGGCTACCTGTGCGACTTGCTCCTGGGTGAATAGCCCTCTAACAACTACGGCGCCGTCTAGTGCATAGGCGGCTAGTTGCTCTGTGCCAATTACCATGCCGATACCATAAAGCAATCGCTACTCTAAAGGCGTGGATACGAAGGACTCCTGCGTAGCGGTTATTTTTACCTCTACGCGGACCGATAGCAACGTCGAAGATTACGCGATTATGGCGGCCCGGATGGATGAGCTTGTTCGTCTGCAACCGGGCTATCTAGAGCACGTTAGTGTTCGCGATCCGGTAACCCGTGAGGGCATTACCGTCGCGTACTTCACCGACGAGGAGTCGGTGGCTGCGTGGCGCGCGGTTTCGGAGCACACTTTGGCTCAGCAATTGGGTAGATCAACCTTTTACTCCCAATACGCGGTGCAGGTTTCGCATGTGTTGAGGTCCTACAGATTCCCGTAGCGCAGTACTGGTGTAGTAGATCCGACCGCTTGCGGGCCGAGTAGTTACCTGCCACGATATTGGCATGGATGAAATTCTAGGGGCCGTAACCGAGGTCCCGTGGTCGGCTAGAGCGCCGCAGAAATGGCTTTTTTCAGCCCTCGCAGTGGTGCTCACGGTCGCCATAATGGGGGCGGCGATAGTTGCGATTGGCAAGGGCGAAGGCTCCGTGGTGCCTTATCTAATGCTCGTTGTTGGCCCGGTCTTGGGAGTTTTCTACTTTTGGTACTTCGCACTCAAGAAGTGGTAAATCCGAATAGCTCATGTAGTAACTCAGGTAGTCGTGGCACTATTGCTGCATGAGCGAGACCGGTGGTGCGGTCCGAATCGCCCCAGCACGCGCTGGGCTCGTACTCGCCACCCTTATCGCTGGCGCCATTGTCGCCAATATCAATACTTCCATCTCCAATGTGGCTTTGCCCTCGATCGGCAAGGCCCTCCAAGCCACTGATATCCAGCTCACCGGGATAACCGATGCCTACCAACTTGGTATCGCCTCTACGGTCTTGTATCTGGGTGCGGTGGGAGATAGGCATGGGCGTCGCAAGCTTCTGCTAATTGGGGCAGCCTTATGTGTTCCTTTTTCAGTGCTGTCTGCGTTAGCCCCATCGCCGGGTGCCTTAATCGCAGCCCAAATAGCCGTCGGAGTCGCATGTGGGATGTTATTCCCGACGACCTTGTCTTTAATCGTTTCACTGTGGCATGGCGTTGGTAAAACCAAGGCCATCGCACTTTGGACGGGTATCGGTTCCGGTACATCCGTGCTTGGACCCATCTTGGGTGGCTGGATGCTAGGAGAGCTTTGGTGGGGTTCGGTATTTCTTATTACGGTTCCCATCGCGCTGCTGGTATTGGTACTAGGTTTTTTGGTGGTGCCGAAGAGCGCCGGGGAGCTGACAAACCCGGTGGACCACGCAGGCGGTGGTTTGAGTGTGGTGATGATCTCATCTTTCGTACTTGGCATCATCTTCGCTCCTCAAGGATTTTCGCCAGTAGTTGCCATTTTGTTCACGGTCACTTTAGTGACAGGTATTGCCTTTTTTTGGCGTGAAAGGCGCTGCAATAATCCACTATTCGACTTCGGTGCCGCTTCTGTTCCAACTTTTTGGGTTGCTTTCGTAGTCGGGCTAATCGCCTTCGGGGCCTTGATTGGCGCGCTGTTCATCGGCCAACAGTTCACCCAAAATGTGCTCGGACTTACTCCGCTCGCCGCCGCGGTTTTGACTTTGGGTCTGGCCGTAACACTAATTCCAGCCTCGATCATCGGTGGGCACATGATTGAGGGGCGTGGAACAAAGGAGCCTTTCGCCCTAGGCCTGGTTTTCGTTGCGGCTGGGTTTGCCGAGATGTTCTTTCTCTGGGGCCCGGGGATCTCGCAGGTCTGGGTAGTGATCGCCTACCTGTTAATCGGTGTCGGGATTGGCCTGGCATCCACCGCGTCGATGCGCTCACTTAGTTTCTCATTACCAACAAGTAAGGCGGGGATGAGTTCTGGCTCAGCGGACTTAACCAAGGACCTGGGTGGCGCCGTCTTCCAAGCTTTGCTTGGGACTTTGCTGGCCGTCGCCTACAGCAAGTCGCTTACCTCGCAGCTAGCGGCCTTGCCTGCGGCGACGGCACAATCACTTGGTGCACAGGGAACCCAAGAGGCCCTGTCCTCATTCGAGGAGGCAGAGGTGGTAGCAGCCACCTTGCCCGCAAGTGATGCGACGGCGCTGATCACAGCGGCACAGCAGGCCTTCACCGAAGGCAAATCGGCAGCGATTGCG
>BJGE01000048.1 GCA_014190275.1 Actinomycetes bacterium | reverse complement strand
GCCGGCGATCCAGACCTGATGTGTTAGATCGACTCCGGGGCGGTAGGCCAGGTGCACGTGCGATGGCGCATTGAGGGCGAGAATGTCGGCCCGCGCACCGACGATAAGCCTGCCGATATCGGTCCGACGTAGGGCCCTTGCACCTCCCAGCGTCGCCGACCACACCGCTTCGTCCGGTGTTAGATGCATCTCGCGGACCGCTAGGGCGATGCAAAATGGCATTGATGTGGTGAAACTTGAACCCGGGTTGCAATCTGTGGCAATGGCCACGGTTGCGCCGGCATCAAGTAGGCGCCTGGCGTCTGGGTAAGGGGAGCGGGTAGAGAACTCCGCGCCCGGAAGTAGCGTTGCAGCGGTATTGCTTCCGGCGAGAAGTTCAATATCGGTATCGGTTAGATAGGTGCAGTGGTCTGCCGATGCAGCGTCGGCTTCAACAGCCACAGTTACACCGGGCCCGGCCTGCAATTGGTTGGCGTGGACCCGCGCCAGCAGCCCCTTTGACATTCCGGCTTCAAGAATCACGCGGGCTTGGTCACCATCGAAGGCACCTCGTTCGCAAAAGACGTCAATCCACTTGGAGTTAGGGGCGCAGGCGTCGAGCATGTCTCCCGTGACCAAATCGACGTAGCCGGCCGGGTCGTCGGCGAACTCCGCGGGCACCACGTGGGCGCCCAAAAAAGTGGTCTCGGAGGTTAGGCGGTTAGCAATCTTCAGAGCACGGGCCTCGTCGACCGTTGTCAGGCCGTAGCCGGACTTAGTCTCAAAGGTGGTGATGCCAGATCGGTGTAGTTCATCAACTAACCGCAGAAGATTGCCTTCGAGTTCATCATCGGAAGCACCCCGTGTCTTGGTAACCGTGCTTTGGATACCCCCCGCCTCGTATTTACCACCGGCCATTCGCGCCGCGAATCCTGCTGATCGGTCACCGGCGAACATCAGGTGGGCATGACTATCGACGAAACCAGGGAGCACTGCGCGGCCTGCGAGATCAATTTGTTGGTCAGCGGTCGGTGCTTTGGTGGCGGGCCCCACCCACGTGATTTGTTCGCCTTCGAAAATCAAGGCCGCATTTTCGATGATCCCGAGGGCGCCGACTCCCAAGGTTTCGTCGTTAGTGACAAGTGAACCGATGTTAGTAAGAGCGACTGTGGTCACCGTGATTACTCGGAATCCGGCTCGGTGTCGAGCATTGGGATGTGAACGTGCCGTTCGCGGGCAACATCTACCGCAAGGTCGTACCCGGCATCCACGTGGCGTATGACTCCCATGCCCGGGTCGTTCGATAGTACGCGCGCGAGCTTCTGGGCGGCGAGCGCGGTGCCGTCGGCGACACTTACCTGCCCGGCATGGATCGACCTCCCGATACCGACCCCGCCGCCATGATGAATCGAAACCCATGACGCGCCGGACGAAATATTGACCATGGCATTTAATAAGGGCCAGTCGGCAATCGCATCTGACCCGTCGAGCATTGACTCGGTTTCCCGGTAGGGCGATGCTACGGACCCGCAATCAAGATGGTCGCGGCCGATAACAATCGGTGCGGAAACTTCACCGCTGGCAACGAGGTCGTTGAAGGCCAGCCCGGCTTTGTCGCGCTCGCCGTAACCTAGCCAGCAGATTCGGGCGGGTAGACCTTGGAAGGCGACGCGCTCTTGGGCCATGGTGATCCAACGGCGCAGGTGGTCGTTGTCGGGGAACAGCTCAAGTACCGCGCGGTCGGTGCGGTGGATGTCTTTGGGATCCCCCGAGAGTGCAACCCAGCGAAATGGACCCTTGCCTTCGCAAAATAGCGGGCGGATGTAGGCAGGGATGAACCCCGGGAAGGCGAAGGCGCGCTTGTAGCCGCCCTTGCGGGCTTCGTCTCGAATTGAATTGCCGTAGTCGAAGACTTCCGCGCCCTTGTCCATGAAGCCAACCATCGCTTCGACATGCTTGGCCATTGACGCCTGGGCTCGCTCGGTAAATTCCTCGGGCTTCTTATCCGCATATTCATGGGCGTCGTCGAAATCAATATCCGCAGGAATATAGAACAGTGGGTCATGTGCTGATGTCTGGTCGGTGACGATGTCAATCGGCACGTCTCGGCGTAGTAACTCCGGCAAGATCAAGGCTGCGTTGCCGACCAAGCCGATCGAGAGGGCTTTGCGCTGCGCTTTCGCAACGAGTGCACGTTCAATGGCATCATCGAGGTTGTCGGCTATCTCATCCAGATAGCGGGTCTCGACCCGGCGCCGCAAGCGGGTGCCATCGATGTCGATGACTAGGCAGACGCCTTCATTCATGGTGACGGCAAGGGGTTGGGCACCACCCATGCCACCGCAACCGGCGGTAACGGTGAGGGTACCTGCCAGAGTGCCGCCGAATCTTTTCTCAGCCACCGCGGCAAATGTTTCATAGGTGCCCTGCAAAATGCCCTGGGTGCCAATGTAGATCCAGGAGCCAGCGGTCATCTGCCCATACATCGTGAGCCCAAGGTGCTCTAGGCGGCGAAACTCCGGCCAGTTTGCCCAGTCGCCGACCAGGTTCGAGTTAGCGATGAGTACCCGCGGTGCCCACTCGTGGGTTTGCATCACACCGACTGGCTTGCCAGATTGCACGAGCATGGTCTCGTCGGCTTTTAGATTTGTCAGCGTGCGCACCAACGCATCGAAACTGGCCCAGTTGCGTGCTGCCTTGCCGGTGCCTCCATAAACCACAAGTTCATCCGGATGCTCAGCGACGTCTGGGTCAAGGTTGTTTTGCAGCATTCGCAAAGCTGCCTCTTGCTGCCAGCCGCGTGCGGTCAAAGTGGTGCCGGTCCCGGCGCGAACCGGGCGCGGGCCGCTGACAAAAGGTGAGGTCATGGGGCAATTGGACTCCCCCCGATGCCCGCGCGCGCTATCTTGGGTTGGTTAACTGTCTGAAATACGAGAATTTGGAGTCAGATGCCCGGCAATGCACCAGCAGCCACGCGGGCGATGGGGGCCCTACGGGCGCTAGCCCAGGCCCCCGGCCCGCTGACGGCTGCGGCACTTGGGGCGGCCCTGGGCCTGCCTCGATCCTCGACCTATCACCTACTCGCGGCCATGGAGCGCGAAGGCTTCGTGGTGCATTTCCCTGAGGAACGCCGCTGGGGCCTTGGGGTAACCGCATTTGAGATCGGGGCCGCCTATCTGCGCAATGAACCCCTGGAACGCTTGGCCCGACCCCTGCTGGCGCGGCTCGTGGTGCAGGCTGGCACGTCCACCCCATTGGCGGCGCACCTTGGCGTGCTGCACGGCCGGGAAACCCTTTATCTATTGAAGGAGTCCACGAAGCGACCGATCACCATCGTTGCTGAAGTTGGGGTTCGGCTACCAGCTTCATTGACGGCCTCGGGGCGCGCCATGTTGGCACACCTACCTAATGCGCAGGTGCGGGCCCTGTTTCCTAGCCGCGCTGCGTTCGTCGATCGCACCGGCATCGGCCCGATGTCATTACCAGAATTGCGCCGGCTGCTTCAGGAGGAACGCAACCTTGGCTATGCCGAAGAAATAGGCATGGTCACTACTGGGTTTTCCTCGGTGGCCGTGGCCGTGCGCGACCATAATCGACGCCCGGTGGCGTCGATTGGTCTAACGTTCCCCGACGATGTGGCATCAGCCGCGCAACGCTCTAGGCTTGCAACTAATGCAATTCGGGCGGCAGCGGAACTTTCCCGGCGAATTGGAATGAAGGAAGGCGCGATATGAAGGCGAAGTGGGTATGAACGCGACCCCGCTTCCAAGTGACCCCCGCTGGCCGCGGGCCGGCCAGTCTTTTTCCGCGAGTGGCAAAACCGATGCCGACCTGACTTTGGTTGGGGTGCCAGCGTGGCGTACTTCGATCAGTCCGACGGGTGCACATGCAACGCCCGCGGCAGTACGGGAGGCACTTCTTCGCTACTCCACTTATTCAATCGAGCACGAAATCGACCTCGCAAGACTGCGGATGGTAGACGCCGGAGATATCGAGGATCCGGATGGACCAGCCGGCGAGAAACGAGTAATGACCCGACTCGCGCACTCGCGGGCAGACCTGGGTTTTCTGTTAGCCCTCGGCGGTGATAACTCCATTACCTACTCGGTGGCAGTTGGGGTATGGGGTGAAAAGATCTCCCAAGCAGGCTTGATAACCCTTGACGCTCATCATGATTTACGCGATGGTGAGAGCAATGGGTCACCTGTTCGAAGGTTGATTGAGGCCGGATTATCTGGTTCAAGGGTGGTCCAGATCGGCATTGCTGATTTTTCAAACTCACCTGAGTACGCGGCTCGGGCTCGTGAATTGGGCATCACCGTCATCACTCGCGCCGCCCTTCGCACGAAGTCGATGGCGGACGCAATGTCGGCGGCGCTAGCCATCGCGGGAGCCGGCGGCGGCCCAATTCACGTCGATCTTGATGTTGATGTCTGTGACCGTGCGGTGGTACCTGCCTGCCCGGCCGCCGCACCGGGTGGGATCAGTGCCGACGAGTTGCGGCAGGCGGCATTCTTGGCAGGCGCCGACCCGCGCGTGTCGTCCCTTGACATCACCGAAGTTGATGCGACGATCGATGCACCGGATGCGCGCACCGTGCGTCTTGCAGCTTTACTTGTACTGGAAACCGCTGCTGGGGTTTGCTATCGCAAGGGTTAGGGGAGGCATGAAGAAGCGAAATCTTTGGGTGGTGGCCGGCGGCGTAATCCTCATGCTGGTCGGCGTCGTCTGGTTCTTCCAAGGGCTCGGCGCCCTCAAGGGGAGCCCGATGACCGGTGAAATCTTCTGGTCCTACATGGGCGCGATCGTCTTCATTGCCGGTATTGCGGTGCTGCTGCGTGCATTACTAGGTACCAAGGGAACTAATTCTAGGTAATCGGCCCGATCCCGAGCCTAGTTTCGATTATCTCCCCGTCTACCAGTTCAACGCGGTATGCGGCCGGCCCCGAATCGGTTGCACCTGCTGCGTCCGAGATAACCGCAACTGGTTCGGTGCCTTCGTAAAGAATCCCGATCCCATCATCGGTTGCGTAAGAAGTTGGCAGCGTTTGTGCCTTAACCAGCTCATGTAACAAGGGCCGGCGACCAGCCTCGGAGTCGTAGTGCACCCCGTTGCCGTATGGGAGCAGGCCGAGGCCGTTGGTGACGACTTTCAACTTTGCACCAAATGAGTCGGTTGGCCCCCCAACGTGCCAGCAAATCGAGCCGGCGCTCACTCCCGCCAAGATAGCGCCGCGCTCCCAGGCCTCGCGCATCGCATCGCCCACCCCGTGCAGAGACCAAAGCGCAAGTAAATTCGCGACGCTGCCGCCGCCCACCCACACCACATCTGCGCGTCCGATAGCTTCGGAAACCGGCCGATTGGGCTGGGTGAAGAGCGCTAGGTGATCAGCCTCGCAGCCGGCATTCGCGAGAGCCGAATACATGCCAGCAAGGTATTCGGGGCTATCCCCGCTAGCTGTCAGCACCAGGCACACCCGCGGCCGGTCCTGGCCCGAAAGGCGCAGTGCCTCCAGCATGATGCCACCAGGGCGCATCACCCCCCAAAGCCCCGGGGTGGAGATGAACCCGCCGCTGCTCGCCAGAATCCGTTTAGGGGTCAAGGTCACGTTGCCTCCAATTCGGTGCGCGCATAAAGTATTTCATACTGACGTGAAATCAAGTGGTCGCGCCTTAAAGCTGGAAGGGAATTGTCGGTGTTCGAGCGGTTGGGCGAGGCTGTCTATCGGTGGCGCCGGTTCATCTTCGTAACGACTTTAATTGCCATGGCGGTCTTTGCGATCCTCGGTTTCCGAGTCATTCCAAATCTTGACAACGGCGGATTCAATGACCCTGGGTCGGATTCGGTGGCGGTGGAAAAGATCCTGCAGGTGGATTTTGATTCCCCAGATGCAGATTTAATCGTCGCGTTCAAGGGTGGGGTTTCACCCGATGATGAAAGTTTCGCAGCCTTGGGAAAGTCCCTCACCGCTTTGATTTCCTCTGTTGACGGGGTGAAGCGCGTTAATTCTTACTGGTTGACGAGAAGTCCGACCCTTAAGAGCTCGGACGGCAATGGAGCGGTCTTGCTGATCACCTACGACCCGGCTAGCGCGGTGTCGAACAGTGATATCACCGATGAAGTAAAACAAATTGTTAGAGCCGCTGATCTAGGTGCCATGCAGGTGTATCTGGGTGGGTCCTCGGTGGTCAGTCAGGCGATCACTGGGCAGATCAGTTCGGACTTGGCTCGGTCGGAGGCGATCGCCATCCCGCTGACGATCATGTTGCTATTGATCGTCTTCGGCAGTTTGGTTGCGGCAGGGATGCCGTTGCTCGTAGGTCTAGCATCGATTGTCGGCAGCTTCTTCGTTCTTTATCTTCTCACCTATGCAACTGATGTGTCGGTTTTCGCGCTCAACTTGGTAACCGGCCTTGGCCTTGGCCTCGGGATCGACTACTCGCTACTTGTCGTGAGCCGCTTTCGCGAAGAACTGGCCAGCGGAAGAAAGGTGAGCACCGCGGTCGTTCGCACCGTTGCTAGTGCGGGCCGAACGGTGGTCTTCTCAGGGGTAACCGTTGCCTTGACTTTGGCCTCGATGCTCTTCTTCCCGCAGTTCTTCCTGCGCTCATTCGCCTACGGTGGTATCTCGGTCGTAGTCTTCGCGGTGATCGGTGCGGTAATTGTGCTTCCCGCCGCGCTTGGACTGTTTGGAGCACGTATTAACTCACTGCGAATTCGACGGTCGGTCACTAGGCCAAATCGCGGAGCCCGTTGGGCGACTTTGGCCACGGCGATCATGCGCAGGCCCTGGCCGGTGGCAGTTGGCTGTATTGCAGTTTTGCTACTCATGGCCTGGCCCGCGCTCGGAGCCAAGTTCGGTCAGATCGATGAGCGCGCTTTGCCTCGTGAAAATTATTCGGCACTGGATTCGGCAGCGCTGGCCGAGAACTTTCCCGGGCTTGGACGCGCGCCAATTGACATCATGGTGCCGGCCGGTGTCGATGCCGAAGCGGTGGCAGCGTACGCGGCTCGGCTGTCAATGGTCGCAAGTATTGAAGGCGTGGATTCACCCGCTGGCTTGTTCGAGGGTGGTGCACGGGTCGGTGACCAGACGGGCCGTGCCGGTTTGACCTCGAGCGGGTACTCGAGATTGATTGCGACGTCCGCGGAGCGCCCTAGAAGCCCCGAAGCCGAAGTTGTCATCGCGCAGTTGCGTGCAATTCCGGCGCCCACGGCGGGGGTATTGATCGGTGGTTTCGCCGCGCAGTACACGGACTCGCAGCAGGGAATTGGGCGCGTCCTACCGTGGGCGCTCGGCTGGGTGTTGGCGTCCGTGCTCATACTGCTGTTCTTGTTCACCGGGAGTATCTTGCTGCCGATAAAGGCCATAATCCTAAACATTTTGAGCCTGTCCGCTGCCATCGGCGTGATGGTCTGGATTTTCCAAGAGGGGCACCTGACTTGGCTGGTCGGTGACTTTGTCAACACCGGCACAATTGATACTTCAACGGTTGTGCTGACCGCGATAGTAGCGTTCGGACTATCGATGGACTATGAGGTGTTCTTGCTGTCTCGGATCAAGGAAGAATACGACCGTACCGGCGATAACACCTCATCGGTCGCCCTTGGGCTGCAACGATCGGCTGGCATTATCACCGCGGCAGCGCTCCTGTTAGCCGTCAATTTCGCCGCATTCATTCCAGCTTCGGTCACCAATATAAAAATCCTAGGTGTTGGTGTCACCGTGGCGATCCTGCTCGATGCCACGATTGTGCGGCTACTGCTTGTACCGGCTTTCATGCGGATAGCCGGCCGTGCCAACTGGTGGGCACCTGTGCCACTGCAACGCCTGCACGCGCGCTTCGGCCTGTTGGACCCCTGATCACTACACTCTGAAGTGGCGCCTGCTGGCAGATGGGCTGACGGCGCGCCCACCGTGTGTTTTAGCCGCGGCGAAAGGAAAGGCCACCCCGTGTCGTCCGAAGTTGCCAGCCCGGCTCCACCATTTTCAGTATTCCCGGCGAATGCCGACCGCATGCATAGGTTCGATCCGGCCATGACCGAGTTGATGACCGATTACGTGAAGGAACGCCTAGCGATGATCGATACCTCGGTCGACGGTCTAGGGGATCGTCGGCAGCTAGAGGGTGTGATGGCGGGACTAATTGGTGATGGGCCGCGGCCGGCGAGGGAAGTTCTGGATATCTACGTAGACCACCTTGCTGAGACAATTTTATCTTCGGACAGCCCGCGGTTTTTTGCATTCATCCCGGCTGCTCCAACCAAAGCAGCTTTACTCTTCGACATGGTGGTTTCGGCCGCTTCCCTACAAGGTTGCTCGTGGCTGGAGGCTGCGGGGGCGGTCATCGCAGAAAACCAGGCACTTCGCGTGCTCGCCGACCTCGCCGGGTTACCAGAGTCGGCGGGTGGGGTATTCGTGTCTGGTGGTTCGGCCGGAAATCTCTCGGCATTGGTGGTCGCACGCGACACTGCGCGGTATCGGCGTGTTGAAGCGGGGCTTCCGGAAATGCGAATGCGGGTGCTGGTCAGTGATCAAGCGCACTCGTCGATCAAGAGTGCTTTGAATATCGTTTCCATGGATGCCCTAGTGGTGCAGACAATTGATGGGCGCATGACCGAAGCCAATATTCGAGCGGCACTTGCTGGCAGCCCAGATATCGACGAGGTAGTCGCAATAGTCGCAACCGCCGGCACCACCAATGCGGGTATCATCGACGATTTGGCAGGTGCTGCGAAGGTTGCCAATGAGCATGGATGGTGGTTCCATGTGGACGGAGCCTATGGCGGCGCCGGTATGCTGTCGAGGCAGCTGCGCCATCGGTACGACGGTATTGAATTCGCCGATTCCATAGTGATGGATCCGCACAAGTGGTGGTTTGCGCCTTTTGACTCTGCCGCCCTTATCTACCGTGACCCTCGACTGGCAAAGGCGGTGCATACGCAAAACGCGTCGTATCTAGATGTAATCCATGAAGACGATGATGACTTTAACCCGAGCGATCTGGCGTATCACTTGACCAGGCGGGCTCGAGGGATGGCTCTTTGGTTCTCACTAGCCGTTAATGGAATTGACGCCTACCGAGATGCGGTCGACTACTCGCTAGCAATGACGAAGTACGCGGTGGAGCGGATTCAGATGTCGAAGCAACTTGAGTTGATCCGCGAACCGGACCTATCGGTTATCCTTTTTCGCCGGCTGGGCTGGACCCAGGCAGATTACGAGGCCTGGGGCCACCGGCTGCTACGCGATCAAACCGCGTTCGTCACCCACAGTTCCTGGCGCGGCGAAACAGTCGGACGGCTGGTGTTCTTGCACCCAGGAACCACCACCGAGATGGTTGATGAAGTGCTAGCGACCCTGGTTTAAGCCAGTTTCGCTAGGTGCGGCTACTGGCTCAGGCCGGACTTCTTCAAGGCTTTCCAGGTGAGTGGTAAAAGACCAGCCGCGGCCAACAATTTGATTAAGTCTCCGATGATGAAGTCCTTGACTCCGTAGGACCAAGCGGAATCTGCGCCAAACCAAGGAATTCCAAGTGCGTACTTCAGCCAAGTGGCCCCGATGGCATAGATGATGACACTGCCTAAAACCATCAGGCCAGCGGAGCGAAGGAAGGAGCGGGTCGCCCCCCGCTCTGCGATGCGGCCGACAACGAAGGCGGCGACGATGAAGCCGATGATGTAGCCGAAGGCCGGTCCACCAAAACCACTACTACCTTGGGCGAACCAAGGTAGGCCAATTGAGCCGAGTAAAGCGTAAAGCGCCATGGCGGCTGCGCCCCTCATTGAGCCTAGGGCGCCAGCGGTCAAAATTACCGCGAATGTTTGTAAGGTCACTGGAACCGCAGGGTTCCAGGGGAGGTAGAAGGCGATTTGAGCCGACAGGCCCACGAAAATCGCCCCACCGCCGATCAGGGCGAGCTGGCGAAGCCAGGTTTGACCCACTACGTCGGCAATAACGCGGGGTTCAACACGGGGGGATGGGGCGGCCAGGGCCATGATGCCTCCGAGAGTTCCAGGTATGCGCGAGCCGTTCGCGATAGCCGAAGCATACCGGGTTACCCTTAGCGGAAGTGGGCGACGGGGCCGTCAGTTCGGGGCGGTCAGTTCTAGGCAAGTTGGTTAGAGGTTCTTTGGTTCGAGGCGCTGGGGAAGGCGAACTCGAAACCAAGGAGGCAAGATGACCGTTCACGTGGAGATAGGTAGCAGCGGCGCGGCCGGGGCGTTTGGCGGTAAGGGGCACGGCGTCGTATTCATTCACTCCTGCCCGCGGGCGGTGACCCCGCATTTGGATTGGGCCCTAACCCGGCTATTCGGCAAACCCGCCACCGTGGATTGGGCCGAGCAGCCAATCGAGCCAGGTGCCATGCGGGCGGAGATCCTCTGGGCGGGGCCGGTGGGCAGCGGGGCCAAGATCGCCAGCGCCCTATTGGCTTTCAAACAGGTGCGCCATGAAGTAACTGAAGATCCGTCACCTGGTAGAAGTGGTGAGCGGTTCGCAGCAACGCCAGCCCTTGGGCTGTTCCGGGCGGATATTAGTGAGAACGGCGATGTGACCGTCTCGGAGAACCGTCTGCGCAGCGCAATTTCCCAGTCCAATGTGGCCGGAGGCCTGGTAGCCGAGATAGCCCGACTTATCGGCGAGCCTTGGGATGAGGAGTTGGAGCCATTTCGGTGCGCCCATGAAGGCGCAACCGTTCGGGTATTGCACGCGGTGGTGTGACCGCCGGCACGAACCCAACACCGCGTGACTTCAAAGCGGGATATTGCCGTGCAGTCCACGCACCCCTGGGGTGTTAAGGATGATCTTGGCAACGGCGCGGCGGGTTAGGCTCGGTTCAACGACTTCATCGACCACATTTAATTCAACTGCTTTGGTTATGCCGCCGGAGATAACTTCATGTTCGGCGGCAAGTTCGAGTTCAACTTGGGCGCGAGCATCCTCCGGTACGTCGGCAAGGCGGCGGCGATGAAGTATCCGAATTGCGGCAACCGAACCCATAACCGCGACTTCGGCACTTGGCCAAGCGAAGACACGGGTGGCGCCGAGTGAGGATGAATTCATGGCAACGAAGGCGCCGCCATAAGCCTTGCGCGTGACCACGGTAACCCTGGGCACGACGCACTCAGCGAATGCGTGAAGTAGTTTCGCGCCGCGGCGAACCACACCTTCCCATTCTTGACCAAGGCCCGGCAGGTAGCCGGGTACGTCAACGAGCACGATAAGTGGCACGGCGAAGGCATCGCACATGCGCACGAATCGTGCGGCCTTCTCGGCACTAGAAGAGTCCAAGCAGCCGCCAAGACGCATTGGGTTATTCGCGACGACCCCGACGGTGCGTCCGCCAAGGCGCCCGAGGCCAACGGCGATATTTGGGGCCCACCTGGTATGCAGCTCCTCGAAGCTGCCGGCATCGAGGAAACCCTCAATGAGTGGATGGACGTCATACGCCCGACGCGCCGACTCGGGCAGGAGTGCGCCAAGGTCAACATCGTCCACCGCATCAAGGTTTAGTGAGCCTTGATGACCAAGGAGTGCCGCGAGGGTGCGCGCATGATCTAGAGCATCTTGTTCGCTGTCGGCGACTATGTGCACTACACCGCTTCGGCGGCCGTGCGGTTCCGGCCCGCCGAGGCTTTCCATGTCAACGTCCTCGCCGGTGACGGAGCGGACCACCTCAGGTCCGGTAACGAATATGCGGCCGGCTGGAGCCAAGATCACGATGTCGGTCAAGGCCGGCCCGTAGGCGGCGCCGCCCGCGGCGGGACCGAGGACCACAGAGATCTGCGGCACTTTGCCCGAGGCGCGGGTCATGGCCGCGAAAACGCGCCCTACTCCATCAAGGCTGGCGACGCCCTCGCGCAGGCGCGCACCACCGGAGTGCCAGATGCCGATGATGGGCGCCGAGTCGGCAAATGCTCTGTCGTATGCGGTGACGATCGCGCGGCAGCCGGCGCTGCCCATCGCTCCACCCTGCACGGTGGGGTCGGTGATAAAGGCGACGACATTGGCGCCATTCGCCCGGCCCACAGCTGCTAGAACCCCGCGGTCATCATCAGGGGTGATCGTGACGAACTGGCCATCGTCAAAGAGGTTGGCTAAGCGGGCCCGGGGCGAGCGCGGGTCAAGTGCGACGGCGGCGACCTCGGTCATCTCAGGCACTCCGGAAAACTAGGGCCACGTCGTGGCCACCGAACCCGAATGAGTTGTTCAGCGCGGCGATATCACCGGCGGGCAGCGGCCGCGGTGCACCGCCCACAACGTCGAGATTGATTTGCGGATCAAGATTGTGCAGGTTTGCTGTCGGCGGCACGAGTCGATCGCGCAGTGCGAGCACCGTGAAGATCGATTCAACTGCTCCGGCGCCACCGAGTAGATGTCCGGTCATTGACTTGGTCCCGGTGACCGCGACATTTCCGGTGTGGGAGCCAAGGGCCGCCAAGATCGCGGCGCTTTCAGCGATATCGCCCTGCGGTGTCGAGGTGGCGTGGGCATTAACGTGCACGATGTCGCTGGCGCTTAGGCCAGCATCAGCAAGTGCCTCGGCGATGGCTCGGGTGGCCCCGCGACCCTGCGGATCTGGCTGGGCAATGTGATGACCGTCAGAGGTGAGCCCCGAACCGCCGTAAACCCCGTAGATCTTCGCCCCGCGTGCGGCGGCGAACTCGGCGGACTCAAGCACCATAATCCCGGCCCCCTCACCCATGACGAAGCCGTCGCGGTCAATGTCGTAGGGGCGCGAGGCGGCCGCCGGGTCATCATTGCGGGTCGACAGCGCCCGCATTGCGGCAAAGCCCGCCATCGTGATGGGGTGGATAACAGCCTCGGTACCGCCCGCAACCACGACATCGGCCCGGCCCTCTTGAATCATCCGCGCCGCATAAGAAATGGCCTCAGCGCCGGAAGCGCAGGCACTGACCGGGGTGTGGACACCGGCTCGCGCTCCGATTTCAAGGCCTATCTGAGCAGCTGAGCCATTGGGCATGATCATCGTGACCATATGCGGGGAGATCCGTGATGCACCGCGCTCAAGTAGTAAGTCGTAGGAGCTAATCAGTGAGATCAGCCCACCCATGCCGGTCGCCACCACCGCGCCGAGGCGGTCCGGATCAATCTCGGGGGCGCCGGCGTCTGCCCAGGCTTCGCGGGCGGCGACAATCGCGGCCTGCTGCGAACGGTCTAGTTTTCTGGCTTCATGGGGTGCCAGGCAGCTCGCCGGGTCAACGGCCATGATGCCCGCAATCTTCGAAGGCTGATCATGGGTCCAAGGTTCATTGATGATACTGATGCCCGGCGTACCGGCAAGGACCGTGCGCCAGGAGCTTTCGACATCGCCGCCGACGGGGGTGGTCATCCCGAGGCCGGTGATGACTACTTGACGGGTCATGGCCAGCTCCTCGTTCGGTTGTCCGTGAGCCGCGGGGCTGCATTCAGCAACCCCGCGGTATCACTACTTGACGTTTGCAGAGATGAATGTGACGGCATCGCCAACTGTCTTGAGGTTCTTGACCTCGCTGTCGGGGATTTTCACGCCCCACTTATCTTCGGCCGCGATAACCACCTCGACCATGGACAGTGAGTCGATATCAAGGTCATCAATAAATGACTTGTCGAGTTGGACATCAGCAACCGGGACTCCGGCTACTTCGTTCACGATGGCGGCAAGGCCCTCGAGGATCTGCTGGCTCATATTGTTCCCTTCCTGTTGGTGGTGCCTTTTTGTTATCCGGGTGTTATCTGGGGGTTAGTAGGTGGGTGAAGCTAGGGGAGGATGACGACCTGCGCTGCGTAGACTAAGCCCGCGCCGAACCCGATCAGCAGTGCGGTGCCGCCACTTGGGATTTCGCCGGCTGCGAGCATGCTATCCATTGCCAGCGGCACCGAAGCCGCTGATGTGTTGCCCGTATACGCGATATCCCGGGCAATTGGAATGTGCGCGGGTAATTTCAGGGATTTGGCGATGGCGTCGGTTATTCGCATATTTGCTTGATGCGGAATAAAAGCGTCAAGATCGGCTAGTTGCACGCCTGCTGCATCAAGTGCGCGGCTAGCCACCTTAGGCATCTCGCTGACGGCCCAGCGGAAGACCTGCTGGCCTTGCATAACCAAATTTGGGAAGACTTCGCCACCGTTCTTGCGGTACTCAATCCAGGACTGGGTCATAGTGATGGCGTCCTTTTGCGACCCGTCGGCGCCCCAGATTGTCGGGCCGATCGCGGGTGTGTCCGAGGGGCCAATAACAACCGCGCCAGCACCGTCAGCAAAAATAAAGGCACTGCCTCTATCTTTAGGGTCAGTCCAGTCTGAGAGTTTTTCAACTCCTATGACGATGACGTAGTTCGCGGTACCACCGCAGACAAGGTCGTTCCCAAGGCCCACGCCGTAGCAAAAACCTGCACATGCGGCAGCGATATCCAAGGCACCGGCAGTTACCGCCCCTATTCGATATGCGATCTCGGCTGCGGCTGAAGGTGTCTGGTACGGGTGCGTGACGTTTGCGGTTAGCACCATGCCGATCTGCTCTGGCGCTATTCCTGATCTTTCGAGGGCTTGCGCCGCTGCCGCCGCACCCATATCGACCACGGTTTCATCAAGTGCGGCATACCGGCGTTCGATAATGCCGGAGCGCTCGCGGATCCACTCATCGGAGGAGTCAATATGTTCGCAAATTTCGGCATTCGTGACAATCCGTTCGGGGCGGTAACCACCGACCGACATGATCTTCGCGTACTTGGCCCCACTTGAGGTCTTGATTGCGGAGGTCATCCGGTTGCCTCCTGGGCCATCGGATGCAGCCGAACCAGAGGTTGACCCGGTGAGACCGGGTCACCGTCATGCACCAGCCACTCCACGATGACCCCACCGTGCGGTGCCAGCACCTCGGTGCTGTCTCGCAAAGTATCAACTTGGCCGATGACGGCACCTTGGGCCAGCGCATCGCCGGCCGGGGTGTGTAGTAACTGCCGGAAAGTGCCCTTGACGGGTGCAATGAGTAGGCGCCAGGTCGGCTGCGAGCTGATCGCTGACACCGAGCCATGCTCAGCGATCAGCGCCCAAGCTGCCGTGAGATCTTCAGGAGTCTTCACGGCAAGGGTTTGCACACCGGGCAGTGCGCGCTTAATTAGTGCGGTCAAGGTACCCGCGGGGGGAATCTCGATTACCGCAGTAACACCCAGATCGCCCATCGTCTCCATACAGCGGTCCCAACGAACTGGGTTACTGACCTGTGACACCAACCTGCGCAGTACTTCGCGACCATCATGAATTATTTGACCATCAGCATTCGAGATCAATTTCAGTCTGGGGTCGTGGGTGGAAATAGATTTGGCATAACCACCAAGTACCGCGACCGCAGGTGCCATGTGGGTAGTGTGAAATGCCCCGGCCACATCGAGTGGTCGAACGCGGGCGCCTTCGGGTGCGTCATCGGTGAAGGCAGCCAGCTGCGCCATGGTGCCGGCCACCACTATTTGGCCTGAGCTATTGATATTGGCGGCGGTAAGCCCGTACGCCTTTGCCTTGGCAGTTACGGCCTCGAAGTCACCACCAAGTACCGCGCTCATCCCGGTCTCGGTGACGGCCGCCGCCGCAGCCATTGCTTTTCCGCGCTCGCGGACAAAAACCATGGCCTGCTCGGCGGACAGCACCCCGGCCCCTACAGCGGCGGTGATCTCGCCGACCGAGTGGCCAGCACCCGCGCCGATCTGGGTGAACCCGGTCGAGGGATGCGGGAACAAACTGAGCAAAGTGACCAAGCCGGCGCCGACGATGAGTGGTTGGGCGATGGCGGTATCGCGGATGGTGTCGGCGTCAGAGGTGGTGCCGTGGGCGATTAGGTCGACGCCGCTGACGGCGCCAAGCCACTCAAGGCGTTCGCGGACCCCGGGGGTATCCAGCCAAGGTAATAAAAAGCCGGGGGTTTGGGCACCTTGACCGGGGGCGACGACTACGAGCACGGGGTAAGCCTTCCGCTAAAGTAGTGGCCCTCGCACTGCTGGGGGCGCCAATGTCGTTGAATGAATATTGTAGGAATCCTACAAGAGACGCCCCAAAGTCAAACCCAGCCTAAGGGTGAAGTTGCCCCTGTTATCGGTGGGGCTAAATCCGGTTAACTCGGTAATTCGCCGCAGGCGGTATCGGACGGTGTTGGGGTGAATGAACAAGGCGCGGGCGGTCGCCTCGAGGGAGGTGGACTGTTCTAGGTAACTGCTGGCTGTGGCCAGTAGGGCCGGCTCGGCGGCCAACGGCGGGTAGACCAAAGCAATTAGCTCGGCGGCAGCTTCGCGGTCACCGGCCAAGGCGCGCTCGGGAAGTAATTCCACCGTCGCGACGGGGCGGGGTGCATCGGCCCAGCCGGGAGCGGCCTTTAACCCCGAGATCGTCGCTCGGGCGGCCTCGGGGACTTGCTCGAAGCCACTGACGATATCGCTGTAAACCACCGGACCAATACCAAAGTGCGGGGCCAACAGTCGGGCGGCTTTGGCAGGGTCGGAAAATTGCCCGACCACGGCCAGCAAGGTGGTCCCGTGGATCCCGGTCAGCAAGTTAATGCCATAGGTTTCAGCGGCGAGGC
>BJGE01000047.1 GCA_014190275.1 Actinomycetes bacterium | reverse complement strand
GGCGTAGGGGCAGGCGTCGGGGCAGGCGTCGGGGCCGGCGTCGGGGCAGGTGGCGTAACTGGCACCTCGGGGGCTGGTTCTAGCGGTGCGGCGGGGTCGGGTGCTGCGGGGTCGGGTGCGGCGGGGTCGGGTGCATTTGGGTCTACCCCGTCCGCATTGGAGTTATCAAAGGTAAATACATCGCCGCCGGTGTCGACTCCGATTAATCCGGGCAGGCTGGTTAGCCCGCGAGCCGGCCGTAAACCGTAATCGGCAGTGAGTACGAAATCGGTAGGCAACGTACCGGCTAGGGCAGATTCCATCGCCTGCTGCCAGATGGGTCCGGGCAAGGTGCCGCCGAAAACTTGGCTGTAGTACTTGCCGTTGACCGTGACGTCTTTCATCGGGTAGGCGAAGCCACCGCGTGGATCACCAACCCAAACCGCGGCTGCGATATCGGGGGTGAAGCCGCAGAACCAAACCGCCGCTGACTCGTTGGTGGTACCCGTCTTTCCAGCGGCGGGTCGATCCGCGAGTGACATCGCACCGCCGGTCCGCCCTTGGATCGGACCATCGATAACACCGGTCAGTAGGGCGGTGACGGTATCGGCGATATTTGGCTCCAGTACCTGCTCACATTTTTCTGGCGGCACCGGGAGCGACTTATTGGCGCGATCGCGGATTTCCAAAATCACCCTAGGCTGGCAATGGAGGCCGTGTGCTGCAAAAGTGGCATAGGCATTAGCCATCGCAAGTGGAGTGACCTCCATGGTGCCGAGGGTGAAGGATGGCACCCGAAGTAGCGGTTCACCACTGCCACGGAAAACACCCATGGATTCGGCAATTTCAGCCGGCCGGCAAAGTCCGGTGCGTTCTTCAAGTGCCATGAAGTAAGTGTTAATTGAGTAGGCGGTGCCCTGCGCCATGCCGAAAGTGCCGGCACCGGTGGAGTTGCGCACGGTCACCGGCCCAAATGATGCGCCGGTCTCGCAGTTGACGAACCCTTGAAAGGTATTCGGAGAGGGTGCACGAATCGGCTCAAGTGGTGAGATCCCGGCTTCGAGCGCCGCAGCCAGGGTAAATATCTTGAAGGTAGATCCGGCTTGCATGCCTATGGTGCCGTTGTAGGCGCGGTCGACGTTGTAGTTATAGGTGGTGCGGCCAACACCAGACGTTCCCCATAGTCGGTTCTGCGCCATCGCCAAGATATTGCCTGTACCAGGCTGAATCATGCTGATTGCCGCAGCACGCTTACTGTCATCGACTATCGGTATCTTCTCGGTCACGGCGGTGAACGCACCCGCTTGGGTTTTGGAATCCAAGGTGGTGCGGATGGTGTAGCCACCGCGGCGCAGAAAAGCTTCGCGGGCTTCGGGCGAATCACCAAAGGTCGGATCGGTGCGAATGGTCTGCAGCACGTAGTCGCAGAAGAACGGGGCGTACGAAGTAGTGCAACCATTCGCGACGCTGTTGGGTCGAAGAGTCGAGGCCATTGGAATCAAGCTGGCCTGCTCGGCTTCCGCCGGCGAGACATATCCTTGGGCGGCCATCCGCCCCAGCACGACATTACGACGTTTTTGGGAGAGTTCGGGGTTACGAAGTGGGTCAAATGCCACGGGCTGCTGCACGATACCGGCCAAAGTTGCCGACTCTGCAAGAGTGAGGTCGGCCGCGGATTTCGAGAAATAACGACGAGCCGCTGCCTCGACTCCGTAGGCACCGCCGCCAAAGTAGACAATATTGAGGTAGCGCTCCAGAATTTCCGCTTTGGTGTACTGACGTTCAAGTGCCAAGGCATAACGCACCTCGCGAAGTTTGCGCTGGGTACTTTGCCCGCGGGCGGCGGCTAGTTCTTCGGCAGAAGTCGCTTCGTTAACCAGCACGTTCTTGACGTACTGCATGGTCAACGTCGAGGCGCCTTCTTGCACGCCGCCGGCGGAGGTATTACTAACCAAGGCTCGTAAAGCCCCGCGTAGGTCTACCCCGTGATGGTTTAGGTAGCGGGAGTCCTCGACCGAGATCACTGCCTGCCGCATTAAGGGTGCGACGCTGAGCAGGGGCACCTCCACCCGGTTTTGGTAGTAGAGCACGGCCAACTCGGTGCCGTCGGCGGCCAAAATCCTGGTGCGCTCAGGGAGCGGCGGTGTCTGGATCGAGTCCGGCAGGCTTTCAAAACTTTGGACCACGTTGCGGGCAGCCACCCCGGCACCGCCCACGAAGGGCAGCGCCATCAGGCCCAGCACCAGCCCGCAAACCACGGCCACCGCCAAAACGGCCCCTATCCGCACGAGAGCACCCAAAGGCCCGGCCCGGCGCTTACCCGCGGGCGTATCTGGGGGCGGCTGCATGCTCATGAGACGTCCAGCGTAAGTCGCTTGGTTCCCCCGGGGGCACCAGCCACACCAGTAGGCCCCGGTTGCCTGGAAACTGGCCGCCGGAAATCTGGCCGCCGGAAAACTGGTCTGGCAAAACTATTGACGCCGGCTAGGGCGCAGGGGGATAGTTCACGACACCCCCCCGCCTCGGTGGGTAGGCAGTGAATAGTTCCTCATGTAAACCGATTGAGTGGAGCGAGTATGACGTTCAAGCGTGACTGGGCCGCTGATGCCGCTTGCCGGGGCACTGATCCCGACACCCTCTTTGTCCAAGGAGCCGCCCAAAAGCGAGCAAAGAACATCTGTCTGGGGTGTCCGGTCCGCACCGAGTGCCTCGCCGATGCCCTCGACAATGGGGTGGAGTTCGGGGTTTGGGGTGGCATGACCGAGCGCGAGCGCCGCGCACTGCTTCGCCGCCGGCCCAATGTGACTTCCTGGCGTGTGCTGCTTGAGACCGCGCACGGTGAGTTCGAACGCCAAGTTATTTTGAGCGAGACTTCAGTTCGGGCTTCCTAGCCAGTAATTCGCCAATTGCACGTAGCCCGGCAAGGTCGTGTACGTCTTCGGGAAGCGCCGGGACGGTCGTTGCGGCAACACCCGGGTGGGCGGCGGTGAACCGCTCCGCTAGGTGCAGTTGCCTGAGACAGATTAGTTGGCGAGCGGCATGCAGGCGTAGTAGTGATGCGGTTAGACGCCGGTTACCGTCTAGCCGCTCTAGTTTCGCAGCCGATGCGGTTGCCTGTTCTGCTGATAAATCAAGTTCACTATCTTCTTGCACCCGATTCAATACGAGGCCGGCGAGTGGCATTTCATCGGTTTTCAGGCGCTCGACAAAAAATGCAGCTTCCCGTAGGGCGTCGCGTTCTGGGGCCGCGATCACAATGAAGGCAGTCCCGTCATCCTGAAGTAACTTGTAGGTGGCGTCTGCTCGCTCGCGAAAGCCACCGAAGGTGGTATCAATGGCTGCGACAAAACTGCCGACATCGGCTAGCACCTGCGAGCCAAGAATCTTGTTGAGCACGCTGGTGAATAATCCAAAGCTGAAGGCGGCTATTTTGCCGATGCCGCGGCCCGCCCCGCGTGCTGGTGCGGTCAGGATGCGAATGAATCGCCCGTCCAAGAATGAACCTAGGCGCTCGGGGGCATCCAAGAAGTCAAGGGCGCTGCGCGAGGGAGGAGTGTCGACGATTATCAGATCCCAAGTGCCTTCGTCGCTCGCTCTGGCTCGTAGTTGCCCGAGTTTCTCCATCGCCATGTACTCCTGGGTGCCGGCAAATGATGAAGAAAGTGCTTGGTAGAAAGGATTATCGAGAATTGCTTGCGCGCGGTCAGGGTCAGCGTGCCCTTCGACCACCTCATCAAAGGTGCGCTTCATGTCAAGCATCATCGCGTGCAATGAGCCTTTACCTCCGGGCCCCGAAACGCCATCAACTTTGCGCGGGGTGTTATCAAGGACGCTTAAGCCCATGGCTTGCGCCAGGCGCTTGGCCGGATCGATAGTTAGTACACAAACATCGCGACCCTGTTCGGCCGCGCGGAGGGCGAGGGCGGCCGCGGTGGTGGTTTTACCTACCCCGCCGGCCCCGGTGCAAACGATGACGGTGATTGACGGGTCACTAATAAGTGCATCTATGTCGAGAACAGGTGCATTGAGTTTCATCGCACCCCATCCACGCGGAGCAAGTTCGCAAGCTCATAAAGACCACCGAGGTCAATGCCCGCAGAAATCATCGGAAGCAGGAAAGTTGGCAACCCGAGCCCAAGAATGCGCTCACTCTCCCGGGCTTCAAGGTCAACCCGGAGGGCGTGATCAGTTGCCTCGCGCAGCAGTGCGGTGACCAGGGCCCCGCTGCTATCGGTGAGCCCAGCGTCCCCGAGGGCCTGCGTAATATCTCCTGCGGGCAGTGACCCGCTAAGAGCCTCCTGCAGTTGCTCGCCCGTGAGCATCGGTGGCCTAGTCATGTTCACGAAGATGCCACCTACCGGCAAATTCGCGGCACGTAGGTCAGCCACCCCATCGATGGTCTCTTGAACCGGCATCTCTTCAAGCAAGGTCACCAGGTGCACCGCGGTGCGGGGTGAGGCAATGACGCTCATTACCAAATCCGCGTGATTGCGGATCGGTCCGACTTTAGCCAGACCCGATACCTCGGCGTTGACGTTCAAGAAGCGTGCGATACGTCCGGTTGGCGGCGCATCAAGAACAATTGCGCTGTAGGCGTTGGGTGCCCGCTTGTCTATCCGGCGCACTACCTCGCACGCCTTTCCGGTCAAAAGCACATCGCGCAAGCCCGGGGCAATCGTGGTCGCAAAATCAATTGCACCCATGCGTCGTAGCACCGAGCCGGCCCGACGTAAGTTGTAGAAGGTGTCGAGGTAGTCAAGTAGGGCTTCTTGGGCATTTATTGCGAGCGCCCAGACCTCGCCGCCTCCGGGGGCCACCGCGATTTTGCGTTCCTCGTAGGGCAGGGGAGCAGTATCGAATAGTTGAGCGATGCCTTGGCGGTCTTCGACTTCCATCAATAAAGTGCGTTGCCCTTGATGGGCCAAGGCTAGGGCCAAAGCGGCGGCTACGGTAGTTTTGCCGGTACCTCCTTTGCCGGAAACCACATGCAATGCCACACCCGGCCACCTGATGTCCTGCACTGCCCCAGTCTAGATGCAACCAGCGGCCTCGACCATTTTGTGGACGAGTACTACGCTGCGGTATGACCAAATGGGAGTACGCGACCGTGCCATTGCTAGTCCATGTGACCAAGCAGATACTCGATACCTGGGGCCAAGACGGCTGGGAGTTAGTGCAGGTGGTGCCCGGCCCTAATCCGGAGAACATGGTTGCGTATCTAAAGCGCCCCCTTGCCTAACCCAATAGGAGTTCGTGATTGTGAAACTTTCGCGCGTTGAAGATCGATTAGCCGCTCTTGGCTTGACGGTGCCCGAGGTCGCAGCGCCGGTAGCGGCATATGTGCCAGCGGTAGTTACTGGTAATTATGTTTTCACGTCTGGCCAGTTACCTTTTGTTGACGGCAAACTCCCGCGCACCGGCAAGGTCGGAGTCGAGGTAAGCCAAGAAGACGCAGCGGATTTGGCGCGGCAATGTGCACTTAACGCCATTGCGGCTGTCAAGTCGGTAATCGCCGATCTTGACCGGGTGGTGCGCATTGTCAAAGTAGTAGGTTTCGTCGCCAGCGCCCCGGATTTTACCGGGCAGCCGGGTGTGATGAACGGGGCGAGCAACCTACTTGGTGAGGCTTTTGGCGATGCCGGTGCGCATGCGCGGTCTGCCATAGGAGTGGCAGTGCTGCCGCTTGATTCACCGGTGGAGGTCGAGATGATCGTTGAGATTTCTAATTAAGAAATGTTAATCGCAGAGGCGCGGCCAGCGGCAACCGTCATTTTAATGCGCGCAGCCGTGACCGGATTTGAAACTTTCTTGATGCGCCGGTCGGCTACCATGCGGTTTGCCCCAGGCATGTATGTCTTTCCCGGCGGAAGCGTTGATAATGATGATGTCAGCAACGTTGACGAATTAACGAGCTACATTAATTGCGCGGTACGTGAAGTATTCGAAGAGACGGGAGTGGTTCTCGAACAGCAACCTGGTGATCTCGTATTTGCTGACCACTGGGTTACCCCAGAGTTCGTACCGGTGCGATACAGCGCGCGCTTTTTTCTGGCCAAGATGCCGCTAGGGCAAACGGCAACCTCAATAAGTACCGAGACCGATCTGGCTACCTGGATTTCCCCGGCTAAAGCATTAACCGAAACGGCGGCCGGCCGGTTGCCACTGCTCATGCCAACTCTCATGGTGCTGCAGTGGCTGGCCGAGTTCGACAATGAGCAAGATCTCATCGCGGCAGCCCGTAGCCGTGAGATTAAACCGCAATTGCCACGCCCGAGTAAAGATGCTGACGGCACAGAGGTGTGGTCGATCGTTGATGCCGACACCGGCGAAATCCTGATTGCTAACCAGCCGGCGCCGAAGTTATCCGAACTCACCGGGCTGCATCGATGACCGGACGAGTGCTTCCATTTATCGGTTCAGCTGATAAATGGGTAAGCGGAATCAAGACGACCGCTGCTACTTGCGAGTTAGCGCCCAATCCGTCACCTTGGACTCTAGACGGCACCAACACCTGGGTGCTGCAAGCGCCGGGAGCTACTGCGGCGATCATCGTCGACCCCGGTCCAAGTGATGAAGGCCACCTGGCGGCAGTGATCGCGCAGGTTGCGGATCGCGAAGCGCGGATTACGTCAATTCTCTTGACACACGGCCACATCGACCACTCCGAAGGGGCGCGACGTCTTGGTGAGCTAACCGGTGCCCCGGTGCGCGCGGTCGATCCGATGCACCGGTACGGCACCGAGGGTTTGGCGACGGATGATGTCGTGGCAGCCGGTGATCTGGTGGTGCGAGTCGTTGCCACTCCGGGCCACAGCTCCGACAGTGTGTGCTTCCTGCTCCCGGACGAAGGTTCACTGCTAACCGGCGACACGGTGCTGGGCCGCGGCACGACCGTGGTGGCTTGGCCCGATGGGCGTCTTAGTGAGTACTTGGTGAGCTTGGCGCGCTTACGTGATTTAACTGAGCGCGAAGGGATCAAGGCAATCTTGCCCGGGCACGGGCCGCTGCTTGAAGCCCCCGGCGGGATCCTGACGGCCTATCTAGATCATCGAATTGCTCGACTTGATGACATACGCGATGCGGTTACGGCGGGTGCAGGTTCAACCGCGGACGTTGTCGCGGTTGTGTACGCCAACACCCCGCGTGATCTGTGGCCGGCCGCCGAACTATCGGTGCGCGCTCAGTTGCAGTATCTACGTGATGCAGGTGAGATTTCGATAGAAATTGACTAGCGGGCGCGGCGGCCGAGGCGCTCGACATCGAGCACCATCACCTGCCGCGATTCGAGGCGAATCCAGCCCCGGTGGGTGAAATCGGCAAGTGCCTTGTTGACGGTTTCGCGGGAGGCACCTACCAGCTGCGCGATTTCCTCTTGGGTCATGTCGTGGGTGACGAGCAGACCCTCGGGAGTAATCTCACCGAATTTTTCACCCAGATCCATCAGCGCCTTAGCCACCCGACCGGGAACATCCGAGAAGACTAGGTCGGCCATGGTCTCGTTGGTGCGCCGCAGGCGCCGCGCGAGACCCTGCAGTAGTGCACTTGCAAGTTCAGGTCTGCCTGTCAGCCACGGGCTTAACTGATCGTGGCCAAGGCCAGCGACAACCGCATCGGTCAGGGCCGTTGCGGTTGAGGCCCGCGGCCCGGGGTCAAATAAACTCAATTCGCCGAACATCTCGCCGGGGCCAAGAACTGCAAGCAGTGACTCGCGACCATCGAGCGAGGTCTGACCCAATTTGATTTTGCCGTCGAGGATCACATACAGGCGATCACCCGGCTCGCCTTCGGCAAAAAGAATGCCGCCTTTGGTGAGGCTTTGTTCGGTGAGGCAAGCACGCAAGGCTGTTGCGGCTTCAGCGTCGAGGGCAGTGAACATCGGAGCTTGCATGAACACGTCTTCCATGATCACCTCCGTGACTTCGTGGTGCTGGTGTACCCGCCTTGTCGAAGCACCCCCATTGTGCCGTACCTGGCGGTGAGGGACAAGACGGCGGGTGCGCCTGCGGTTTAGGTAACAGCCGCCGACATACGCTGGGGGGGTGGAAGACCCGGGAACCACCAAGAAGCGTGCTCGGTTGATGTTGGCTTCATTGGCAAAGCAGTACCCGGATGTGCGATGTGAATTAGACTTCACCACCCCACTTGAGCTGCTGGCGGCCACCGTGCTGAGCGCCCAGTGCACCGACCGGCGGGTCAATAAAGTCACCCCGGAACTGTTCGCGAGGTATCCGGACGCGGCAAGTTACGCAGGCGCCGATCGGGAAACCTTGGAGACGGTGGTGGCCTCGACCGGATTCTTCCGGCAGAAGGCGGCAACGCTGCAAGGTATCGGGCAAGTACTTTGTGATCGTTATGGTGGTGAGGTGCCTGCAATACTTGACGAGTTAGTGACCCTGCCAGGGGTTGGGCGCAAGACAGCCAACGTGGTGCTGGGCGAGGCATTCGGGGTGCCGGGAATAACAGTTGATACCCATGTCGCGCGGCTGGCTCGGCGCTTTGGTTGGACCACCCAAAGTGATCCGACCAAGATTGAAGCGGATTTGATGGCCTTGTTTCCGCGCAAGGACTGGACTCGAATGTCGCAGTTGGTGATCTGGCACGGACGCCGCCGGTGCCATGCGAAAAAGCCGGCCTGTGGTGCCTGCAATATTGCCAAATGGTGCCCGGCCTACGGTGCCGGGCCAACCGACCCGGTAACCGCGGAGAAACTTGTTAAAGATCAGGGTCCGGCATGAGAGCTTGGTCACGGGTTGGCGTAGTCGATGAACTGGTGGCGCCCACTTTGCCGCCTTGGCTGCAACCTGTTGCCGAAGTCATGCGGGACATTACGGCGGAGAGCATCACGAGGTTCGTGCCCGCTGACGGCCAAGGCCGGCACTCCGCAGTATTGGTCCTACTCGGTGAAAGTGAATTGGGCCCGGATGTCTTGCTCATCGAACGCGCGAGCTCTATGCGCACGCATGCAGGCGAGCCGGCATTTCCTGGCGGAGCTGTTGACGACGTCGACGAGGACGCGGCCGCGGCGGCGCTGCGCGAAGCGTGTGAAGAGACCGGTCTTGATCCGACAGGTGTGGTTATCTTCGGTCAACTACCCGATCTATGGGTGCCCGTAAACGATTTTGTAGTCACTCCCGTGATTGGGTGGTGGCGTGCCCCCTCCCCGGTACACGCTAAGGACTTAGCAGAAGTTGCAAGTGTGCATCGCATCCCGGTTGCCGAATTAACCGATCCGTCCAATCGCTGCCTCGTGCGGCATCCGTCCGGTTACATTGCCCCGGGTTTCACGGTGCGCAATATGGTCGTTTGGGGATTCACCGCTGGTGTGCTTTCAAAGCTGTTCGACCGTGTGGGCTGGTCTAAACCTTGGGATACCGAGCGCATGATTGATGTTGGGGTCACGTGAACATCGTCGACTGGGTGCTCATCGGCGTACTCATCGTTTTTGCGTGGGCCGGTTGGCGCCAAGGCTTCATCGCCGGCCTCTTGTCATTTATTGGGTTTATCGGCGGCGGACTCTTAGCCGCATTCATCCTGCCAGATGTAATTGTCCAACGCACTGACTCTGGGTTCCTTCGGGTTGCAGTGTTGGCTATTTCAATCATCCTTTGCGCGATCCTCGGACAACTGCTCACCTCTTTTCTCGGTAGGCGTCTGCGTGGCGGACTCACTTGGCGTCCGGTGCGCCTTGTTGACAGCCTTGCCGGTGCGGCACTAAATGTTCTTGGTGTCGCAATAGTGGGCTGGATTGTCGTAAGCGCGGTCGCGTATCTCCCTGAGTCGTCGGTTACGACCAATATCCGGCAGTCATCTGTTCTTATCGGCCTCGACAAACTGGTACCCGATATCGCTCGCAACACCTTTACCAGCCTGCGCGACTCGGTTAGTGCCACCGCAGCACCGCGAGTATTTTCTGGACTCTTTGAATTTACCGGCCCAGACGTTGAAACCCCGGACGCTAAAACCGCTGAATCTTCGGAGATTCTGGCGGCACGTGCCTCTATTGTGCGAGTCACGGGTGCTGCCAAGGAATGCCTGAGTAAGTTAGGTGGCTCTGGGTTTGTGGTATCTACCGGTTACGTCTTGACCAATGCCCATGTTGTTGCCGGAGTCAAGCGGCCTTTAGTTCAGGTTGAAAATCAGGGCGAATACTTAGCGGCGAAAGTTGTCGCATTCGACCCGAAACTCGATGTCGCCGTGCTCTTGGTGGCGAAGCTTCGAGCGAGACCACTCGACTTCGCAAATTCCCCCGTTGCATCTGGCGCTGCGGCAGTTGCGGCCGGCTTCCCCGGTGGCGGCGATCTAACGGCAACCCCGGCCCGCATCAGGGCGGTCGTCACAGCTCGCGGTGACGACATCTACGGTCATGCCGGGGTCGCGCGCGAGGTTTACGCCTTCCGCGGTCAAGTGCGGCCCGGTAATTCCGGCGGTCCACTACTTAGCCCAAGTGGTGAAGTGCTGGGAATGGTTTTCGGTGCCGGGGTTGGGGATTCAGACACCGGTTATGCCATCACCGCTTCGCAACTTGCTGCGGCGATAAAAGCGGGCAGCACCCGCACAGCAGAAATCGATACGGGCCGCTGCCGTTGAGCGCTAGGTTGTGCTTACTATTCGTCGGCACCCTCAAAGCAGTAGACGGTGCAGCCGCCAAACCCCGGGGCGTAGGAAGGATCAACCGTGCCGTTGATTCCGGCTGCGCCGGGACGCACCCATTTCACACCGAGGGCCAACCGGTCCACCGGCGCGGTGCTTACTGGTATTGAAACTTCGCTATGTGGCATTTCTTCACTCCCCGGTCAACTGGCTAATAGGACACTTCGGAGTTAACCGGAGAAAGCATTAAATGACATGGGTTAATCGCCAAGATCACGGTATTTGCGGGGTTAGCCCCCGGAGGTACTTGTTCCTGGCTTTACACCTAGGAGCGGATGCGGGCGGAATCTGGGTCGAATGGTGAGCGCATCGAGACGGTGGCAGCAGCAAGGTTGCCACCGACATTAACCTGCCAGCTTGCCGAATTGATGAAATCAGGCGTTACCACGCCGCCCGCACGATCCCAGACATAAGCCAAGCCAACGCATCGACCGAGGGCGGTGCCCCAGGCGGCAGAGGTCACCTGCCCGTTGCCGCCGGCCACGCCATTACGAAGGAGTAACTCCCCGCCCCACATCATCACCGACGGATCATCGAGGGTAAAGGAGACGAGCCGGCGCTTTGGTCCGTCAGACCTAATTCTTTGGACTGCTTCCCGCCCTAGAAATGGGATATCGGTCTTGAGTTTGGTGGCAAAAAGCAGCCCCGCTTCAACGGGCGTGTAGTCCGGGGTGAGTTCGACGCCGAATGCGCGATAGCCTTTTTCCAATCGAAGCGCGTTAAGCGCGTAATACCCAGCATTGCGAATCCCGAAATCTCGGCCGCGCTTGGTGAGGAGGTCGAAGATTCCCACGGCGAATTCACTCGGCACATAAAGTTCCCAGCCCAGTTCACCAACGTAGGTGATGCGCGTCGCACGTACCGTGAAATAGCCAAGATCTATTTCCCTGCTTGTTGCGAATGGGAACGCGTCGTTGCCTAAGTCTGAACTTGAAATGGATTGGAGTAGTTCACGTGAGTTCGGGCCCATCACGGCGAGCACGGCGTAGGCGGAGCTGACGTCGGTCAGGGTCACCTGTTGATCAACCGCGATATGCCGCGAAAGCCAATCGCGATCACGATTGACGGACGCAGAACCGGTGACCCATAGAAATTCGTCCTGCCGAATACGCGTTATTGTGACGTCGGCCTCGTAGGTGCCACGGGCATTGAGGGCTCCGGTGTAAACCACCCGGCCCGGTTCCACGTCGACGTCGGCGGTGCAAAGCCACTGAAGAAGGGCGCAGGAATCCGGCCCCTTGACCAGCAACTTGCCAAAGGAGGTTTCATCGAAAAGCGCAACCTGTTGACGGGTAGCGAGTTGCTCTTCGTCAACCCAGGGCAACCAGTTTTGTTTTCCCCACGAGTATTCAATGACCGGTTCAGATCCCGCTGGGGCAAAGAAGTTTGGGCGCTCCCAGCCCATCTTCGAGCCGAAGGAGGCGCCGGCCGACTCAACCAGGTGGTGTACCGGAGAGCGACGGAAGGGCCGTGCGGTCTGGAACTCTCGATTAGGCCACGGCACCGCGTAGTGCAGCCCAAGAACCTCACCGACACGAGCTTTAAGCCATTGGTTGTTGCCATTAAATGGCGCGAAGCGGCGGATATCGACACTTACTAGATCAGATGCGGGTGCGCCGCCGACAATCCACTGCGCCAGCGCCCGGCCGGCACCGCCAGCGGATGCAATGCCAACGGAATTGAAGCCGGCGGCGACGAAGAAGTTCTTTAACTCTGGGGCTTCGCCAAGAATAAACTGGTTATCCGGGGTGAAGCTCTCGGGTCCGTTGTAGAACTTCTTGATTCCGGTCTCCTGCAGCGCCGGTACTCGGTGCAGCGCACTTTCCATCAGGATAGAAAAGTGATCCCAGTCCTCATCGAGTAATTGAAATTCGAATGGGTAGGGGATCTGGTCGGGGGCAACCCATGGCTTAGCGACCGGCTCAAACCCCCCGACAACAAGGCCACCTACCTCTTCCTTCATATAGGTATAGCCATCCGGGTCGCGAAGAATCGGCAGCATGCGGTCCACACCGTCGATCTGCTCGGTGACGACATAGAAATGCTCTGACGAATGCAGCGGCACATTAACCCCGCACATCGCGCCGATGGCTTTTGCCCACTGACCAGCGCAGTTCACGACGATCTGTGCCTCGATATCACCGTGGTCGGTCTGGACTCCGGTTACCGCAACAGATTCAGTGGTGACGCCCAGCACCCGGACCCGCTCGAGGATCTGAGCACCGCGCATGCGAGCTCCCTTGGCGAGTGACTGCGTGACGTCGGTTGGATTCGCGGTGCCATCGAGCGGCAGCCAGATTGCGCCTACCAAATCAGCAATTTCCAGGATCGGATAACGATCCCTAGCGGCCGCCGGGGTGAGGATTTCACACTCGAGATTGAAGGCATCGGCCGCCGCGGCAGTGCGCAGCAACTGTGTCATACGCTCCTCGGTGCGGGCGACGGTCACACCGCCACATTGCTTGAAGCCCGTCCCTAAACCGGTTTCGGCTTCTAGCCGCTGGTAGAGGGCAGCGGAGTATTGGACCAACCGGGTCCCGCCTTCGGTTGCCCGCAATTGCCCAACAAGACCCGCGGCATGCCAGGTGGTGCCGCAGGATAATTGCCCTTGTTCAATTAGGACGAGATCAGTGAGACCAAGTTCGGTTAGGTGGTAGGCCACGCTCGCTCCGACAATGCCCCCGCCGATGATCACCACTTGGGCGCGGTCGGGTAATTCCGTCATGGTCAGACTCTAGACAACAACCCTCGCGGGGGCATGGTGCGGGAGGATTTAGAAAAGGCCAATGATTTTGCCGTCGACTAAGTCAATTCGCTCACTGGACGGAATCTTTGGCAACCCTGGCATGGTCATCACATCGCCGCAGACCATGACGATGAACTCTGCTCCGGCGGATAGGCGCACTTCACGGATATTTAGTCGGTGATCTAACGGTGCACCGCGAAGGGTCGGGTCGGTCGAGAAGGAGTACTGGGTTTTGGCAACACAAACCGGGAAGTGGCCGTAACCGGCTGCCTGCAGGTCGGCGATCTGTCCGCGAACTTTGGCGTCGGCGGTGACTTCAGTGGCGCCATAGATGCGCGTTGCGATAGCCGTAACCTTTTGCCAAAGGGTGTCGGTGTCAGCGTAGACATAATTCATCGCCTCCGGTCGATCACAAAGCTGAACAACTACCTGAGCGAGTTCGGCTGCCCCTTTACCGCCGTTGGCCCAGTGCGAGGCGAGCACCACTTCAGCGCCCATTTCGACAACCCGTGCGCACAGTAGGGCGATCTCAGCTTCGGTGTCGGCGTCGAACTGGTTAATTGAGACTACGCAGGGGATGCCGTAGACCGATTGCACGTTTATTACGTGACGCTGCAGATTTACGAGGCCAGCTTCCAATGCCGAAAGGTCTTCGGTGGTGATAGTTTTGAGGTCTGCGCCGCCGTGATATTTAAGCGCTCGGATGGTCGCGACGATGACCGCGGCCGACGGACGTAAACCGGACTTGCGGCATTTGATATCGACGAACTTCTCGGCGCCCAGGTCTGCGCCAAATCCAGCCTCGGTTACCACATAGTCAGCGAGTTTCAACGCGGCGGTGGTTGCAACGACGCTGTTGCAACCGTGGGCGATGTTGGCGAACGGGCCCCCGTGCACAAATGCCGGGGTGTTCTCCAAGGTCTGCACGAGGTTGGGTTGGAATGCATCTTTCAGCAGCACCGTCATGGCTCCCGGCGCATTCAACTGGGCGGCGAGGATCGGCTCCTTGGCACGGTTGTAGCCGATGACGATATTTCCGATGCGCCTGCGGAGATCCGCGAGTGAAGAAGCGAGGCAGAAGATCGCCATGATCTCCGATGCGACGACGATGTCAAATCCGTCGGAGCGCGGGAAGCCGTTACTTGGACCGCCCAGTGCGATCGTGATGTCGCGGAGCGCGCGGTCATTCATGTCGATGACCCGCTTCCAAGTCACTCTGCGCACGTCGATGTCAAGTGCATTGCCATGGTGGATGTGATTATCAATCAAGGCGGCCAGCAGGTTGTGCGCCAATGCGATGGCATTGAAATCGCCGGTGAAATGCAGGTTGATGTCTTCCATCGGCACGATCTGCGCGTAACCACCACCCGCTGCGCCACCTTTCATACCGAATACGGGACCAAGTGATGGCTCCCGCAAGCAGATCATGGCGCGTTTGCCGATGGCCCGTAACCCATCGCCGAGGCCGACACTGGTGGTGGTCTTGCCTTCGCCGGCAGGGGTGGGGCTGATTGCCGTCACCAAGATCAACTTCGCATTTGGGTTCTTGGGGAGTGAATCCAGATAGTCAAGTGAAATCTTGGCCTTGTAGCGCCCGTACGGTTCTACGAACTCATCCGCGATCCCAAGGCCCGCGGCAATCTCGGTTATGCGCCGCAGAGTCGCGGCCTGGGCGATGTCAATATCTGCGGGCAATGTCATCCTCCGAATGCGCGGTGCGCGGGTGGCCGATTTATCCCCATGATACCGGCGTATCGGCTGTCAATGAGGCGAAAATGGAGCCTCCGGTCAGGATTGAACTGACGACCTACCGCTTACAAGGCGGTTGCTCTACCACTGAGCTACAGAGGCGTTACCCAATTGAGTGATAATACTGGGCATGATGTCAATCGAAAATCTAGCCGACGCCAAATACCTCTCCTTGACCACATTTCGCAAGGACGGCACCCCGGTGGCTACCCCGGTCTGGTTAGTGCGGAAGGGCGATCGCCTTTATGTGATGACCGAGGCGGGATCGGGCAAGGTCAAGCGCATCCGGGCGAACTCCGTCGTGGAGTTAGCTCCATGTGACATGCGGGGGTCGATCAAGGGCGACTCGGTGGCCGGTGTCGCTGTGATTCAAGATGCGGCCGGAACCGAAGCAACAATCAAGATGATTAGCATGCGTTACGGCCTGATGTTCAAGTTGATGGGGTTGCTGGATAAGTTCCCTGGACGGGCACCGGGTGCTCGGGTCGGTGTCGAGATAGCTATCGGTTCGAGCGCTGCGGCGTGATCGCATAAGTAATTGCGCCGGCGAGGATGGCAACCACCAATACTGATGGCAAGGCGCCGATGACATTGCCTAGTGGATGTGAAATAACGAAGGCAAGAGCGAAAATTAGCACCGCAGTGATTGCGCGGAGTGGGCCGGACAGCTGCCACCAACGCATGCCGCACCAAATCGCACCGGCGATCAGCGCGATGCCACCGAGCCACCGCACCCCGGTCACCGAGGCGATACCGAATCCGACCGTCAGGGCGGCCGTGCCGATCGCGGGAATCAAGAGTCGAGTCACACGCTCACCAGGCGCTTGGCGTAACGCCCTCCGATCAGCACCGCGATCAGGTACATCAGAGCAACCACTGCGATAAGCCACTGGTAACCGAGCACCAAAGACAAATACTCAAGGCAACCGCCGATCATTGCGCCAAACAAGTTTGCGGCAAAGGCCGAGGTCGGATTTTTTGCATCCTTGAAGCGCGAGGTGAACAGTAGATTGGCGCAGAACACCGGCAAGAAGGCCAAGATCACGGCAAGCAACAACCGCAGCGGTACCGGCAGTCCAAGCAACACCGAGTTTGGAACTAGGAATGCAAGTAATAGTGAAACGAAGAGCGCGGTGATAATCGCCGGTCTTGGCACGGTGAACTTCTTGGTTACCTCGATGGCGGCCAAAACCGCGAGCAGTACTCCGGTGAAGACCAAGGCGTTCACGAGCCAAGTCGTGCCAAAGAGCAGGGCGAAAGTGGTAATGGATCTGGTCTCCAGGAGCAGGAAAGCGATGCCCATGAAGAACAGATCCACGTAACCGGCCATTGAGCGAAAGGGCCCACCGAAGATCCGCACGCCGAGCAGTGAGACGCCAAGAATCAGCGCAATCACGATGAGATAAAGGGTTGGGATCGTGCGCTCCTTTAGATAAAGGAACGGCCGGTCATCGACGGCGGGCAGCGGTACCTCTGCGGTGGCAATGCTGGCGCGATCCCAGACGGCATTGGGTGCACAGACCACATTGCTCTGCTCCTTTCCGATCGCGATCACGGCAAGGGATTGCACCGCGGTGAAGGTGTCCAGGCAGGGGGCGTGGCCGTAGACCTCATCGACGGTGCCCGCGAGGCGATTGATCAGCCACGGCTCGCGGTAGTAGTTGTACATGGCGAAGACACCCTGATCGGTTAGGTGATCTCGAGCCGCTTTCATTGACTCCTCGGTGAACAGGTACGACTCCAGTCGCAGTTGGCTAGCCCCGGAAACCAAGGTCAATGAGTCAGGTAGTGCGAAAAGGATGAGGTCGTACTTATCGGCATTGCCAGATAGGAACGCGCGGCCATCATTAATGTGAACAAAGACCCGTGGATCGTCGTATGGCTTATTTGGATTTATCTGTGAGCCGATCTGCTGAATACGTGGATCGATTTCAACAGCGTCCACGTGCTTGGCACCATTGGCAAGTGCGAGCGCGACGTCGGTGCCCGTACCGGCGCCAACAATCAGCACGTTGTTGAGCGGGTTACCAGCCGCTCTTTCATACGGTCGTCCATACATTGGCTCTGACTTGAGCCGTTCTTGGACGTCCATCACATTTTGATGCGGAATGCCATTGACTTGAATTGTGGTGTATTCGACATTTGTGCCCGCATTGAAAGTCTCGGTATGCACTTTGTAATAAGGCGACCACGTAACTCCCGCTGAAATCGACTCGAAAACCAACAAGCCGACAACCACGAGCATCGCCACCCGGGAAACCCAGGGCAGGCGCACGCCGTAGAGCAACC
>BJGE01000046.1 GCA_014190275.1 Actinomycetes bacterium | reverse complement strand
GGCAGCAGCCGAACTGGCGGACGAAGCCGCAGCCGAACTGGCGGACGAAGCCGCAGCCGAACTGGCGGACGAAGCCGAACTGGCGGACGAAGCCGCAGCCGAACTGGCGGACGAAGCCGCAGCAGAGGGTGACGGCGGGCTTCCGGCATCACCGACCGCGTAGATGTGATAGCCACTTGTGCCCGCCACTGGGTCCCAGGTGAGAACGACATTGGTATTGCCGCTCATCACCGCCGTGAGACTGGTCGGATAGGCGGGCGCTCCTGGGGTCGAGTCACTTACCTCGCCGGTTAATCGAGACAATACGAAAGCCACTATCAAGGCAAACAGTGCGAAGATAATCAGAATCCGGCCGAACCAGCCCAATCTAAAACGAATAACTGGCTTTTGTGTTACTGCCACGCGTTGGACAAATGGCTTTGACCCGATGACTGGTGTGTTTGTCACCAAATCAATTACTTGATTCACGTGCGCGAATACTGCACCGTGCACCTGCTTGCCCACAATATGAACCGGACAGGTGACTTCGACTTTTAGCCAGGCGGGCTCCCCCGGGTCCAGCACATAGCTAGGCGCATCTAGATGGCCTTCAAAGACCCCATCAGGATCGGTGACGTCAACAGCAAACTTGGTGGCGGAGTTACCCTCATTGACAATCTGCAGATAGGTGGAGGTCTTAGTCTTTAATTCCAGGGTGCTGCGAGCGATGACAGCCTTGAATTGATGGTAGGGGGCAACGGTAACGCTGAACTCCGCGACTGCTCGCTCGATCCATAGGACCTGCGAAGTGGCCTTGATTGCTACTTCGTATCGGCCCGCGAGCATATTGGGAGTCCGGGGTGGCTTGATGGTGACAACGGCCGTGCCTTCGTCACCGGGGAATAGCGATATCTCAGCCGGCGCCACCGAAATCCAGGTTCGGGCCGGGCCCAGAACACTTAGATCGTAAGTCTCAACAAGGGTTCCGACATTTCGCACATTCACTTTGATTCGGACAGCTTGTCCGGGCGATACATCAGTTAGGGTCTCAGAGGTCCAGATCAGGGGGCGCGTCGCGAGGGCCTCAGCGGACGAATCTACCGGGGGATCAACTCGAGCCGGATCAATTTGCGGATCAATAGTGGTGTCAAACTGGACCTCTTCGAGGTCCTCACTGATTTCGTCACTTTCGAAATTGCCCCGCTTGTGGCGCATACCGGTTGCACTGGTCTTAGCCTGAGTCACATATTTGTTTTGCCCAAGGGCATCAAATTCGTTGATCAGGTTCGTCATGCGCAGCCTCCGCGAAGCTCTCTTCAAACTCGGTCGTGGGGAAGGACAGCCGACCTTGCTTGCTCCACTCCTGCTGCACGCCGCGGAGAAGATGCGCGGGGCCTAGAAGTTCCCCTTGAGCGGCAGCCAAGTAAGCGGCGGACACCGATGCCGCCCGAATAGAACCGCCGGTCAGGGGAAGCACTGATAACCGTTGAAGATGATTTTGCCCCACTAGCCCCATATTTCCCTTTAGACACGCCAGCCACAGGAGGTATCTTTCTTCGGCCTGGGGCTCCGGGAAATCAATCGCAGCATCAAGGCGCCGGATTAGGGCCTCATCGAGGTTAGCCCGCAGGTTCGTGGTCAAGACGGCCAGCCCGTCAAAGGACTCCATCCGCTGCAGGAGATAGGCAACTTCGAGGTTCGCGTACCGGTCTCGGGCATCCGAAACCCCCGAACGCTTACTAAAGAGGGCATCCGCCTCATCAAAAAGGAGTACCCCATCTACATCTTCGACCGAGCTAAAGACCCGGTCCAGCTTCTTTTCCGTCTCCCCGATGTATTTGTCGACCACACTGGCAAGGTTCACCCGAAAAAGCGGTACCCCTAGCTCCCCTGCCAAGGCCTCGGCAGCCATGGTTTTCCCGGTGCCCGAGGGGCCGGAGAACAAAGCGGTAACACCGCGCCCACGGCCACCACCGGGCCGCATCCGCCACTCATCCAAGACCACGGTGCGGTGCCTGACCCGGTCCCGGAGTTCGCGGAGCGCCTCGGTTACCCGATCCCCGCCCACCAAATCGTCCAAGGTGAACTCCGGGTCGACCGCCTGGGTCAAGGTTCCGCTTTCGATGGCCCGCGGCGCCAATGGGCCGCCCTTGGCCAGGTGCTCATGCAGCTCCTGCGGATCAACATGGATCGCCGCATCAGCGGCTGCTGAACGCTGCGAGCCATCACCTAGGTGGGCCCACCAATTTCGCCGCAACCCCGCGGTGGGGAGCGGCAGATCCACGGTCAGGCCATGCCAAAGTTCGACCTGGGCCTTCGCCTCGATGAGAATCACAAATGCCACCGAGAGCGTGTTGAAGAGGCGGGCGATCTCACTTGCTGACATTCCCGCATCCGCATGCCTGATATCTAAAACGATAGGGCTCCCAGCAAGAGCCGCCTCGCGAACACACTCACGTAATTGCAGCGAGCAGACATCCGCCGATCGGTTTAGCCCTAAGCCATCGATAAGTAATGGGGATTTGCCCGTTGAGCGAAAGGCGAGGGCGTAAGCCTGCTCACGCCCCGCTGTGCCCGAGCCGGCTCGAAAAATTACTGGCAACGCCAGCTCCACCGGAATCTTGGGAAGTAGCTCCTGCGGGAGTAACGGCGCACCCATAAATGATGCAATAGACCCAGTCCCCGGCGCGAACTCATCGTCACCTAGCAGATGCGCAACCACGCGTTCGGGCACGGTCAGCACCTGGGTCAGTAAAGACCTGTTGGAATTGGTGATTTCCACTAACCCAAGTGCTAGCAGCGGCCGATCAGGGCGCAGGCGACTTCGCGCCTCGGCGCTGTCCGGGTCATATCCAGCAAGGCGAATTGCAGTTGAGACGTTCGGCCCGCGAGTATCAACTTCATTGTTGAGGACGATAAAGAAATGCTCAAAACGCTGCTGCAGGTTCACCGACATCGCCGTTAAAATAATGCCTACGTCAATGTCAAGCAGGTCAGCACTTTTTGCTAGGTGAAGAAGCCTGTCCGGCAAATCTTCGAATGGGATAACCTCCTTAAAACTTTGCGGCGCGCCTTTGCGAGCATCACGCGTTATTAAGTGCGGTGGAAAATAGTGACCCCGCTGGTGATCTGCGACGTCATCAGCAGCTCGCTCAAATTCAATGATCATTGCAATGCGTTCAGCTAGAACATCAAGTGCGCGCCGCATCGCAGAAGAATTCTCCTGCACTAATTTTCCTTCGACGTTCACGGCAACCACTTATGGCTTTACCGGCGCATTGCCACCATTGGCCGGGCGAGTTCTTGTTCTAAATCCAGCATCGGGGTCTTCGGGATTCGGGCCTTGAACCTGCTCGGCCGCATCGGATCGGGTATCGCCGATACTGACAACAGGGGGCTTGGTTTGTGGCGGGCCAGCCGCTTCGGGCGTACCGGTTGGCACCGGCATCGAAATGGTCACCGAAAGTGGCGGTCGATACTCGGCCCCCACCGCCGTCATTAACTCTGCGTAGGTGCGCTCGTTTGCGGCCCGTAAGCCAACCCGGGTGGTCAGCGGAAACCCGGCCTCCACCAAAACCGCGAGTTCACCGGACACATAATCAAATGGTAGATAGTCCTGCCGCAGCAGCGCCACCAAAGCAAGGCCAAGGAGCCGGTGGTCGTCCTCGGGGGTCGCGGTCCAGGCCGTAAGTAAGTAGTTGACCAGGTAGAACCGGTTCGCCGGCTGGCGGGCGACAATCACCCCTTGGTCATTGGTAATCTCCCGCAGATTGACATCCCGGCGGTCAATATCCTCGCGGATGTCGGCCAGGAAAAGGTTCAGGACCGCCCCGGTACGACGGGCCGCCCAATCCTTGGTCGGGGGGTCCAGTGCGACTTGGACACTTTGGCCCGGGATGGTCTGCTGCTGGAGGTAGCCCTTCAGGGCCGCGTCAAGGTCAGATAGCACGGTTTTTCACGCCCTTCTCCTTCCCCAACCTGCACTTCCCGGGTACTAAGGCCGCCATTGCTCAAGATCGCATCGCAGGCACATCTGGCCTTAGGTATCATAAGGGCGTGGTTGTCATGTTCATTTTGTGGGCCGGGGTCATCATCGCCGCCGCCTTCAGATCCCGCTGGGTCGCCCCGGCCGCCTTGGCGACTCTTGGCATCTCGTCGCTGTTTGTAGTCTGGAATTAGGCAGACATGATTTTATTGACGCGTGCCCCTTGAGCGGCCTCCAAGGGCTAATGGGCAAAGAGAAGTCGGCTCTGCCCAAGATGCCAAGCTCGGCGCCGAAAATGCCAAGTTCAGCGCCCAAGATGCCCGGTGGACTATCCGGCAGCTCGTCCGGATCAGCGAGCGCCGGTGACTCAACCCAAGGGTCAGAACCAACGCCTGCCGTTGGGGCCGCTCGCTGGCTGAACATCATTGCGGTGCTGGTAATCATCACGGTGGTTACCGGCTCATTAGTGCAGCAATTTGGTTACGGGCAACCGCCCTGCGCACTTTGTATTGTTGAACGATCAGCTCTTGTCGGCATGGCAATTGGCCCCATCATGAATTTACTAATGGGCCTTTCTCCCAAGCACTACGCAATCACGATCATTGCTGCACTCGTTGGTTCTGCCGCCTCCGGGATGCAAGCGATAAGTAGCGCTGAAGGCACCTTGGTACTTGACCCAAATGACATCGTCATGGGCATTCCGCTTTATTACTGGGCTTTGAGTATCTGCATTGCCGGAATTCTTGCTTGCGCATTCATTTTACTTTGGACCTCCTCCTGGCAAACAGATGACGAAGGTCTACTGAATCACCGCGGTCCCGCCCGCGTCGCAACCTTCACGGTCATTGGCTGGCTCTTCAGCTACGTGTGCTTGACGATCTGGCAGGTTCTTGTCAATTGCGGAGTCTCCATGTGCCCGGCAAACCCGGCAAGCACTGGCGCCCAAAGTGTGCAATTTACTTTCTCGGTTACCCGAAACGGCACCGAGACCACGATCATCTCAATCCCAGGTTTCATTACGGTTCTTCTCGCCCTTGGTCTGCTCTCACTTCTTTTCGGAATAATCCTGAACCGCCGCATGAGCAAAGCAGAAGATAAGTCTTAGCAAGGAGCAACAGCCATGAGCATGATTCATATCCTCCACCCGAAAGCTGAACAAGAAGCCGATCGCCGGCGGTTGGCTGCCCGGGACGAAGCCGCGAAGGCGCCGACCCAAGCCGCAGCCGTCAGTAACTCGCGCCCCCTGACCGAGCCCACCGCCGTTGCAGCGCCAGCGCCACAAGTTTCGTCCAGTCGCCCCTCGGTTGCTAAACGCATAACGGCCCAAGCCACCGATATCGACCCGCTGCTCAATCCAGACCCGCTGATGTTCGGTGCTGCTCCATCACCATCGGCCCCCGAACCTGAAGCACCAGCTGCTCCGGAAGCCGCGAAAGTATCTCCCCAGCACAACGTCCAAGAGCCAGCAAGCCAGCCAGCCGAAAAAGTACCGCCCAAAAAATCCGGAATCACCGATGCCCTTTCTGGTTTCGGGGCCGGCTTGCGCGGGGACAATGCCTTCGCGCAGGTGAGCGGTCACACCGCCGGCAGCATCACCGGGACAGCTGCAAATATCGTCAGCGGCACGGCAACCGGAATCGGCGGGGTGAACTCTGCCTCTAAAGCGCTCGGCGGTGGCGTCCTACCCAGTCTCTCGGAGGCCATGTTGGGTGTTGATCCAGGCCAGGTAGCAAAACACTTAGGCGTTGGCATTCAAGCCGGTGCGTGGATGGCCAAGGAAGCTGCAGGCGAAAAGCCAACAGACGTAGCTGGCGAGGCACGCAAAGATTACGTAGCTGCAGATATGCAACGAATGGTGGCCCGCAAGAATAAGAAGGGCATGCTTAAGTCTGCGGTCCTGAAAGCCCTGGCAGCAAAGAGGCTCGGTGACTCCGTTCAAGCTGGCGGGCACCGTGCTGCCTATGAAGGGACAATGGAAGAGTCTGAGAAACTGAACGAGGCTCGTCCGGAAACCAACAGCATGACGAAAGCAATGCAGATGGCCGCTTTGCCAGGACAAGCCCTCAACAAAATTGGCCAAACAATCAACGGTGCAGATGGCGAAGAAGACCTACTTAAAGGCAATCTGAAAACTGCAGCAGCGGTATCGGCGCTAGGTCTCGGCACGCAAGCGACTAAGGCAGGCCTAGCAACCGCCGGTCATATTGTGGCTCCAGGATTGGGCGGCATCACGGCTTCAACCGCGGTTAAAGGCACCGGGTACGCGGCCCGGCTAGCAGGAACAGTTCTTTCAAAACCTTTCGAATGGCTGGGTGGCAATAAGCAAGATCAGGCAGATGCCTTTGACAAACACCTAGATGGCGGTAGTGCGGAAGAGCGCGCAGCGGGCACCGCCCAGACCCAAGCCGGCAGCATCTTGCATCGCGGTTTTAGGTCACGGGGTCAAGCAACCGGTGAAGGTGGCGTTGGCTGGGAGAAGTCCGGCGCTAAGACTGCAGACCCAGCGCCTGTTGCCGGCGAAAGCTATAAAGAGGGCGGCATCACCGGCTGGCTTAAGGGATTGTGGAGCTCAGGCAAGCACCAAGCTAAGACCGAGGCTTCACATGCTGTCGATGACGTGAAGACCACCGCACTTAATGCGCGCAAGACTGCCGTTGACGCCAAAGATTCAGCCAAGGGATTCGGCAGCAGGATCAAGGACAAACTCTCCTCATGGTGGTCGAAGTTGACCGGTCCCAAGAAACCGGCTGAAGAGGATCAAGGCGTAGAGATGACCTCTCGGTAATTGCACCTGAGAAGTCGATCTGAGTAAGGCCTCCCATTTTTTCGGTGGTTGCTTTGTTGGACGGGAAAGAAATAAAACGTCGGTCAAATCAGCGCGGTCTCCCGCATGAAACAACTTGCCGAGTGACCGGCTTGTTCTGGCGGCACTCGGGCCGCACTGACGCTGCTCGCGCTCGCTGGAATGCGTCCAGCACTTTGTTGAGTTGCGATTACTTCCTGCACTTGACGTAGTGCCAGCTGGTGGCCACCACCCCATAAATGATGCTCGCCGGTAGGCCGAGCAGGAAGATCACCTCCTCCGGCCGCTCACTTGGCACCTACCGGCCTTTGTTAAGGGAGGCGGTGGTCCGGTGCTGTTCGCGGCACCGGATGTTGGTTATCTGGCCCGGACGTACTACGATTCGGCGATGAGAACCCAAATCTTGGCCCTAGCCCTGACGTCGGCGACTTTAGCCGCCGGAGTGGTGCTGGCTCCTGCGGCCGCGGCCGCGGGCACTACCACGATCACCTTCAACGTGACCGGATGTGATGGCTGCACCATCTGGCCGGTCCAGTGGGTTGATACCAGCGAAGACCCCTGGCAGGGCGATAAAGTCATCGTCGTCAATGGCGCTGCGACCGTTACCGTGCCAACGGCTAAGACCAAGGGCATGAGCTTTAACTTCAGCGCACCCTGGGCCGTTGAGCAAAACGCCCTGCAGAACATCGTCATGCAATATAAAGGGCTGGCGGTGGGCAGTACTCCAACCCGGGCCCAGGCACTTGACTCCAAGAAGGCATCGGGTTGCTGGGCCGGTGTCACCACCGCAGCTGTCACCCTAGGGGTGCAGGTGAACCGCGTGCGGATGACCGCTTTCCCCGCAAGTGCTGGCAAGGGGCCGTATCCGGTGGTTTATGCGGCACCAACGGCGGCAGCCCTGAAGATTTTCGAGCCAACCTATAAAGGTGGTATCGGAAACCAGCAGGGGGGCCTGCCCTGCGTGGCAAGTTAGGTTGCGGCTAGCACCTAGCTTCCGGGTTCAGCCTCAACCCTGTCTAATTCGGATTATCATTGCGCTATGACGCGAGCTGAGTTGGTGGTACTGCTGGATTCCGACGGGGCCGCCACCGGCACCTTGGACAAATCCCTCGTGCACCATGCGGATACGCCCCTGCACCTGGCGTTCTCCTGCTACGTCTTCGACACTGATAACCGGCTGCTGCTCAGCCAGCGGGCCTTATCCAAGTCAACATTTCCTGGGCTTTGGACGAACTCGGTTTGCGGGCATCCGGGACCTGATGAGAGCGTAACGGCGGCGGCCATGCGGCGCTGCCGCGATGAGTTGGGCCTGGAGCTCACGAAGCCGCGAGTCATCCTGCCAACATTTGCCTACCGGGCCGAGATGAACGGGCTGATCGAAAATGAGATGTGTCCGGTGTTGATGGCCGTGGTGGAGCGGGGTGCGGCGCTGGCGCCCGACCCCACCGAAGTCGAAGACACCAGGTGGTTGCCGTGGGCCGACGTCGTGTGTGACGCCAAGAGCGGGGATTTGGCGCTGTCGCCCTGGTGCCTCATGCAGATCGATCTGCTAAGTGAGCTCGGGGCCGACCCCACCGCCTGGCCCACGGGCTCTGGACAACTACTGCCCGCCGCCCTGCGGGTCGCTTGATTTGCCCAAAACAAACCTGCTGCGCCGACATGTTTAGCCAATGAGCAGATGAAGTGACGGCGAACTCCTAAGCAAGAAGCGCTGGGCGCTACTGAAGTCGAATAAGTACTTCATGGTGTTCCCCATCCTCGGATTGGTGCTCTCCCTCGTCCCCATTCTCATCTTCGGCGCCTTCGCCATCGTGGTCGCCATCGCCAACATCACCTGGTTGGCGCGGGTGATCGGCTTCATCGGTGTCGTATTCGTCAACTTCGCCTTCGTGATCTCCGGTGCCGCATTGGTGGCGTCGATCGACGAGGAACTCGCCGGCCGCAACTCGCATGTGGGCTACGGCTTCGGCAAGGCTTTCGGCAAACTCGCGCCACTATTCGTTTGGTCCATCGTGCATGCAGTGGTGAGCACCCTGCTCGGATTGGTACGTGGCCAAAATGGCGCCGCATCAATCGTCACGAATTTGATCGTTGCTGCGGATGCTGCCGCGTGGTCCATCATTACTTTCTTCGTCACTCCCCACATCATGTTTGAGAATGACAATGCCATTGCTGCCATCAAGAAGTCCGCCTCCTTGGTAAAAGCCAAGTGGGGTACGCAATTGGTCGGGGCGTGCGCATCGGCATGGGAGTCGCGCTGATCTTGATCCCCGCAATAATTTTGATCGTGGGTGGGGCTTGGGTAGCAGCCGTCATGCCCACTCTCGGCATCATCGCCATTGTGATCGGCGTGCTGCTGTTCCTGTTTGGTTCACTAGTCGGCTCGGCACTGCGCGCCATCTTCTCCGTCGCTATCTACCGCTTCGCGCAGGACGAATCGGCAATCGGTGATTTCACCACCGCGGAGCTCGCCGGGGTGCTAACCGCCAAGAAGTGGGTAGTTCCTTGGGGGCCATGGGCCCGGGATTTGTACGTACGTCAATATTGTCAGAGGTGGGTCTTATCTTTGGCAAGCACAGCACCTATGCATCGGCTGGTTGGCCAAATCGGTTTTCCAGGCGTGTCCTGAAATTGGAGCATCCATGATGCGAGACGGATCAAGGGGTAAGGCCATGGCTCTCACTACCGCTAATAGGCGCATATTTTCCGGATCACTTCTAGTTGGGATCTGCAGTTTCGCATTGGTGGTACCCGCCTTCGGGGTCGCCGGTGATCCCGCGCCTACCCCCACATCGAGTGCCAGTAGCGACCCGGCGCCCAGTGCCACGCCGACCCCCACCCCGACCCCGACCCCAACGCCTAGTCCATCCACAAGTACGCCACTGCCGCACGAGATCTTGGCCGTCCACACCACCGCGACCCAAACCACGAATTCCTACGGTGAGCCTTGCCCGACGGTTTACGGTTCGTGGACGAGGGGCTGCCCCACGGTGCCCAACCCCGATCCCGGGTGTGTAACCGGTCGCGGTTTGTGCCCGGGCGAACACGCCGGTTGGGCACTGGTCGATGCAAATGGCAACGTCACCGGTGGCGTCATCGTCTGCACTCCTGAGGTCTGTGGAGCCAACAGTCCGCTAGTACCCGGTAACCCAGGTTATGGCGGCGGCTACTGGGGTGGGCAGCGCTTGGTCTTGCAAACGGTGCAAGATCCAGTTGAGGCCGCGGCATCGGCCAATGGCGTCGGAAACGTCGCCGGCTACAGCAGTGGGGCACGTTACAACTTCGCAACCGGGCAATGGACCCTGCAGTCCGGTAATGACACCTACAACATGGCAATCGCCTATCCCTCCGGCAGCGATCATTTGACGCTGATCTATGGCGGCTCCGAAGAAACGCCACTGACTTCCAGTACCAGACCAGGTGGTGCGCCAAGTGGTGAGCCTGGATCCGAACCACAAGCCCCGAGTTCAACTTGGATATCGCTAAGTCAAATGTTCGTGCCACCTACCGCATTGCAGGCGGAGTACCCACTGGTGATCACCGATGCCGCGGCCGAACGCCGCATCGATCTGGCCAGCCAACTGGTCTCCTCGTTGGGTACCGGCCAAATCGGGTCGGCAATCGACCAGGCCAAGCGGCTCCAGTGGGTCTACATCTGGTCGGGGCTGCGGGCCCTGCCCGAGGATGAAAGGGCCGCCGTTCGCGAAGACTTGCGCACCCCCGCGATAAGCAGTGCTGCCGAGCGTGACCTAATTACCATGGCCGCCGGTTTGGTGCGCCTTGATCTGGCCACGACAATCGCGCAGGCGGTGACCGACGGCACCTCATCGGCAACTACTCCCGCATTGCAAGCCAGTTGCGTCAATGCCCTAGCGGTGGGCCGGGTGCGGGCGGCCCGAGCCGCTTGCACTTCGTAGGTGTTTATCGGTGTGGGCTAGAACGAGCCACCGCCACCGCCACCGCCACCGCCACCGCTGAACCCACCGCCACCGCTGAAACCCGAATCACTTGACCGTTCGGTCATGCCCGAGCTGAAGTTAGACTCCATGCTCGATGACCACCCGTGCATCGCATACATACTGGCTACATAGATCCCGTAGTTCTGCAGCTCTTCAGGGCGCAGGTCGGGGAAGTTCTTCATCCAAGTATCTTCGAGCCCAAGTACCACCGCATACGGCAAGAAGGTTGCAAAGATAGCGGCCGGGGGTAGGTCGATCTTTTGCGCGAAGTCGCGCCGGGCGTCGGCCGAATCCGAATTAAGTAGCCTCTTGAAGCCTTCGACTTCACCAAGGAAAGCTGCTGAGACTTTTGTCTGTTGGCGCGGGGTGATGATGGCACCGGCAATACCACCGAGCAAAAGCCCTAAGCCGATGATCGCGAGCCCCGAGCCGCTGGTGAAGGCACCGGCGAAAACAAGTGCCACCAATCCCGCGGCAAGCATGAGGCCGCCCACCAGGGCGAGTAACTTGTAGGGCCGATCAGGTACATCACCAAGCGGGTTGTAACGACCTGATGTGGAGGCATCAGCAGCCAACTTACTTGTAAGTGAATCGGTAGCCGCCGCAAGGATTTCATCGTACTCACCAATTGTTGCAGTTGGCGCGCCCTTGAAGATCGCCGCGAGCAGGGCGGTCTCCCAATCGGCCAGCTCATCTTTGCCGGTGCCCGTCCAGCTCAGCTCCATGCCACCGCCTTTGAACAGGCCTCCAGCTTGTTCCTTGACGGTGATGTGACCGCGCGCTGCTAGGTCTAACAGGGTTGCCGAGTAGCCGCGAGTGTCAACCGTGCCATCAATTCCAGCTTGTACTTGTGCAGGCCTCAAGCCCTGCGGGGGCTGATAGCGGACCGGGGTAGCACCGAGAATGACGCCAGCACTAGTGCGCCGACGCATTACCGCAATCACGATCGGTGCGACTAGGCCAGCTGCACCAAGCAGCAGGAACAAAGGCAATAAAGAAGCGGCTCGATCCATCTCCGCGACTCTTGGGTCAGCGACGATATTTGGAGTCGGCATTTCGGTAAACCCGGTTGGTGACCAACCGAGCACACCGGTCAAGCCGCCACCTGCGCTGAGATCAGCCACCATAACTACGGCAGCCTGCGGGCCGACATTTTCTTGGACCACGCACGCGCCAACTGCCCCATCCGGGCCGGAATAACATCTTGAAGCCAAGGCCGGGGTCGGCCCGGTTACCGCCGCACTGCCTCGATAAATCGGAAATGGCCATTGGGAGCCGATGAAATCCCAATAAAGTTCAATGTCACCTGCGCTGATGCCAGGTGGCGAGTCTGCCGTGAGGTCGCTCGCCTTAATAACATTTAAGGCATCGGTTACCCGGTATGAGATCACGAAAGTATGCAGGCCTTCGATCGGGATATTTGGATCGCCGATTCGCAGATTGATAAAAGAATCAGACTTGGACTGCTCATACATAACGTCCGCGCCGTCACGGCTGATTGATTCAATCTCGACACCGTAGGTGCGAATATCGCCATTAGAGAGCGCATCTTGCAGTGGGATATCGCGGAGGATGCCGCGATGCACCTCCTCGGTGCCCGGGTCATAGACGATCGTTTCGGTAATCAGTAGGTCCGTGTTCGGCTGCACCTGGGCAACGACGTCGTAGGTGATGATCGATTCCCACGGATTAATCGATGCGTCAGCAGTCGGCGCACTGGCGGCCGATGCAAAACCAGCCGACAGTGCGAAAAGTGAAGCAGCCCAAATTGCTACGAAACTAAAGCGGCGTGAGACCACCTGCTAGAACTCAACCTTTGGTACGGCCCGCTTGGTTTCATCGGTCTCGGCGTAAACCGAACGCTCGGTTACCTTGGCGATACCGGTAAACCACATCGCCGGCACCGTGACAACGGCGGTGTTGAGCGTTACAACGGTGTCGTTATAGAACTGGCGCGCGAACTGCAGTTGGCTTTCGATCTCCGAAAGCTGCATCTGCAGCATTCTGAAGTTTTCGGTGGCGGTCAACGCCGGATAGGCTTCAGCAACGGCAAACAACTTGCCGAGGGCTTGGGTCAACATGCCGTCCGCCTCGGCCTTGGCCTCTAAGCTCTGCGCCTGCATCCCCGCTGTTCGAGCTTGGGTCACTGCTTGGAGGGTTGACGACTCGAAATCCTTGGCCCCTTCGACGGTTGACACCAGGTTCGGGATCAGGTCAGCCCGTTTGGTAAGCAAGGTATCGATATCACCGAGGGCACCGGTGCAAAGAAGATTAAGGCGGCGCAGCTTATTGAATTGGCTGAAGCCAACAAGCACCAAGATGACAATTAGCGCCAATATCGCGATAACAACCCAGGTCATTTATCTACCTTTCCGTAGGCCCTAACGGTAACACCGACGCCGGTGTTCGGCCAAGGGGTTAGCCCCCTCGGATGGACTGCAAAACCCCCGTGTTCGTGAACGGTCACCGACCTTTGCCGAAACTTCTCGCGGCTTTACGCGATCTCGCACCGGGTCGCGCTGGTGGCCGGCTATTACCTCGGGAAGATGAACGCGTCGGGGCTGCTGACCGAGGTGCCGAGGCACCCGGATGCACCACGATGCCCTCCCAAGTTGCGGTGACCCCGGCCTTCTTGAGCAGCAGTCGCACCTCAGCGGCTTGCTCAGGAGTCACGATCGTTACCACCTGGCCGGCAGCACCCGCGCGCGCGGTGCGGCCGGATCGATGCACGTATGCCTTGTGCTCGACGGGCGGATCCGCGTGCACCACCAACGGCACATCATCAACGTGAATCCCGCGGGCCGCGATATCGGTTGCGACCAGTGCCGTTGCTTTACCGCTGGTGAACGCTGCGAGGTTTCGCTCACGTGCGTTCTGCGACAAATTGCCATGCAGGTCAACCGCACCTACTCCAGCCGCATCCAGCTTCTTCGCCAATTGCTTGGCCCGGTGCTTGGTACGCGTGAAAACAACTACCCGGCCGGCTCGCGCCATCTTGGCGATCTCCATGAGACGATCACCTTCTTCAACAACCAAAACACGGTGCTCAAGTAACGCCGGTGGTTCGATCGCGGCCGCATGTGAAACTGGACGTTCTAAGTAACGCGCTATAAGGGTGTCTACTCCCCCGGCCAAAGTTGCAGAGAACAACATGCGCTGCCCACCCGCAGGTGTCTTGTCAAGAATCCGCTTCACCATCGGTAGGAACCCTTGATCGGCCATGTGGTCGGCTTCGTCCAAGACGCAGATCTCAATGCGGTCCAGCGACACATCACCTTGCTTCATGTGATCAAGTAATCGTCCGGGGCAGGCGACGACAATCTCGACGCCGTCAGCAAATGCCTTGCGCTGTGCTCCATGGGTGACTCCACCAAAGACAGTGACGGTCGACATCTGGTAGGCCGCAGCAAGTGGCGCTATCACTGCAGCAACTTGTGTTGCCAGCTCGCGCGTCGGAACAAGAACAAGTGCCCGCGGACGCCCACGCATCGGTGACACCTGCTTGGCCGCTAGGCGGGCAACAAGTGGCAACGCGAAGGCAATCGTCTTGCCTGATCCAGTTTGGCCTTGGCCCAGGACATCGCGGCCGGCGAGTGAATCGGGCAACGTTGCCTCTTGGATCGGGAACGGTTCAATTACACCTTGGGCCGCAAGTAACTGCACAAGATTCTCGGGCACGCCGAGTTCGGCAAATCGGTTTCCGGTTATGTCGATGTTCGGTACCGGCCGGTGCACCTGCCGATGCGCCGGCCGGTGCACCGGTGCTAGCGCGGTTGGCGCCTTACTGGGACGTCGTCGCCGGTTGCCGCTACCTATAGATGGGGTGCGGGCAGTTTGTGATGAGGAAATTAGGTACTCCTTGAAGAAGGTTTCCGCGAACCTGTCGAATAAGGAGCACGCGCCGCGCTGCGGCTATAAACCAAGTGAATCCCTACTTTACCGTGCTTTCGGGCCTACTTAGTACCACCGCGCGCCGAATACTGGATAACTTTGCGGCTCAGCCAGATAGTGCGCACGTTTTTGTCGTTAAATCCGCCAAAAACCCGTTTTTCACGACCAATACGCGCGCGTTCAGGCAATAACCCAAAATGGGGTTGCCAACTGCAACAAACCGGTCACTTATTTACTGGACGGGCTTCAGCCCAGCGAAGAAGGCCTTGATTTCCTTGACCGACATCCCATCGGTATAGACCTCGACGAAGGTGGACTTCAGCGCGGAACTACCGGCAGGCAAAGTTACCGTCGTATAGCCCTGGCCTTTGCGCAGCTGGGCCGGATTCGACTTAGTGCAGGTGCTTTTGCCGCCCTTGCAACTACCCATGATGGTTGCCGTGGCACCATCGATGGTGAAAGTTGTAACCGGGCCCACTCCGTCCGGGCCATCCTCGCAACCGGTCTGTGACTCGGTCAATGAAATCCAACCCTTATTGCTCATCTGGGATCCGAAGGAGGCGTTGATCTGCTCATCCTTGCCGCCACCGCAGTCGGTGAGCTGAAATGAGCTGGTCTTTAGATCGATCGAGGTGGTCGGCTTATAGACGGTGTAGGTCAAGCCGACCTGGGCCTGCTCATACTTGGCCGGGTTCACCGCGGCGGAGGCTGGGCCGGCACCGAGTGCGGCGGCAGCCACACCAGCAGCGAGTAGTGCAATGGCGATTCGAGGCTGGAATGTAGGCATAGTCACAGGATACGGCACTGCGCCGTCGACAGGCACCAGATAACCTCACTTGAATGAAAGTACCCCGCAAATGAGCATCTCTGGGTCCAGGCTGGGCCGCGATCTTGCCCTCGGGGTTGCCGCCGGGTTGATCTCCGGGTTCTTCGGGGTGGGCGGGGGGATCATCGTCGTCCCGATCTTGGTAATCGCCTTGCACGTTGCCCAAAAGCGGGCGCAGGCCACCTCACTTGTCATGATCAGCTGCGGCGGGATCGCGGGCGTGATCTCCTATGCCATCGCCAGCAGCATTGCCTGGGTCCCGGCGTTATTCATCGTAATAGGGAGCCTGTCCGGGGCCTGGATCGGTGCGCACATCGTGCAAAAACTGCCAGACCGAGGGCTGCAGCTGGCATTCGGCGTATTACTGACTCTCATTGCGCTGCGGATGCTGTTCTTCTCCCCTGCGGCTTCGGCAGGTGAGGTGCCCGCCCTAACCGCCCTCGTCATAATCGGCTATCTGATATCCGGCCTCGCAATGGGTGTCTTTTCGGCCATACTCGGTGTCGGCGGTGGCATTTTGCTGATCCCGATCCTGATCTTCTTCTTCGGCTTCTCCCAGCTCCTCGCATCGGGCACCTCGCTGTTGGTGATGATCCCGACTGCACTGCTCGGCGCGACCCGGCTGTCGCGGGCCGGGCTTACTAATTGGCCCATGGGACTGCGACTGGGTGCTGGTGCTATCTGCGGCGCTTTCGCCGGGGCGCTGCTGGCATTTCGCGTATCCGGACCGGTGCTGCAAATTGGCTTCGCACTGCTGCTGATTGCGGTTTCTGCCCAGATGATCTGGCGCAGCGCACGTCATGAAGCCCCGGTTGATGCCCCTTCATGACGTGATGGGAACACCTGTCACCAAAATCATTAATACCTCAACTAAAGCGAGGCCTTGAACTGCCAGAAAGAAAACCGAGCGTCGAGTTGGGCGAAGCGCCAAGATCATTACGACAGCAGTTGCGATGGGGATCGCATAAGTGGCGATAGTGCTCACTTGGGAGATTTTCGCCATCAAAATTACGGAACTGATCACGAGCAGCAGCATCGCCAGCCGCCTGGAGTTCACGTCACCGATGCGCGCCACCAACCCACCTAGCCCCCGCTTCCGGTCCGTAACCAGATCGGCCAGCGCATTCGCCAGGTGCGCGGCTACCCCGGTGCAGGCAAACACCGCCATCGCCCAAAAGGCTGGGGCCTTCGGGGGGTTCAGGCCAAAGGCGATGAAAGGCACGACGCAGGTGAACGAGATGGCATAAGGCAGCCACGACCAGGTGGTGCGCGACAGCCGTAGGTTGTAGAGCCAGGCACTGGCAACAGCAACTACCTGGATTGCCCCACCCGGTAGCCCGGCTGCCATGAATGAGGCCACCACGGTAGTGAAAAGTGCGGCGACCGCCGCCACCCAAAGACTTCGAACTGACAGCACCCCGGCCACAATCGGTTTCTCGGTGCGGCCCGCTGCGATATCGATTGGGGCATCTATGGCGTCATTGCTCCATCCCACCGAGAGTTGCCCGCTTATGACGGCTACCACCAGTAGCAGTAATTGCCAGCCGGACCACCCTGATCGCCAGGCCAGCAGACTCACCATGAGTGTCACCGACAGCGTCGGTGCGAGATGACATGCAGCCGCAAACCCCCGCAGCTTGGCTGCCGCGCGACCCACGAGGTTAGGACCCAACAAAAATTGCGACGGCGGCTGCCAACAGCGGTGCCACAATCAATGCGGGCAGCATATCGCCGACGGGTACCGACTTAATCTTTAACAGGCGTAGGCCTACCCCGAGGAGCAGCACGCCTCCGGTAGCGGTGATCGCATCAATCAATGCCGCCGACAGCACCGACCCTACGAGGGCCCCGAGAATCGTGAAAGCACCCTGAACCACACCAACCGATACCGCCGAAAGCGCGACTCCCCAACCCAAGGACGCGGCAAAGGCGAGGGACGCGAACCCGTCAAGGGTGGATTTCAAAGCCAACTGCTCGATCCCTAGACCTAGACCATCGTTTAAGGCCCCGAGGATTGCGAGCGGGCCGATGCAAAAGACGAGCGAAGCATCTACGAAACCTTCAACGAACTTCTTGCGCTTGTCGTCTGATCCGCCATCACTTTTCGGGCTGAGTTTGCGCTGCACCCAGCCGCCCACCTGCTCGAGACGAAGCTCAATCTGCAGTAACGACCCGATGATGCCGCCGATAACCAAAGCGCCAAGCACAATCAGCAAGGGGGCAGCGGCACCAACAGAATCAGCGAATGCGGTGCTGGTGAGAGCCACGATGCTCAGGGCCCCAATTACCAAGGTCACCAGGCCTAAGGCGTCGGTGACAGTATCGCGGGTGCGCTGCGGCAGCCGGTGCCCGATCAAGACTCCAAGGCCAGATCCAACCAGGATCGCGACCATATTCAGCAGTGTTCCGGCACCTCGCACAGGTAGAGCGTAGTCAAGGTGCCGTGGTCAAGGTGCCAAGGTCCCGGCAAAGATCTGCCAAGCCAGCAGTGATTTGGCGACTAAACTCAGCACTATGTAGCTACGCTCACCGGCCAGGTAGTTAGCCCAACGGCCTACCTTCTTGTATTGCAGCCACTGCACCAGCGCGAAGATATTGAAGAAGATGAACAGCGAAATGATGATCCCGTAGACAAATGCCGGTGGCGAAAGCTCACCGGGGGCTCCGGGTGAAATTACGTAGATGAGGATCGCCAACCAGGGCACGATGCCGGCGATGCAGCCGAAGATGAACGGCATCCAGCCACCCGAGCCTGGTGTCTCGTACTTCTCCTGCAACCAGCCGAACAAGATCATCGAGGCATTAACGCCGAAGATCGCCAGCAAGGCGGCCGCATCAGCGATACCGCAAATCTGGGCAATCAGCACGATCATCACCGATGAGCTGATCGAATACTCAACCCACCTGAAGTAGTTGCGCTGATGGCCCAGACCATTGGCGTACCTACTGAAGAACATCGGGCTCGCCACCAAGAAATGGAATAGCGCCGATAGGCCGAAGAAGAGCGCGACACCCCAGCCGACCCGTGAGTCGAACAGCACGGTCGGATCACCCAGGGGGCTGCCTGGCGGGCCGGTCATGTAGGTCGCCGTTACCGGCAGCACGAAGTCATTGGTTAGCGCCAACACGGCGATCATCTGCAGCAGGTGCGCAAACCCGGCTATCACATTTAGTCGGCGCAGTTTGCGGAGTTGATCAGGTGCGACGGTGATTTCGGCGGCGGTGGCCGTGGCTGTTGACATAGTGGATTGTCTCATTAGTCACCCGATCTAGCGTCCCGGCGCACGGGCGAGT
>BJGE01000045.1:4279-18787 GCA_014190275.1 Actinomycetes bacterium | reverse complement strand
CGATGGCCTGATCCGGCTTGACGCAGGCGGGGTTGTCATCTACGCAAGCCCGAATGCGGTCAGTGCGGTGCACCGCTTGGGTTTGGCAACAGCGCTCGAAGGCAAGGAATTGAAGCCGTTACTGGCACACCTATCGAGGCGGCCAACACCGATGGACGAAACCTTGATGCGAATAGCCAGTGGGCAAACCGCCGGGCGGGCTGATATCGAAAACAATCTCGCCGCCGTGTTGGTTCAGGGGATTCCATTGCAGTCACACGGAGAAGTGTTCGGGAGCCTGGTCTTGCTGCGTGATGTCACTGACATTCGCGGCCGGGAGCGTGCACTCTTATCCAAGGACGCCACCATCCGTGAAATCCATCATCGAGTTAAGAACAACCTTCAAACAGTCGCCGCCCTATTGCGTCTTCAGGGTCGGCGCGCAGTTAGTGACGAAACGAGAGCGGCCTTGGGGGAGGCGCAATTGCGGGTTGGCGCCATCGCGGTGGTGCACGAGATATTGTCCAGAGATACAGGCGAAACCGTGGCCTTTGATGAAATTATCGACCGAATCATCGGCTTGATGAGTGAACTGGCCCCGGCTTATGCTTCGACCACGCCCTTGATAAGCAGAGTTGGCAGTTGTGCGGCGTTACCGAGTGAGCAAGCAACACCACTGGCGATGAGTGTTTCGGAGTTACTTCAAAATGCCATTGAGCATGCACAAGCCACGGCCATCACCGTTGAACTAACACAAGGAGATGGCCAGGTGCGGGTGCTGGTTCGAGATGATGGCATCGGGTTACCCAATGATTTCGAAGTTTCGGACGCCGGGCTCGGTCTGCAAATCGTACAGTCCCTTGCCACTGGCGAATTACGCGGCAACTTCGTGATCTGCAATGACGAAACAGGCGGTGCGACCGCATGTGTGGAGATCCCGCAACCGGCGGCCTAGACGTTAGAGCGAGCCCGCAACCTTGCATTACGCCGCTTAAGTGCCCGGCGCTCATCTTCACTAAGGCCGCCCCAGACCCCCGCATCTTGACCGGTTTCTAGAGCCCAGCGCAGGCATTCGTCAACGACGCTGCACCGACGGCAGACCAGTTTGGCTTCCTCGATCTGGACCAGGGCGGGTCCGGTGTTGCCGATCGGGAAGAACAATTCTGGGTCTTCGTCACGGCAGGCGGACTCGTGACGCCAATCCATGAGCACTCACTCCAAAACGGTCAGCCACGGGGTTGCCGAGGCTCGTGATTGCTTTCACGTGCCGGCGCGTCTTGGGAAGGTGCAGGGGTCACCTGACTTCTTCCGGGGGAAGATCGCCGTCACCTAGAAGCAAATGACCTTCATAGGGTGTCAGACGAACCCCTTCGGGGCAAGGGGAAAGGCCGCAGTTTCGCGAAACTTGCTGTCGGTTAAGTCACTTTGTGGGGCAAATGTGGCATCTTCGGCTGATTTTTAGGGGGCCGGGGATCGGGCTTGGGTGCGGGCTGGGGTAAACGGTTACTGGCCGGGTGCCGCCCGGTTAGATCGGGGCCCAGTTTCAAACCAGGGCCCTGAGCGCATTAGATACGGACGCGAAAGTCACTTCGGTGACCTGACCCCCAGCCTCCCCATCAATTTGGATCGGGGCGGGGCGGGCGGTGGTGATCGTGAATCGGCTCTGGTCGTGCCAGACCACCATGGCCTTGCGGCTGGAACCAGCCCGCGAGCTCATCACCATGCGCCGGGTCGCGCGCAGGGCGGCGGCTACTCGCATTGCGCGCAGGGCGAAAACGTCCAAGCCGGTCTCGAAGGAGGCCTGCGGACACGGGTCGATTGGCCAAGTCCCGAAATATGTCCAAGGCGACGTGTTTTGCACCACCGCCATGAAGACTCCGGCAACAGGATCTGCGCCCGCACGATGCAAGGTAAGCGCTGGGTGTTTTCGGTCGGTGCGCAGGAAGAAAGAGTGCAGCGCGGTACGCAGGTAACGAGCGGGTGTGGCCGTTTCGCCAAAGACTCGTTGTCTTTCCATTGCCGAAATAATTTCCGCATCAAGTCCGACTCCGGCATTTGCCATGAACCAGCGAATTGGCTGCGGGTTAATAGCGTAGATGTTTTCTAGGCCGGCCACGGTGCCAAGCCCAATGGTGCGAAAGCGCCGCTCCCGTAGCGCATCGAGTAACTGTCCGGTGGCTTCCACCGGATCATTTGGCAGACCTAGTGACCTTGCGAAGACATTGCCACTACCACCCGGCACGGTAGCAAGCATCGGTACCTCGGGCCCGGGCCCATCAATTAACATGCCGTTGACGACTTCGTTGATCACTCCGTCACCACCGAGGGTGATGACCACATCTAGCCCCTGTACGCGTGCTTGGGCACCTAGGGTGAATCCGTGACCGCGATGGTTGGTGACGGTCACATCCAGATCAAGTTCATCGGCGAGGGCGTGGATTAGCACATCGGTGACTCGAGGCGAGGTCGTGGTCGCCTTTGGATTTACAACAAGTAGCCCGCGCACCCATTAACTCTAATCGCGGCAGGATGCGGATCCAACCGGCGCGCACTCTAGGCTTTGCCTATGAGTGGCGGGCGACCAAGTCGGGAACTTATTGCACTAGCGGTGATCGCTGGGGTCGAGGGCTTGGCGCTCATAGGGTACTCCTGCTATGACACGGTGCAAGCGCTCCGATTCGGCCTTACCGGGCCTGCTGAAGTCTCAAATGGCCCTGCGATGTTCATTCAGATTTTGATTTTTCTGGTTTTCGGGGTCGGTTTGCTATTGATTGCGCGGGGGTGGCTGCGGGCGCAGCGCCGGAGCCGTTCGCCATTTATGCTAGCGCAGCTCATCGCACTTCTCGTGGGGTTTCCACTCGCGCAAAACTCACTTGGGCCGGAGCGCTTGGTTGGAGTAGTGGCACTGATCTTGGCTTTGACCGGCGGAATCTTGGCACTGACTCCACAGGTTGGTAGAGCAATCGCACTAAGTGACCCACCTGCTGATTAGTTTTCGCTCATACCTTCCCGGATCTGCGCGAGACTCATTGCGAGTAACCGGGAAACATGCATCTGTGAGATCCCGAGCTGTTCGGCAATTTGGCTTTGGGATTGATTCTTAAAAAATCTGAGCATGACGATCTGCCTCTCCCGCTTAGGTAGTGCCGCAAGCAGGGGGCGGAAGGTTTCACGTAACTCCAGGGCCTCGAGTGCTGGGTCTACATCACCGATGCGGTCATATGGGCTATCGCCACTTTCATGGGCTTCGGCTGCCGCATCGATTGAAGCAGCGGCGTAAGCGCGCCCAGCATCCATGGCCGCCATGACTTCGGCATCGGAGAGTTTGGTTAGCTTAGCGAGCTCGGCGATGGTCGGTGGTCTGTTGAGCTCTCGGGTTAGTGATTCAATAGCGTGGTTGATTTCACTATTACGTTCTTGTAGTCGGCGGGGAATATGAACGGCCCAAGCATGATCCCTGAAATGTCTCTTGATCTCACCGAGAATCGTTGGGGTTGCGAAGGTGCTGAACTCCAAGCCGCGTGCCACTTCGAATCTATCAACGGCATTGATCAACCCAACCATGCCCACCTGCACTAGGTCTTCTAGGGATTCACCTCGCTCGCGATATCTGCGCGCCAGATGTTCGACAAGCGGCATGTGCATTTCCACGAGTTCATCGCGGATGATTTTGTGTCGTTGATCAGTCGACGGAATATCGGCCAGTTCGGTGAACAGGTTACGGGCTTGATCTCGTTTAGCCGCATTCCATCGACCTATTGGTGCAGGTGCTATCGGTGATTGGGTCATTAGGTGGGACTAGACGGTTACCGAAGCCGGGCGCTTAATTCGAAGTTCGAGATGGACAAGCCCGTTATCGGTGCCGGCTATTACCTCGTCTACCAGCGCCGCGAGCACGAGCCAACTGAAGGTGTCGGTGGCCGGGGGCAGGCCGGTTCGAGTAGTTGCCGTAGTTCGGATTACCAAGGTGCCTGCTAATTCGGTGAAATCACAATGCACCTGGGTTTGTGCATCGCAGTCATTCACCAATTGCGATACGGCTTCATCAACAGCGAGCCGCACATCTTCAATCTGATCGATTGTCAAATGGGTGCGGGCAGCCATCGCTGCTGCCATTGTTCTCGCCAATGCCACATTCGCCGTGGTCGCACGAAAGCTGAGTGTGACGTCGCCGGGTGGGTGGCGCGGATCTACATTTTCAGGGTTCACGCTGGTAGCCTGCCAGATCGCTGAGGGCATTGCCCGTGATTCGGTGCACCGTCCAATCCGACATTGGCTCGGCTCCAAGGCTGCGATAGAAACCGAGCGCCGGCTCATTCCAGTCCAGTACCCACCACTCGAGCCGGCCGTAGCCATTGGAGATACATTCTTTGGCTAGCTGGGCGAGCAGGGATTTGCCGTATCCATGGCCGCGATACTGGGGCCGCACATAGAGGTCCTCAAGGTAAATACCATGTTTACCGAGCCAGGTTGAGAAGTTCCGGAAGTAGATTGCGAACCCAGCGAGTCGATGTCCGGGGCCGCGGTGCTCTACGACAACCGCGAAAACCGCTGGGTTGTTCCCAAAGAAAAGCTGCTGGTAGCTCTGGGGGGTAGCAATGAGTTGGTCCGCGGCCTGCTCGTATGCAGCAAGCTCGCGGACCATCTCGAGTAATTCGACAATATCATCCGGGCGAACCGGACGAATCAAACCATCAGGCATCGATTAAGCAGCCTTGGTCTCCCAGAAGATTGCTGCGATTTCATCGATCTTCGCAAGAAGATCATCGGCTACGGCAACGTCTACGGTGCCTTTGGTGCCACCGGCACCGGCCAGTTTGGTGGCTTGATTGAAAAGGTTATTTAGCTGGGGGTACTTTTCAAAATGGGGTGCCTTGAAGTAGTCGGTCCAGAGCACCCAGAGGTGTTCTTTGACCATATTCGAGCGATCTTCTTTGATGGCGATCGCACGCGCTTTGAAGTCGGTATCTTCCGAAGCGTGGTACTTGGTCATACAGGCTTTTACCGATTCTGCTTCAAGGCGGGCCTGGGCTGGATCGTAAATCCCACACGGGAGATCACAATGTGCGTAGGCCAAGTTGGATGGGGCGAAAAAACGTCGGGTATGGCTGCGGTTAAACATAGGTTTCCTTTCCTAAAGTGGAGTGCCATGAGCCTACTGCGAGGTATCCAAGTCGGCAGGGGGCAGGATGGGGTGGTGTTCACGACCGTGCAGATCATTGGGCCCTCAATGGCACCGGCCATGCGGACCGGGGATTATTGGGTGGTTTGGCGGACCAAGAGATTGCGCCCGGGCAACGCGGTACTGCTACACCACCCGCTACGTCCTGACTTACTTATCGTTAAGCGCTTGGTGGCCCAGCCCGAGCCCGGGTGGTGGTGGGTGGAAGGGGATGACCCGGTGATCTCAGATGACAGCCGATCCTTCGGCCCGGTGTCAGCCACGGCGGTCGTGGGGCGTGTCACATTTCGGTATTACCCACTACTTCGGGCTCGGGGTATGTGACATGATCGGGTTACCGAACCGGTGCCACTGACTTAATCGGCCAACATCCCGGGCCGCTTTGCCTGCATTCGAAGATCGCGCCCCCGGTGGGCCCCGGCTGACAAAGGATTTACCTGTGAGTGCGCCAGATCCCAATGACCGCGTCTTCGCCTTGCATGAGGGCGGCAAGATCGAAGTGCGACCCACCATCGTGGTGCGTGATCGGGAGGGTCTGTCCTTGGCCTACACGCCGGGGGTGGCTCGCGTTTCGCAGGCACTTGCCGCCGACCCTGAACTTGCCTACCGGTACACCTGGAAGGGCAATACGGTTCTCATCGTCACCGATGGCACCGCCGTCCTTGGCCTGGGCGACATCGGCCCGATCGGGGCCCTGCCCGTGATGGAAGGCAAGGCACTGCTTTTTAAGGATTTCGGGGGCGTAAACGCGGTGCCGATCTGTCTGGACACCACCGATGTCGAGGAGATTATTGCCACCGTGGTGCGTATCGCGCCGGCTTATGGCGGAGTCAACCTGGAAGATATCTCGGCGCCACGTTGTTTTGAAATCGAGCAACGCCTGCAAGAAATACTAGACATACCGATTTTCCATGACGACCAACACGGCACCGCGATTGTGGTCCTTGCCGCTCTATTGAATGCCGCGAAAGTCACCGGTCGCACCGTCGCGGATCTGCGGGTGGTGGTATCGGGAGCTGGAGCCGCCGGTGTTGCTGTGACCAACATGTTGCTTGATGCCGGTATCGGTGACATCGCGGTTGCCGACTCGGTCGGAATCGTGTCGTCCATGCGCACGGACCTGACCTCGGTAAAGGCGGATCTCGCAAGTCGCACCAATCGGGCGGGAATCACCGGAACAATCGCAGCTGCCATTGCTGGAGCGGATGTGTTTATCGGGGTTTCATCCGGGCAGGTGCCACCGGAGGTAGTGGCAACCCTGGCACCCGAGGCAATTATTTTTGCGCTGGCGAATCCCGACCCGGAAATTCACCCAGATCTAGCAGCCCGACACGCGGTAGTGGTCGCCACCGGGCGCAGCGATTTCCCGAACCAGATCAACAACGTGCTTGCCTTTCCAGGGATCTTTCGAGGCGCATTGGATGTGCGCGCCTCGTGCATTACCCCGGCCATGAGGCTGGCCGCAGCAAATGCCATCGCTGATGTGGTGGGAGAGGATTTATCGGCACTGATGATCATTCCGAGCGTCTTTGATCCGCGGGTCGGACTTGAAGTCGCCGCCGCGGTGGCCGCCGCAGCACGTGCCGACGGGGTGGCTCGCGCCTAGGAAAGTTCCCGGTGCAGGGCGGCGAGGAATTCGTCGACATCTGACTCGGTGGTATCCCACGAGCAGACCCATCGGACCTCGCTACGGGCCGCGTTCCAGACATAAAACGGAGTATGTGCTTGAAGCCGTGGGATTGCGTCCGGAGGCAACTGCGCAAATATCGCATTTGCCTGGGTGGGCTGGGTGATGGTTAAGCCCGGCAGACCGCTGGCACCCACCGCCAAACGCTGTGCCATCGAGTTGGCGTGTCTGGCGTTCGCACGCCAAAGGTCATCGGTCAACAAAGCGATGAATTGCGCTGAGGTGAAGCGCATTTTGCTGGAGAGCTGCATGTATTGCTTTCGGATGAATCCTAGGTCGTGACCTATTTGGAGTTCTGGATTTAAGACAACGACCGCCTCGGCCGACATCGCCCCATTCTTGGTGCCACCAAAAGACATGACGTCAACCCCGGCATCGGATGTCATTTCGCGCAGCGACACGTTGAAACTGGCTGCCGCATTGGCGATGCGGGCTCCGTCCAGATAAAGGACCAGATCTCGCGCATGCGCTGCATCGGCGATTGCGCTGATTTCAGCCGGTGAGTAACAGGTCCCGTATTCGGTGGATTGGGTGATTAGCACTACTTTCGGCTGTGACTGGTGCACATCACCCGCGCGCCATTCAACCGAGTTAATTTGCTCCGGGGTGAGTTTGCCGTTCGGGGTTTGGAGATCGATGATCTTTGAGCCGAGTAGTTTTTCTGGTGCGCCACCCTCATCAACATTGATATGGGCGCTACTCGCGCAGATCACGGCATCCCAGGTGCGCATTAAGGATTGGAGGCCAACGACATTGGCCCCGGTGCCATTGAAGGTCATGAAAACATCTACTTGAGCGCCAAGTTCACGGCGAAATAATTCGACCGCCTCGGTGGTGGTTTCATCGCTGCCGTATGCCGGTGCATGGTCTGCATTGGCGGCACCAATGGCGGCCAGAACGGCAGGGTGGACGCCGGCGTAATTATCACTCGCTAATGACCGCATGTGGTAAACCGTATCAACGGCACTACGCTCACCCTATGTTCGCTATCTACGCGGGTGCCGTGAGCCGCGAGGACCCGCTGTCTTGTCTTCGAATTGGGGAGATTGAGTTGCCAGCCGCCCCAAAGGGGTGGGTTGGGGTAAGGGTCAAAGCCGCTTGCCTTAATCACCACGATATCTGGTCCCTGAAAGGTCAAGCGTTGTCGGCTGATCGGGTGCCGATGGTATTGGGTTCGGATGCCGCAGGGATTACCGAAGCGGGCCGCGAGGTAATAGTCCATGCCGTAATCGGCAGCAGCGCCGGCGGGGATGAGACCCTTGATGTAAAGCGATCGCTGCTAAGTGAGATCCACCCGGGCACGATGGCGCAGCAGGTTTTTGTACCGGCCGGTAATTTGATCGATAAGCCAGCAGAGTTGACCTGGGCGGAGGCGGCCTGTTTGCCTACTGCTTATCTGACCGCGTACCGCATGATTGCGACCAAGTCCGCAACGAACCCCGGCGACACCATTTTGGTGCAGGGCGCCGCGGGTGGAGTAGCAACCGCACTGATCTTGATCGGCAAGGCTCTGGGGCGCCAAGTTTGGGTCACCTCTCGCACCGCCCATAAACGCGATTGGGCACTAAGCCTAGGTGCCGACGCGGCATTCGAACCCGGTGAACGACTACCCGGCAAAGTGGATGCGGTAATGGAGACCGTGGGCGCGGCCACCTGGGAGCACTCCTTGAAGTCATTGCGCCCGGGGGGGACCATTGTGATTTCCGGCGCCACATCAGGTGCTAACCCGCCGGCCGATCTAAATCGAGTTTTCTTTTTGCAGCTGAATATTGTCGGTTCCACCATGGGAACTGCCGCTGAACTCCGTGAACTAGTTGAACTACTGGTGCGAACCGGAGTTCGCCCGGTAATAGATCGTGAATTGCCAATCGCTCAGGGGGCCGAAGCTTTTGCCGCGATGGCCGCCGGTGATGTGCACGGCAAGCTCGTGCTAACAGTGGGGTAGCCTGAGGGACCTTAGAAATGGCAAATTGACATTTCATGATCGGAGTTAGGTTGCGCAGTCTCGATACCTTGGGGTTGGCGGGGGCGCTCGACTTAGCAAAAAACGAAGCTAGGCAGCAGGTCGCGGTCTTATCCTCGTATTGGCGCAAACCAAAACCAGGTGCAGCACTCACCCTTGAGGTTGACCCCGATGACGATTGCATTACGCGGGTTCTGGAGTCCGGTCAGTCATGGGAGTCTTGGCTCACGCCCTATCTCAAGCGGTACTGCGATCCCGGGAAAGTGAGTTTGGATATCGGAGCCAATATCGGCACTCATACGGTAACCCTGGCCGGCCTTTCCCTCCAAGTACACGCGTTCGAACCGCAACGACGTGTTTTTGAGATCCTCGCGCGCAATGCTGCCAGTTTTGGCAATGTGACCGCGCACAATGTGGCCGCCGATAACGCTCCAGGCATCGCGCGGATGAAGGCGCCAACCAAAAATGTTGGCGCTACCGAGATAGCCAGTGACGGCACCGGTGAAACCGTCACCTGTGTGCGCATTGATGACCTGGATTTTGCCGCGCCGATTGGTTTTATCAAGATTGACGTGGAGAAGCATGAATTGGAAGCCCTGGCAGGGGCGCTGGAGACGGTGCGGCGAGATCGCCCGGTGATCATCATGGAAGATCAAGTACACGCTCGGGATTTACTTCAGCCACTCGGCTATCGGTGCCGCCGAATCGCAATTGTTGACTTCCTGTGCCTACCTATGTGAGAGCATCTCCATCTGATTGGATCACGAATCTTCTTCTTCGTCATCAATGCGTGCGAGCCAGGTTGCGAATCTTTCTATCGGTGTTTCGAACTCCGGGTTCAGATCGACAAACTCGCGGAGTCGCTCGGCCAGTGCCTCAATAGCGATTGATTCGTCACCACGCCGGTGCTGGAGTTCCTCAATTCCTCGGTCAGTAAAATACATGTTTACTCCGATTAGCTTATTGAATCGAATGCTCGTGCGACCATAGCTGCTTGCTCAACCTCATGTCGGTGATGTGATCCAACGGCCGGCGAGGAAGATTTTTCACGGCTGATCACTGAAACGGGTCGGTTTATTACCTCCGGAAGGTTCAAGGCGATAAAACTCCAGGCACCTTGATTCGCGGGCTCCTCTTGAACCCAGCGGATTTGTGCAGTTGGCATCTTGTCAAGCTCTGGTGGCAACGTGCGATAGGGCAGTGGGTAAAGGCGCTCGAGACGGATAACAGCCACGTCACTGCGCTTGTTAGCCTCTCGGTATGCAATTAGGTCGTAGTAGACCTTGCCGCTACACAGCAATACTGTCTTGACCCCAGCGGGATCAACGTAAACATCAGGCAGCATTGGCTGGAAGTGGCCGCTCTCGAATTCGGCTTTTGTGGAAACCGCGAACTTGGCGCGGAGAAGTGACTTTGGAGTGAATATCACCAGTGGGCGCGTCAGTCTACTTAGTACCTGCCAGCGCAGGAGATGAAAATATGAGGCTGGGGTTGAGGGCATGGCAACGGTCATGTTGTCTTGCGCGCAAAGCTGCAGGTAGCGCTCGACCCGGGCCGAGGAGTGGTCTGGGCCTTGGCCCTCTTGCCCGTGGGGCAGCAACAAGGTGAGAGCCGAACGCTGGCCCCATTTTTGTTCGCCCGATGAGATGAACTCGTCAATGATGGTTTGGGCTCCGTCAGCGAAATCACCGAATTGGGCTTCCCAGAGCACCAGCGCATCGGGGCGAGCGACCGAATAACCGTATTCGAAACCCATTGCAGCGAACTCACTAAGCAATGAGTCATAGACGTACAACTTCGCACCATCGCGATAACACTGCTTTAAGGGCTTGTATTGCCAGCCGGTTTCCTTGTCGACGATGACCATATGTCGGTGCCCGAAGGTCCCGCGCCGCGAATCTTGCCCCGCCAATCGCACCGTGCGGCCCTCCATTAACAAGGAGCCAACGGCTAGGGCTTCGGCCATACCCCAATCAATGGCGTCTTCCGCGACCATCTGGGCTCGGCGTTGAAGTTGGGGTGCAAGCCTTGGATGGACGGTGAAATCATCGGGCATTGTCAACTGCGATGCGATTACGGTTTCGATTTGCTCGCTCGTAATGCCGGAGACTACCTCGGCTGCTGGGCCCTGGAGTTCAAGTTCGCGTTGGCCTCCGGTGATGATGTCTTGATCGTGTGCCCCAAAGGCGGCGGCATCTGAACTTCGGGTTTCTTGGAAAATGCGCTCCAGTTGCTCCTGGAAGTGCTTCAACGCGGACTCGGCCTCATCAACGTTGATATCACCGCGCCCCACGAGGCCCTCGGTGTAGTGCTTGCGCACCGAGCGTTTGTTATCGATGATCGCATACATCAAAGGTTGTGTAAGCGAGGGGTCATCGGCCTCATTGTGCCCGCGGCGGCGATAGCAAACCAGATCGACCACGACATCCTTATGGAAGGCCTGCCGAAACTCGAAAGCCAATTGAGCAACACGCACCACGGCTTCTGGATCATCACCATTGACGTGGAAGATCGGAGCCTGCACCATGCGGGCAACATCGGTGGCATAGACCGAGGAGCGACTGTATTTCGGGCTGGTCGTGAAGCCAACTTGATTATTGACGACTATATGAACGGTGCCGCCGGTGCGATAACCCTGTAATTGAGAAAGATGGAGTGTTTCGGCAACAACCCCCTGCCCGGCGAAGGCAGCATCGCCGTGCATGAGTACGGGCAAGATGTCGTAGACGCGGTCGGGTGGGAGTTGGTCCTGCTTGGCGCGCACGATGCCTTCAAGCACTGGATTTACGGCTTCGAGGTGTGATGGGTTGGCCGCCAAGTACACGGCAGTTTGCGCCCCGCCTCGTGAGGTGTAGGTACCTGTTGTGCCCAGGTGGTACTTAACATCGCCGGAGCCTTGTACCGACTCCTCACCGTACTGCCCCTCAAATTCGCGGAATATCTGCGCGTACGACTTACCGGCGATATTTGTGAGCACATTTAGTCGCCCACGGTGTGGCATTCCGATGGCAACTTCGAGGATGTTCTGATTCGCTGCCAGTTCAAGTACGGCATCAAGAAGTGGGATAAGTGATTCAGCGCCTTCGAGGGAGAAGCGTTTTTGACCTACGTACTTGGTCTGCAGGAACGACTCCAGGGCCTCAGCCTCGTTCAACTTGTGCAGGATGCGTAATTGCTCATCGCGATCAGTCTTGGCGTGCGGTATCTCGACGCAGTCTTGAATCCATTTGCGTTGCTCGGGGTCTTGGATATGCATGTACTCGATACCTACGGTTCGCGTGTAGGAATCGCGCAGCACGCCGAGGATCTCGCGGAGCTTCATCAGCGGACGGCCGCCAAATCCGCCGGTGGCAAATTCCCGGTCCAAGTCCCAAAGGGTCAAATCATGGGAGAGGACATCAAGGTCTAAATGGGTGCGCTGTTGGTATTCGAGTGGGTCGGTGTCTGCCATTAGGTGCCCGCGCACCCGGTAGGCGTGAATGATTTCCTGGACGCGCACAGTCTTGCCGAGATCAGTCTCGTGACTGGCCGAAATATCCTTGGCCCAACGCACCGGTTCGTAGGGGATACGCAAAGACCTGAAGATTTCGCCGAAAAAGTCGTCCTCACCAAGTAGCAACTGGTGAATTTTGCGTAGGAATTCACCGGATTGAGCCCCTTGAATGACTCGGTGGTCGTAGGTGGATGTCAAAGTCAAGATCTTGGAGATGGCGTTGCGGGCGATGGTCTCGTTGGATGCGCCCTCCCACTCGGCCGGGTACTCCATCGCGCCAACGCCGACAATGCAGCCTTGACCCATCATCAGTCGTGGGACCGAATGGTTCGTGCCGATGGTACCCGGGTTGGTGAGTGACACGGTGGTGCCGGCGAAATCGTCAGCGGTTAACTTGCCACCGCGAGCCTTGCGAACGACGTCCTCGTAGGTAGCCCAGAAAGCTGCGAAATCCATCGCCTGTGCCCCTTTGATATTAGGGACGAGTAATTGGCGAGAGCCATCGGGCTTGGCTAGATCAATGGCTAGACCCAGATTGACGCTGGTGTTCGTGACTATTGCGGGTTTACCAGCTACCTGCGCATATGCCGAGTTCATGGCGGGCACCTGACTGGCGGCTCGGACGATCGCATAGCCGATGACATGGGTGAACGAGATCTTGCCGCCGCGGCCGCGGGCGAGGTGGTTATTGATGACCACCCGGTTGTCGATCAGCAACTTCGCAGGAACCGAGCGCACGCTAGTGGCAGTGGGCACCGAAAGACTGGCTTCCATATTCGTGACCACTCGTGCCGCCGGGCCTTTGAGTGCCGTGGTCTCAGTCGTAGCCTTCGGCCCTGAAACCGGTTGGGTCGGCGGTTTCGCGATAGGTGCGACGGGGGTGGGGGTGGGAACCCTGAGCGGGGATTGCTCACTCGGTGCGTAGCCCTCGAAGAACTCCCACCAAGCCGGATCGACGCTGGCCTTATCCGCGATGAATTGCTGATAGATCTCGTCCACCAGCCATTCATTCGGACCGAAATTTGTGAGTTGGCGCTCGTCAGCGGTGCGTCCGTCGTCGTTGACCACGGTGTCCCTTCACATGGAGTCCATGAACCAGGTGACCGGCCGACAAAGACCTGGGCACACGCAAACTTTAGTACCCGCCTCCGTCTATAAGTTACCGGCCTGCCCGCCACGCGCCCAGTTCAGGTTATGTCTCGGCGCAAGGTCGTAAACGATGCCAAGATGCCAAACAGCACGGCGTAGCCGACGAGCACCACTACTCCGATGGCCGTGGGCAGTATGTCTTCGCCACCACGTCCGGTGACATTGGTGGTCTGGAGCACTGCATCAAGGGCGCCGCCTGGCAGCCACTTGCCGATCCAGTCCACGAACACCGTCAGCAAAGCTTCGACTATGAGCACCCACACCAAGGCGCCGACGATGGCTGCGACCTGATTGCGGATAAGTGCGCCTACTGAAACCCCGACGAAGGCATAAATCGCGAAGGCGAGAACAACGCCACCCAAAATCTGCAGGGCGATGATGGGGTCGATGGGCGCGTGATCATCGGTCATTAGCGCGATCAAGGTAACCGCGAAACTGGTGATAAAGGCGATCAGGCCAAGTGCTGCACCCAATAGCGCGTAAGTAAGGCCCTTGGCAACTAGCACTCTGGGCCTCTTGGGTGTGACCAAGAAGGTTGAGGTGATTGTCATGTGGCGGTACTCACTCGTCATCCCGATGATGCCGAGAATCAGAATGAAGATTGACGAAGATCCGGCGGCCCCGAGAATATTTGTCACATAGGCGGGATCAAGCAATAGGTTGAGGTCACTGTCGATATCCATCGCTCTTGGTGTCAAAAATACGAGTAGCACCACATTGAGTGCGCTGAAGGCGATCGTTGCAATAGTTAGCCAAAGCAGCACCTTGGTGGTGGTTACCTTGCGGAACTCAGAACGCACCATCGACATCATGCGGCACCACCGGGGTTGCCGCCGGCGGTTAATTCCAAGAAGAGTGCTTCGAGGTCAGTGCCAACCGGCGTGAGCTCATGGAGTTCGACCTGTTGACGTAAGGCAAGGCTCCCGATCTCGGCGGCTTCGAGCCCGCTGACCAGGATCTCGACGGGGCTTAAATTTTCAACATGGACGCCGGTGCCGGCCTCGGCCATAATGGCGGCCTTTAATACGTCCAGATTCGGCGTGCGCACCCGGACC
>BJGE01000045.1:0-4269 GCA_014190275.1 Actinomycetes bacterium | reverse complement strand
ATCCCGGTGCCGGTGAGTTCGTCGAGTGACCCGGCCTGTACCAGCTCACCCTTGCTGATGATGACTACGTCATCCACCGTCTGCTGCACCTCGGAGAGCACATGACTGGAGACTAAGACGGTGCGGCCTTCCTCGGCGCGGGCCCGCAGAAAACTCCGAAGCCAGGCGATGCCCTCTGGGTCCAGCCCATTGGCAGGCTCGTCCAAGATGAGCACGCCGGGGTCGCCGACCAAGGCTGCTGCGAGAGCCAACCGCTGGCGCATGCCGAGCGAGAAGCCGCCCACCTTGCGACCCGCCGCTTCGGTAAGGCCGACCAGCGCGAGAACCTCATCGGCCCTTGTTGCGGGTAATGCCGCCGCATCGGTGATAACCCGAAGGTGACCGCGGGCGGTGCGTCCCGGATGAAAACCACTGGCCTCAAGTGCTGCGCCAACGACGGCTGCCGGATGCGGTAATTCGCGATAATCATGGCCGCCGACCTGGGCGGATCCGCTGGTCGGCTGCACGAGGCCGAGGAGGCAGCGCAAGGTGGTGGTTTTACCCGAGCCATTGGGCCCGAGGAACCCGGTCACGCGCCCCGGTTGCACCGTAAACGACAGATCGCGGACGGCCGAAACCTTGCCGAACCTCTTGGTGAGGCTCGTCACAGTGAGAACTTCGCCTTTGGGTGACATACGAAGAGCGTATCGGTCTAGATTTCGACCATGACGCAACTCATCCCAGGAATCGCCACCACCGAAGTTACCCCAGTGCCAGTCTGTGGGGAGTTGATCGCTGGTGGCGCGGTTATTGACGTGAAGTCGCCATTTGATGGCGCACTCTTAGGTCAGGTACCGGCATTGACCGCGGCAGATGTTGATCGGGCGGTGGCCTACGCGCGCAAGGCTATGCATGAGCGGCCATTGGCCCAATGGCAACGAGCTGAGATCTTGGATAAGGCGGCGCTCTTGATGGCCGAGCGCCGTGCTGACTTTGCGATTGCCATTGCCCGCGAGTCCGCCAAGCCGATCAAAACCGCGCGCGGTGAGGCCGACCGGGCAGTCGCTACTTTTCAGTTCTCTGGTGCGGTGGCCCGCACTTTGACAGGTGACGCCGTGCCATTGGAAGCCGCGGCGGTCGGTAGCGGCAAGATTGGTTTCACCCTGCGGGTGCCCGTAGGCGTGGTTGGCGCCATCTCACCGTTTAACTTCCCGCTCAACTTGGTAGTGCACAAAGTAGGGCCGGCAATTGCGGCTGGCTGCGCGGTGGTGCTAAAACCGGCATCACAAACCCCGTTTTCGTCAATACTGTTAGCGCGGTTACTCGCCGACGCCGGCTTACCCGATGGTTACCTACAGATCGTCACCGGTAGCGGTGGCACTGTAGGTAATGCGCTAGTTGATCACCCGGATGTAGCAATGATTAGTTTCACCGGCTCACCTGATGTGGGTTGGGGGATTCGGGCGCGGGCCCCGCGTAAGCGGGTAGGCCTCGAACTTGGCAACAATGCTCCGGTGATCATCGAGGCCGATGGGGCTTGGGCGACCGCGGCCGCAAAGATCAAATTAGCCGGTTTCGCCCATGCGGGGCAATCATGTATTTCCACGCAGCGGGTGCTCGTGCACCAGAGCATTGCCGATGAGTTCGTCGCCGAGCTCGTAGCTAAAGTCAAGGAGTTGGTGGTCGGTGACCCGATGGACGAAGGAACCGACGTATCGGCACTGATCTCGCGTGCAGAAAGAGATCGGGTGGTGGGGTGGATCAGCGAGGCGGTATCAGCCGGTGGGCAGGTGGCATGTGGTGGCGAACTGGACTCAAATGGGGTTTTACTGCCGACCGTTATCGTCAACGCGAAGCCCGAGATGAATATCTGTGCTCTGGAGGTCTTCGGCCCGGTGGTGGCGGTGCAGACCTACGAGTCCTATGACGAAGCCTTGCGGATAGCCAACGACACCCGTTACGGACTGCAGGCTGCGGTTTTCACCTCGGATATCGCTAAAGGCCTGCAGGCGGCGCGGACATTGGACTTTGGCGGGGTGCTCATCAACGAGGTGCCCACCTGGCGGGCCGACCACATGCCCTACGGCGGGATCCGGGATTCAGGCAATACCCGGGAAGGGCCGGCGTACTCGGTGCGCGAGATGACCGAGGAGCGGTTGGTCATCATCTCGGGCTAGGTTGCCGGGGCCAGCCCGGTGGTCAAATCGGTCGAAAAAGTGTTTTACAGTAGGACGGTGCCTGCCACTCGTCGCCCGTTGCTGACCCTCGCCGGTGCCTTAGTGGCCCTCGGGGTGGCTTTTGGTCCAGGGGTGGGCCCGGCCGCGGCGGCCGCGCCGTACCCATTGGCCCCGACCATCACGGCGGTCAATTCCGGCCCGGCCGCGACCGAACTACAGGTGATTTACGCAGCGCCACTTACTGACGGCGGATCGCCAATTACCGCTTATCAGGTCTCCCTTGACGGTGGTACCAATTGGTTTACCTGCGCGGGTACCGCCGGGATCTGCCCGTTGGGCAGTTTGGCGAGCGGCCAGACCTACTCGATGGTGTTACGCGGGGTTAATGAGTTCGGTGCCGGGGAGTTTAGTAATACGGGGGTGGGGATACCGGCCGCGACGGGGAGCGGTTCAGTCGATAAGCCTGCGGTTTTACCAAAGCCGCGGGTACGTGTCGGTGCTTCATTTACGGCCGCCAGTAACAACCTCGGTGTTTCCAGCCCAACCGTCCGACTTGGAGTCGGGACTTTACCGAAACTTCGATTCAGTCGTGATATCCAAAACAAGGCGGCGGTCGAGCGGAACCTTGCCGTGACGGCGACGAATCAAGTGGGCGTGGTTCGGGGAGTCCAGGGTGCTTGGGGTTGGCTTGACGATCGCACCGCGGTTTTTCGCCCGCGCACCTGGTGGCCCGGTAATTCGACAATCAAAATCACATCCACTTTGAACGACACGATTCTTGGCACAGTGGGCAAAACATATTTAGTCGGAGCTACTTCACTCGCGCACACCTACACTTTCTTGACCGGTAACAGCGTGATCATCAATGTCGACGGCAAGACCGACAAAATGACTGTCTTCGTAGACGGTGTCAAACGAAAGATTTTCCCGGTTTCGCTCGGCGCCGCTGACTGGGAGACCACCAATGGCGTAAAAGTGATCAGCGTCGACAAGGAGCCATTGCACACCTACACCAGTGCGGCGCTTGCTATTACTGACCCAGATCAGCAATACGTCCTACCGGATGTGCCCTGGAACACCCGCCTGACCCCAACGGGTGAGTTCATGCACGCCGCGCCGTGGGCCTACTCAAGAATCGGAAGTTGGAATGGCTCCCATGGGTGTACGAACATGTTCGAGGCGGACGCCAAGTGGATCTTTGACAACACCGTCCCTGGGGATGTTGTTATCTATGCGAAGACCGGGGGATCAACGGTGGAGCCCTGGAATGGCCCCGGCGGCCTCTGGAATATCCCCTGGGCAAGTTGGTTGAAGAAGTCTGCCCTTCACAGCGTCTCGCCAGACACCGCCACGCTAACGGATTCCGGTACCGCGACCCCCGTAACGTCGGCAGGAGTTTAGAAACCCGATAGCGTCGCACCATGCGGCTCCTGCACACCTCGGATTGGCACCTGGGGCGCACCTTGCACGGTTACGGGTTGCATGAGGCGCAGGAAGTGGCCCTTAACTTCATCGTGGATCTGGCGATTTCTCGCTCGGTGGATGTGGTCGCGGTAGCCGGTGATGTTTTTGACCGTGCCATCCCACCGGTTGAATCACTGCGGATATTCAATGAGGTGATCGAACGCCTTTCGGCCGCCGAGATCACCACGGTAATCACCGCTGGCAATCACGACAGCGGTGATCGCTTGGCACTTTATTCTAGAGTTCTGCGATCGGGTGTGCACGTTGTCGGGTCCCTCGCGGAGGTGGGTTCGGGTATCGAACTCGCGGATGAATTTGGGGCAATCGTGTTTTACCCGCTTCCATATCTAGAGCCTGATCTTGCCCGCGAGGTCTTTGGCGCACGAGGTTCCAAACTGGAACGCAGCCATGCAGCGGTGATGGACGCGGCATTGGATCTGATCGAATCCGATATGTTGAAGCGGGACGCGTCCAGAGCGATCGGAATCGGGCATGCATTTGTCGCCGCTGTTGGTGCCAATCCCGAGACCTCTGAGAGTGAACGAGATTTGACGGTGGGTGGGGTGCAAGTTATTTCGGCCTCGACCTTCGCCGGTCGCGGCCTGACATACGTTGCACTAGGGCACTTGCATCGCCAGCAGATTGTTTC
>BJGE01000044.1 GCA_014190275.1 Actinomycetes bacterium | reverse complement strand
ACCCTTGATTGGATGGGTGCATGACAACCACCGCGACGATCCACACTTCCATGGGCGACATCCTCGTCAACCTCTTCCCGGACCACGCTCCAAAGACGGTGCGTAACTTCACCGGCTTAGCCGATGGCTCCCAGGAGTGGACCGACCCCAAGACCCGTGAGCAGTCCAGTGCGCCGCTATATGACGGCACGATCTTCCACCGGGTGATCCCCGGCTTCATGCTGCAAGGCGGTGACCCACTGGGCACCGGCACCGGCGGGCCGGGCTACAACTTCGCTGATGAGCCGCACCCCGAGTTGGTGTTCGACAAGCCGTACCTGCTGGCGATGGCAAACGCTGGGCCAAACACCAACGGCTCCCAGTTCTTCATCACCGTTGCGCCGACCGCGTGGTTGAACTTCAAGCACACCATCTTCGGCGAGGTTGCCGATCAGCCCTCCCGTGAGGTGGTCGACGCCATTGGCGCTGTTGAAACCGGAGCCCAAGATCGCCCGAAGGTAGCTGTCGTGATCTCCTCGATCACGATCAATCGTGACTAACCCACCCTCGGAGTCACCGGTAGGTAGCGAGTCACCGGTTTGCTACCGGCACCTTGACCGCACCAGTTACATCAGGTGCACGCGCTGTAATCAACCTATTTGCCCTGAGTGCATGGTGGCTGCCCCGGTTGGGTTCCAATGCCCGGTCTGTGTTAGCGCGGCTGCGGTGGGCGGTCCTGCCCCCCGCACGTTCGCCGGCGGCGGTCAAGTGAAGAAGCCAACCGTCACCTATGCGTTGATCGGCATCAATGTCGCCATCTACCTGCTGCAGATGCTTCGTGGGGTCGAGGAGGTGGCCGGCGACTGGGGGATGTGGCCGATCGGGATCGGTATCTACAACGAGTGGTGGCGGCTACTGACCGGCGCGTTCTTGCATGGCTCTTTCCTGCATATTGCTTTCAACATGTATGTGCTATTCGCCCTCGGCCCGACTTTGGAGCGGGTGCTCGGGCACGGCCGCTACCTGTTGCTGTACATCGTCGCAGCACTCGGGGGCAGTGTCGCGTCATATGCGTTCAGTGACTTCCAGACCGTGTCGGTCGGGGCAAGTGGTGCGATCTTCGGTCTCATGGGTGCACTTGTTGTTGCCGGGCGCCGCTTGCGCTATGACATCAAGCAGGTCGTCATCTTGTTGGTGATCAACTTTGTCATCGGCTTCATTGCCCCGGGCGTTGACTGGCGGGCCCACCTCGGCGGGCTGTTGACCGGTGCCGCGATGGCAGCGGTGCTGGTGCTGGCACCGCGGGCGCATCTGGTGTTATGGCAGATCTTGGGAGTCGTTGGGATCCTACTTTTCCTGGGCGCGATAGTGGTGTGGCGCACGGCAGAGTTAACCGCGATGTTTGCACCTGTCGGTGGCCTAGCCACCTAGTGCGCGTACGCACCAAGGTTGGGCCGGGTGCGAGGGCGGTGGACGTCGAGCACGGGAAGACCCAGCATTACGCAGTACCGCTCCAACCGGGTGTCAAATGTCAGCAGGGCGCTCGCCTGGGTCCGCAGGGCTGTTGCCAGGTGGAGGGCGTCGAGAGTTCCGAGCTCCCGGGACTGCATTAGTCCCGCCTGCCGAAAATCCACGGGTGTGTGATCCACGACGTTAATTCGCTCCAGGACCGGCAGTACCGCCATCTGGTCGATTCCAAAGCGATTGGCAACCCGGCGCATCTCGGTTTCGACGAGTTGACCGGCCACCAAGGGGTGCTGATCTTCCGTGAGATCGTCGAGATATGCAATCACCGGGTCTGTGGTGGACTCACGCTTTATCAGCGTTACGAGTACGGAGGTATCGACGTAAATGATCACCGATCGCTGCGCAGCAACAAAAGCGCGTCGAGGGCGGACTCACCGCAATCGACCTGCACCGGGCTCAGGGCGGCAAACTTTGCTCCCGGTATAGCCCTTTGCACCCGAATACCATCGAAAGGGTCTTGTTGAATAGGCCTGATCTCGGGGACCGTAGCACGGTGTAGCGCATTTGTTCACCGGGCTAAGAGTTACACCAGTGTAGTTCTCCCCAGACTGGGGAAAACCCTGTGGATGAGGGCCCCTATTGCCAACGCGTGGAAAGGATGAACCCGGCGCAGATGAACCCAAAGCCGATAGCCACGTTTATCAGGGCATTGAGGTCGCGCATGATCGGGATCGACGAGCCGGCGATATAGAAGACGACTATGTAGACCAGGCCGATGATGAAGCAGGCCGACATCACCGGGGCCAACCAGCGCGGGGAGCCGAGGCGGGCGATTTTGCGCTCACCCTTGGGCTGCTCGGGCGTGTAACGGATTTCCTTCTTGCGGCCCTTGGACTCTGGCACGGCGACCCTCCTGCGGAAACTGGTCTCGGGTGAGCCCAGCGGACCCAGATTAGATCACAGGTGGCCGCGGTGGGAACAATGGTCTGGTGACCGGGATCCTTGTCGTCGATAACTACGACTCCTTTGTTTACAACTTGGTGCAGTACCTGGCCCAATTGGGGGCCGAGGTGGCTGTGCGGCGCAATGACGAAGTAACCGCCGAGCAAGCCCTGGAGTACGAAGGCGTTCTCCTTTCCCCAGGCCCGGGCACGCCGGAGGCCGCGGGGGTTTGCCTCGAGTTAGTGCGCCGGTGCGCCGGGCGGGTCCCGATTCTCGGTGTATGTCTTGGCCACCAGGTCATCGGGGTTGCGTACGGCGCGAGCGTGAACCAAGCTCCAGAATTAGTGCACGGCAAAACCTCACTGGTGCACCACCAAGGTCAAGGCGTGCTCGCTGGACTGCCGAAGCCGTTCACGGCCACGCGTTACCACTCATTGGCTATTGACCCGTCGACGGTGCCAGACGTGCTCGAGGTAACGGGCACCACCGAATCTGGGGTGATCATGGCCATTCGACATCGTGAACTCGCGGTGGAAGGTGTGCAGTTCCATCCCGAATCGGTCTTGACCGAAGGCGGCCACCACCTGCTGGCGAATTGGTTGGTCACCTGCGGTTCGTCGGGCGCGCTAACTATGAGCGTTGGTCTAACCCCGGTTATTGGAAGAGGCTAAGCGGCATTTCTTTGCTAGGCGGCCGGGGTCTCGGTCGGCGCGGGTACCGGCGCCGGCTCTGGGGCTGGAGCCGACTCGGTCGGGAACGGCTCGAAGGTGGGCTCGGCCGTAGGCTCCGGCACGATCGCGACCGTGATGGTTACCAAGGTGCCGCGGTCAACTGCGGTACCGGGTAACGGGCTTTGGGCGAGCACGGTGCCCGAAGGCACGGTGTCATCTGGCTGTTCGACTATCTGCGCATCCAGGCCGGCCTGCACCAGATCACTTCGGGCCTGGGCCACGCTCACCCCGATGACCGCCGGCACGCGCACCTGACCGGATGAAACACTGATCGCAATCATGGACCCGGCTTCAACCTGGGTACCTTCTGGTGGATCCTGCGCGAGTACATACCCGGCCGGCTGGCTGGAGGCTTTCTCTTTAATGGTGCCAAGTTGCAGGTTCGCGTCGCTTAACGCAAGGCGTACCGAATCTAAGGTGGTCAGCCCAACAAGTTGCGGCACGGTTGCCTGCTCGAGGCCGCCGCTGATGGTGACGTTGACCGCTTGGTTCTGCTCAATGGTTTCACCCGCCGCGGGTTGCTGCGCAATGATCGTGCCCGAGGGCCGGTCAGAAACCTCGGGGGTTTGCGCACCCAAGATGAGTTTGAAGTCCGCCAGTGCGGAGGTGGCCTGCTCGATGGTCAAGCCATCAAGGTTGGGTACTTGCACCTTACTGGCGGCAACACCGCCAAAAACAAATCGTGCGATAAGAAGCGCACCTAGGATTGCGCCAACAATGGCGACCAAGCTAATTATTGTGAAGCCGATGCGCCGACCGGTTTTGTTTTTGCTCCGGTAGGCCGGGGGCTGACCGATGCCAGCCGCCGCAACCGGCGTCAGCTGCTGGGTTTGATCAATGGTGATCATCGGCACGGCCGCGGTGACCGGTGAGCCAGCTACTGCGCGCTCGACATCAGCACGAAACTCAGCCGCTGTTTGGTATCTATCGTTGGGGCTCTTGGCGAGTGCGCGCAGCACCACCGCGTCAACCTCTTGGGTGACTCCAGGGTCAACCTGAGAGGGCGGCGTCGGCATTTCGGAAACGTGCTGGTAAGCGATCGACACTGGGGAGTCGCCGGTAAATGGTGGCTTACCGGTGAGCAGTTCGTAGAGCAAGACACTGGCCGAATAAAGGTCACTGCGCGCGTCGACGACCTCACCACGTGCCTGTTCAGGGGATAAATACTGCGCCGTGCCCATGACCGACTGCGCAGCTGTCATCGTCGCCGTATTAGTGTCATTCATAGCGCGAGCGATACCGAAATCCATAACTTTGACATCACCGGTGCGAGTGAGCATCACGTTCGCGGGCTTGATATCGCGGTGCACGATCCCGTGTCGGTGAGCATAATCCAGCGCCGAAAGCACGCCGGCGCTGATCTCCAAGGCACGTTCGGGCAGTAGGCGCCGGCCGCTGGCGAGCAGTTGCCGCAAGGTCATGCCGTCGACGTACTCCATGACGATGTAGGGCACGATCACCGCGCTTTCGCCTTCACCCATCAAGGTGTCTTCACCGGTGTCGTAAACAGCGACGATATTGGGATGATTCAGCGCGGCGGCGGACTGTGCCTCGCGCCGAAAGCGCGCTTGAAATGAGGGGTCCCGGGCGAGGTCCGGTCGCAGGATCTTTACTGCCACACGCCGCCCGAGCCGCAGGTCGCGACCCTCGTGCACCTCGGCCATGCCACCGCGGCCGATTACCTCGCCGATCTCGTAGCGGTCACCGAGCATGCGGCCCGATTCGGTGGTCATGGCACCATCATCTCAGGATCGCCCTGATAACCTCACGGGCGATGGGCGCGGCCAACCCGTTGCCGCTGATCTCGGTTGCCCCCGACTCCTCGATGACGACGGCCACCGCCACCTTCGGCGATTGCGCCGGTGCGAAAGCGACGAACCACGCAACGGCGGGGCGCTCGTTATCGGTCTCGGCGGTGCCGGTCTTGCCGGCGACCCGCACCCCGGAGATCTTGGCGTTACTGCCGGTGCCATTCTCTACGACATTGACCATCATCTCGGTGAGTTGGGCGGCATTTAGCGGTGTCATGGCAGCTGCGAACTTTGTGGGCTCGGTGGTCTGCAAGATCGCCAGATCCGGACCGCGCACCTCTTGCACCAGGTAGGGCCGCATCGTCACGCCGTTGTTACCGATAGCAGCTCCTACCATCGCCATCTGCATTGCAGTCGCGCGCACATCAAATTGACCAATTGCACTTAATGCGGTCTGCGGCTCATCAAGCTCAGCGGGGAAGCGTGAGGTCGCAGCCTTTAGTGGGATCTGAAAGCTCGTATCGAAACCCATCAATTCTGCCTGCTTGCGCAGGGCCACGTCCCCTAATTGCACGCCGAGCCAGGCGAATGCCGTATTACAGGAAATCGCCAGCGCTTGCTCAAGGGTTACTTTGCCATCCGGGCCACACTCTTTACGGTTCCAGTTGTTGAGTTCACTCGTCGATAGGGGCAACCGATACGAGGCCGGCCCGGGAAGAATTGAGTCTGGTGTGTAGAGGCCAGATGCCAGCGCCGCCGCCGCCGTAACCAATTTGAAAGTCGAGCCGGGTGGATTCAATGCGACGATAGGACGATTCAGCAGCGGTTTGGCAGGGTCGGCCTTGAGCTCCTCGTAATAGGCGCGAATGGTCTCGGGATCTTGGCTCGTCAACAGGTTCGGATCAAATGACGGCGACTGAGCCGAAGCCAAAATGCGACCGGTCGCCGGTTCAATTGCTACGACTGCGCCGACCTTGCCCTTTAGACCCCTAAATGCTGCAACCTGCGCTGCGGTATCAATGGTGGTGGTGACAGCCCCACCAACTGGTTGACGCCCGGCGAACAACTGGGAGATCCGGTCGACGAAAAATAGATCCGACTTACCCGTCAGCACCCGATTCTCGGTGCGCTCGAGTCCGGTCGCACCGTAGATCAGCGAATAGAAACCGGTAATCGGCGCGTACAGGGGGCCTTCGTCGTAGGTGCGTAGATACCGCAGAGTATTACCAGTCTCAACCGACCTTGCTGCCGGATTTGCGCCCACGAGGATCGGTCCGCGCTCGCGGTCGTACTCGGCGAGGAGCAACCGTTGGTTCCCCGGGCGCTCGCGATAGTCGCGCGCTAGCACCACCTGGATCACGGTGATATTCACCAACAGCGCCACCAGCATCAGCGCCAGCACCACCCCGATTCGACGGATCTGCCGGCTCATCATGGTTTCGGCTCGTAAGTCACACGCGCCGCACAACTTGGGTCAGTGCGTCATCGGCATCAATTTGGTGAACCTCGGGGCGCCGCGCGCGATCAGATACCCTGATCAATAACGCGATGATCACCCAGTTGGCAACGAGGGAGGAGCCGCCATAGGAGAGGAACGGTGTAGTCAACCCGGTCAACGGAATCAATCGGGTGACGCCGCCGACTATCACGAATACCTGCAAGGCCAGGGTAATTGAAAGCCCGGCAGCCAGCAATTGACCAAATGAGTCGCGAACCGATACCGCAGTCCGCAAACCCCGTTCAACGAGAACCGCATAAAGTAAAAGCAATGCGAACATCCCCGTCAAACCAAGTTCTTCCCCAATTGCAGCAACAATGAAATCAGTATTTGCGAAGGGTACGAAGTTCGGGAAGCCCTGGCCGAGGCCGGCGCCCATGATGCCGCCGCCTGCGAACCCATAAAGTGATTGCACGATCTGGTATCCGGTGGTGTCCGCGTACGCCCATGGGTCGAGCCAGACGGTCACGCGGTTGTGCACATGCTCGAAAAGCTGGTAGGCCAAGTAGGCGCCGACAGCAAAGAAGATAGAACCGAGGATCAGCCACGACCGACGCTGTGTTGCTATATAAAGCATCGTGATGAATAGTCCAAAGAAGAGCAGCGAGGTGCCGAGGTCGCGCTCGAAGACGAGTACCCCGAGTGAGACCACCCAGGCGATAACGAGTGGGCCTAGATCGCGTACCTGCGGGAACCCAAGGCCGAGAAACCTAGTACGCACCAGGGCCAATGAGTCGCGCTTGACCACGAGGTAGCCGGCGAAGAACAAGGTGAGCAAGATCTTGGCCGCCTCTGCGGGCTGAAAGGAGAACCCACCGATGCGCACCCAAAGGGTCGCACCGTTAACGGTGGTGCCGATGATTGGCGCCAACGGGAGTACCAATAGGAGTAGACCTAGGAGCCCGAAGGAGTAGGTATAGCGCTGCAGGCGCCGATGATCCTGAACGAGAATAAGCACCGCTACGAATAGCACGACGGCAATCGCAAACCAGGTGAGCTGCGCGTAGACATCCGGAGTGGGTGGTGGCGCATTGTTTCCCTCCGCGCGACTCGCGGCGGCCACGTCAATTCGGTAGATCATGACCAGGCCCAAGATGGTGAGCAAGGTGGCAACCGGCAATAAAATCGGATCGGCATAGCGGGCTTTCCAGCGCACCACCAGATGCATTACCAGGGCGATAACGCCAACCACTGCGACGGTAACCCAAAGGCGACTCGGGGTGCCCTCACCGGTAGCCCAACCAATCTGCAAGGTGCCAAGGACACCCAGGGCCCAAGCGCAGCTGAGAAGGAGGAGTTCAGTGCCGCGGCGACTTGGTTGGCGCCGGAGAGTTTGCAGGTCGCTCATACTCACGAAATGGCTCCGGGACACCCAGGTGGCGGAATCAAACTTTGGCAGCCGGCCGCACGCGACTGCAACTCAATGACGATGCGCTCGGCATCGGCCACATCGCCGGCGGGAATGGTCTTACTGACAAGTTCTTGATCGAACAACGGCAACTCGCCGACGGGCAGGCCGGTATCGGTTGTCATTGCAGAAAGGGGTATACCGACCAGCGTGCCAGGCACGCCGTTGTAGATGGCGACCGTGCCGGTTCCGGGATTACCGTTAACGGCGACATACCACTGCGAGGTCTGCCAGTTGCGGGCAATTAGCAACCCACCAGCCGCTGCCAGCAGCACCAACGCCACGGCAATGGCACTGATGAGTACCGTGCGCCAGCGCTGGCGCCTTTGCCTTTGCCTTTCGAGCTCGGCGATGTACTCGCGGTAGGCGCGCTCCGCGGCCGGCACCACCAACTCTGAGTCAATAAGCACCTGTGGTGCGGTGGGTGGGCCACCGGTGACCCGCGGTGGGGCATCTGGGCGGTCCGGGTCGAGTTGGGCGTCGTCGGGAAAACGCAGATTAGGCAACCGCAAGCGCACCCGGGGTTCCCCAGCGGCGCCAACCACAACCGGCAGCGCCACCTCATCGTCACCACTTACCCCGTCGGCTAGGTCTTCAACCTCTACCACGTCAGCGATAACAACCGTGACGTTATCGGGCGCACCACGTTCCAGAGCCAGATCAACAAGTGCGGTCACGCAACCGGTTGGGTCACCTTGATCAAGGCGATCGGAAATTTCAGCAAAACCCAAAACCCCGGAGAGGCCGTCCGAGCACAACAAATAACGATCACCGACCCGGGCTTCACGCATGGATAAATCGGCTTCTACCGGATTGATGCCATCAACCGCTCGCATAAGTAATGACCGCTTGGGGTGAATAGCGGCATCGGCCGGGGTGATACTGCCGCTGTCAATCAAAGTTTGCACGTAGGTGTGGTCGTGTGTTAGTTGCGCGCAATCACCGTCGCGTAGCAGATAGGCCCGGGAGTCACCGACATGCACGATGGCGATGCGGTCACCTAGCCAGTAGATGCCGGTGACCGTGGTGCCCATGCCGGTTAGTTCTGGATCAGCCGCGATGACGCCACCTATGGCAATGCCAACGTCATCAATTACATCGGCCAGCGCACTTAACACCTCGGTAGCTTCCGGTGGGTGGAGCTCAAGATCAGCAACCGTTGCCACCGCAGAAGCCGAGGCCAGCTCACCGGCGGCATGCCCACCCATGCCATCGGCGACTAGAAGCACTCGTGCGCTGGCGTAGCCCGAGTCTTCATTTCCGCGCCTAATTAGCCCGACCTCGGAGCGGGCGGCGTAGCGAAGTTGCAGTGACATGTCGTGTTACCTCTGCAACTGCAAAGTGGTGCGGCCGACGCGAAGTGGCACACCAACGGGCAGCACGGTCGGGGTGGTGATCCGAGTGCGATCTATCCAGGTGCCATTGGTCGAACCGAGATCCTCGACAACCCAGGCCCCCTCTGCCGGGTAAACCCGAGCATGACGACTGGACGCGTAATCATCGTCGATCACCACGGTGGAGTCAGGTGCCCGACCGATGGTGACCTGCGCGGTGTTGAGCGGGATCACCGTGCCCGTCAACGGGCCTTCGGTGACAACGAGTTTGGTGCCGCGAACCTTTGCCTGTCGGGCGATCTTCGCGGGCTTGGGTGCTTTGACCGGGCGCGCCCGACCGGTGGGCCGGGTCTCAGCAGGTTGGCGCAGATCCCGTCGCAGCACCAAGATCGTCACCAGGACGAATAACCACAGCAGGCCCAAGAAGGCTAGGCGGACAAGGGTGAGCGCGAGCTCGGACACGATCAGCCGCTCCGGAACACCAAGGTTGTCGAGCCCAAGGAGACCGACCCGCCGTCTTCGATGGGGGCTTCGGTCACCTTGGCCCCATTGACGAAAGTGCCGTTGGTTGAGCCTAGATCGCGTACGAGCACCGGTTGGCCGAGGATGATTTCGCAGTGATTGCGCGAGCAGCCCGGATCTTCCACGCGAATATCGGTTTCACTGCCGCGGCCCAGCCGGGTGATGGCGCGCACCAATGGGTAAGCGGTATCCCCGAGTACTAACCGGGGTTGGTCACCAACAGGGGCATTGCTCCCCGCCTGCTTGGCACTGACCTCTGCTCGCGCCTCACTGCGCACCCGAAAGATCCCGGTCTCTAAATCCTCGTCACTGCTGATGGTCACCTGCACCGAGCCGAGCAAGGTGTACTGCTGCTCAGCGCCGTAGGCCTTTACCAGATCAGCCAACTCCGATTGCAGGGCATCACGGAAGACCGCCAAGCGCTTGTAGTCGTGGTCGGAGAGCTCAACATTGAAGATATTCGGGATGACGGTGCGATCGCGGCCGGTCACCGCCGCCCGGTCATCAATTTCGCGCTGTAAAGCAGCAGCGATCTCGACCGGCTGCACCTCGGCCTTAAATGCCCGGGCGAAAGCGCCATTGACCATGCGGTCAAGGGAGTCCTCGAACCGTTCCAGCAACCCCACATGCACTCCTTGAAAGCCGGTTAACCAGTGAGCCTTGATGGTAACCCGCCGCTATGGGGCCCGGGGGGAGGCGCCCGGGGGGTGAAGCTAGGGAATCTCGCGCGAAATCATGTCGCGCTGACCACCCACACATCCAAACCGGAAATACCCTCGAAGTTCGCCGGATTGCAGGTGTAAAGCGGCACGTCATGCGCCAATGCCGTAGCCGCGATTAGGGCGTCAAATGCGCGGGCTCGTGATTTACCGCTAGGTAGTGAGGCTGGGCACAGGACTACCCCGGTGGTGCGCGAGGGGGGAGTTGAACCCCCACACCCTTTCGGGTACACGGACCTGAACCGTGCGCGTCTGCCTATTCCGCCACTCGCGCCTGCACTTCACGGGAACAGGTGCACAATACAGGGGGACGACGTAACCCATTACTTCGGACGCGGCCGCCCTGAGCCGGGGCCGTAGGTCAGCTTGGACCGTAGGCGGTGTAGACATCTTTTGCCTGTTGCAGCAGTAAGGCGGGTGTCACCTTCACCATCTTTATCGGGGTGCGGTCCTTGCTCTTGCTCAGCACCCAAGCCAGCGGCGGCACCGTCGCCGTGGTTTTTCCGTAGTCGACCAGGATGGTCCCACCAGCGGGAACGTCAACGCTAAGACCGGCCCAACCGGACTCCGTTGGAGTTGGGTTCTGCACCACTTGCACATTCCACTCGAGTGTCTTTTTGGCAGTGCTCTTGAATTTAACGGTCTTGGCGTCCCGATTGTTTTCCTGGCTCACATAGATGCCCGCGGGCAGTGAAAGTGGATGGCCAATTACCGAGTAGCTATCGAGTTTCGCATCCTGCACGTTTTCGATTCGCGGGGACGATGGCTGGGTCGACATGAAGGCGGTGCTGGTATCGCTGACAAAGAATCGAAAGACATCATTTGACCGGAGTTGGTCTACGGTCAACACATCGGAGGCCCCATTGCTCATCGCATAGACCTCCATAGATTGCTTGGCGGCGAGGGCACCGGTTTGAACGGCTACGGCAAAGTCCACCCCGGGATCGACCACAATCAGTGGCGCACTTTGCTGCTTACCGGTGCTGGGGTTCAACGGATTCAACAAGCGATAGAGATCTTCAGCGAGGGCCGCGCCTTGCAAGTCGGTGAGCCCGATGTCGATCAGGCCCTGGTTGGCAATGGACCAGGAGCTAAAGGCCACCAATGTGCCCTCATCTTCGCCGCGGCAAACCGGGCAGGGTTGCACGGCGAGGATGTCATCAAGGGGTATCAAAGCGATGGCTGAGTCATTCGCGGTCGACCACGTGTAGTTGGGTGAGTTCGGGTTCGTCGCTGAGGTATAGACGAAGGTGTTCGCCACGGTGTCGATGGTTAATGTGAGTGCACGAAATGGGTAGTTGTTGTCGTAGACCGCTATGTCGTAAAGCCCATTGCCGCGGTCGAGAACCGCGTAAGGAGTGATGCCATGCCCACCGCCGGTGCCGTACAAAGTTAGAACGAAGGGCACCTGGCCACTAGGCAGCGTGTTGATGAGTGTTTGCACAACCTCGGTTGGTGATTGACCCTCCTTTACTTGATCAAGCATGTCCGGGTTGAGGTACTGGGTGCCGAAAAGTCGGGTGATTGTTTGGATCGCGCGGTCATCCATCGGGTTGGCGGCGTTAATGCCGAGACCCGAGGCCCCGACCTGGTTGGCCGGAAGTTGCCCGTTGTAGAGCGCCGCGGCCGCGGCCGCGATGCCCAGGCAGTGGCCGCCGAGGCCGGCGCTTTCAATTGATTGTGCAAGGAGCGTGGCACCCAAGATCAGGTCACATGCCCCCGTCTTCGGATCAATCGCCTTCGCGTCGCGGCAAACGCCGTCGCCCAGTGCGCGGCGCAGTGCGAGGGAATTCAAGGGCGGCGGATCGCGGTACTCCCCCTTTTGGATTTGGGTGAGGGTAAGCCGCTCGGGGATGCCGAAGACAAGTGAGGACGAAGCCAGATCCTGCGCCGAACCCCAGTTGGGGATCGGGAACCCGTGCGGGTATGGCCGGAAACCAGAATCGGCGATGAGCGTGCCCTGCGGTGCTCCCGCCTCCATCGAGCCGAACATGGTGTTGTAAATCGATTCGTCCACCACCCAGCCACCGGGTGGGTTACCACCATTTGCGAGGTCAGGGGCCGGGGCCGCACCGGCCGCACCCGCAACCCCCGTCAAGACGAGGACGGCAACTACGACGGCGGACATGATTCGGGTGGCTCGGGTCATGAAATGAGACTAGTGCACTTGCGCACACTTAAAGTGGGGAAAGTAGGGGGTTAGCCCCGAAAAAACTACGATCTGAAGTCTTGGGCCAAGTTCGGATCGCCATTTGGGTCGCGCAGCAAGGACGCACCAACTCGCACCCCGCTTAATTTTGCGCCTTTAGGCAAGGCCGGCAGGCACAGGTCATGCATGTTGTCGTCCATCGCCGTCGTGGGGTGGTCGGCTAGATCGCCAACTGCCAAAGGTTTGACAACGAGTGCCTTTCCACTGGGCAGGGTGAAGACCGCACGGTATGAGTTGACGATGGCGGCGCCGATTTCGGCACCGTCTGGATAAGCAGTCATGCCGTTCGACCACGCCACGCGCACGAAGTTCTCCCCGACGGTGCAGCGATTGCGGTCACCTTTTAATTGCTTGGGGGTGAGCACCCATGCGTCGGCGATATACGGTCCGCCCTCAATTTGATCCACTTCATGAGTTAAACCGGCGGGGATGTCCTGCCAGCGCGCCCTGTCCATGGCCTGACCTTGAAGTGCACCGGTCACGGTGACGGTGATCGGTCGCACGCCGGCAGGATCACCAAAGTCGCCGATGAGGTTCACGGTTTGCCGTTCATTGCTTTCATCCGGGGGAAACAGCAGTGCGCACACCGGGTTAGCGGTGGTGCCGTCGTCACGGGTAATTACAAAATCAGTTGGTGCGACCGAGGCTGGCTTGATGAACCAGTTGAAGGTGACCGGCAAATTGTCGAATCCGGCGCCACCACTTGGGCAGGAGTTACCTCCGTTTTTACCCCAAGAGGCACTGAGGATTTTCGCGCTCTCGCGACCTGGGCTCGCGTTGGCTGTTGCGGCACCCGCAGTTGTCATCGGTGCCAGCAGCAGGCAGGTAATTGTTTCGGCCGAGATGATGGACTTGCGTAGCGTCGTAATTTTGACTGTAGTGCCTAGCCTTTGCCCAGCATCTTACGGATGGTCATGCGTGGGATGGCGGTGACTTTCGCAGCCTTGTTTTCATTCAGGAAGCCACCGTGGACGGTTTCGGCAACCACCGCGGCCAGCACATCGCGGGCCGCCCGCTCGCGTTTCTTGGCGGCGCGCCAATCCTTTGTGGCTTTTTCTAGGGCTTTACCGGCTTCAGCCTTGCTGGTTATTTCGACTCTGGCCGGGATTTTGCCCACGGCCTAGGCCGGTAGCTGGTCGGCCAATGGCGCGAGCTGCACGTGCAGTTCACGCCACTCCAAGGCTTCGTCAATAAAGGGAGTGTCAAAGTGCACCCCGCAGGAGCAATCAAGGGTGAACCGGCAAATGCCATAGTTGAAATCGGACTCGACGGCGTGGGCCCGGGTGGGGCAAGGGGCCAGCTGCTTGGTGCTGGCCGGGTGACCGGCTGGGGCGCCCCGTGTGAAGAATGGGAAGTGCACGGTGACTCCTTTCGGGCGAGTGGTTTAAGTGGTACTAACGAACAGTCTAGGCATAGACAGGAATATTTGTCCAGTACTAGACATTCAAGGGGTGTCGCTTAGCCGGCCCATGGGCCGATTCTTCATATTTCTAAGGGGGTTTTCCCCTAACATTGGGCCATGGCGTCGACAAATTACCGCACCGGACGGGTTATCGGCCTGGCCTCAACCGCGGCCCTGGGCGGGTTCCTCTTCGGCTTTGACTCTGCCGTCATCAATGGCGCCGCATCAGGGATCAAGGCCACCTTTGCCCTCAGCTCATTCGCCTTAGGGCTGGTGGTGTCGATCGCATTGATCGGCTCAGCGATCGGCGCCTGGTTCGCCGGCTACCTCGCCGAGCGCTTCGGCCGCCGCCGCGTGATGCTCGTTGCCGCCGCCTTGTTCCTGCTCTCGGCTTTTGGTCAAGCCTTCCCACTGGGGGTTTACGACCTGTGTTTGTGGCGCCTAATTGGTGGCGCCGGCATCGGCGTGGCCAGCGTGATGGCACCTATGTACATCGCCGAGATCGCACCGGCTCAATTGCGCGGCCGGATGGGATCACTCCAGCAGTTCGCTATTGTCATCGGCATTTTCAGCACCGGACTCACTAACTACCTGATCTTGGGCGCCGCGGGCGGCGACTCCTTGAACGAGTGGTTATTCGGTATCCCGGCCTGGCGGTGGATGTTCTTGACCATGGTCATCCCCGCCCTCGTCTATGGGTACTTCGCGTGGCGCCTGCCGGAGTCACCTCGGTATCTCGTAGAGATAGGCAAGTACGACGAGGCCGCCATTGTCTTGTCGCAGATTTACACCGATGATGTCACCGCCCGGGTCGAAGACATCCGGGTGTCAATGCAAGGTGAGCACAAGCCCCGAATGTCGGATCTGCGCGGCAAGAGATTTGGCCTGATGCCGTTGGTCTGGATCGGCATCATCTTGAGTTCCTTGCAGCAGTTCGTCGGCATCAACGCGGTGTTCTACTACTCCAACACCATCTGGGAAGCCGTCGGCTTTAGTGAAGGCCAGGCCTTCCAGACCTCACTGATCACCACGGGTGTCAACGTCGCGTTCACCCTCGTCGCGATTGCCCTGGTCGATAAAGTCGGCCGCAAGCCACTGCTCCTCGTCGGATCATTCGGCATGGTAGCGATGCTCGGCACGCTCACCTTTGTTTTCGGCACCGCTCCAATCGGCAGCAACGGCCAGCCGGTCCTCACCGACGGCCCCGACATCGTCGCGCTCCTCGCGTTCAACATCTACGTGGCATTCTTCGCCGCGACTTGGGGTCCGGTGGTCTGGGTGTTGCTCGGGGAGATGTTCCCGAATCGAATTCGGGCGGCCGCTTTGGCCGTGGCTGCCGCCGCGCAGTGGGTCGCAAACTTCTTGGTCTCGACCGCCTTCCCGCCACTCGCCGACATCAGTCTGGGGCTTGCTTACAGCGTGTTCACCATCTTTGCGATCCTCTCCATTTGGTTCGTCATCAGGCACATACATGAGACCAAGGGTGTCGAGCTGGAAGATATGGCCGAATTGGAAGCCGGACTCAAGAAAACCTGATGCACTAACTCCCCCGCGAGTGGCGAAGTTGGGCGCGCGCGGGAGAATGGGGTCATCATGTTGCCGACCCAGACCGACACCGATGTGTTGATAGTCGGTGCAGGCCCCGCTGGCGCGGCAGCAGCGGCTTGGGCGGCCCGCGCCGGACTTGATGTCACTCTCGTTGATGCCGAGACCTTTCCGCGCGATAAGCCATGCGGTGATGGTTTGACCCCGCGGGCAATCGCCGAACTTGATGAATTGGGGCTGACGCCTTGGTTGGCCGGTCGGGCCCGCAACTACGGGTTACGTGCCACGGGGTTCGGCCGCACCCTTTATCTGCCCTGGCCCGGTGGGTCACTGCCAAGTTACGGTGGCGCCGCACCGCGTCTAGAACTCGACTACGCCATCCGGCAGGTGGCACTGAACGCTGGCGTGACCCCGATCGAAGGCCACCGCGCCGTTGACGCGCGACTGGAAAACGGCCGTGTTGCGGCGGTCATTTTCGATTCCGGCAACGGTAAGCGCGAAATCACCTGCCAGCGGCTGATAGTCGCCGACGGCGTGCGCTCCCAACTGGGCCGGGTGCTGGGTCGCACCTGGCATCGCGGCACCGCCTACGGGGTTGCCGCGCGCGGATACGTCAAGAGCCAGCGCAGCGATGATCCGTGGATTTCGTCCCACCTCGAATTACGCGGGCAATCAGGTGAACTGCTATCCGGCTACGGCTGGGTGTTTCCCCTCGGTGACGGTGAAGTAAATATCGGCGTCGGAACATTGGCGACGGAGAAAAGGCCGGCAGAGGTGAACCTGCGCGGATTGATGCAGCACTACGCGGAGCAACAGCGAGCCGAATGGCAACTCGTCGGTGAAATCCGGGCGCCCTGGTCGGCGCTGCTGCCGATGGGCGGTGCGGTCAGTGGGGTGGCCGGACCGAACTGGATGCTGATCGGTGACGCCGCCGGCTGCGTCAATCCGTTGAACGGTGAAGGCATTGACTACGGACTCGAGACCGGGCACCTCTCCGCGCAGTTACTCGCGAACACCATCCCGAATCAACTCCTTGACTATTCAACCCAGTGGGCGCCGCTACTACACGCGCGCTACGGCACCGCCTTCTCGATCGCGCGCCGGTTGGCCGGGTTCTTGACGGTGCCGGGATTCCTGCCCACCTTCGGCCCGGTCGGCATGCGCTCGCGCCTGTTGATGACCGTTGCGCTTCGAGTAATGGGAAACTTGATAACCGAGGAAGACAAAGACACCACGGCAAGGCTGTGGCGGGTTGCGGGTCGCGCGAGTGTTCGCATTGACGAGCGCCCGCCATTTAGTTGAGCCGGCCTCGTTTGCGCAACCGCGCTAACTTAAAAAGTGAAATCCTCTTGCAACACACCTTCTTGTAGCGACATGCGCAGTGGGTCCATGCGCAGCACCGCAGGTGGACCGTCAAGCAAAGGTGGCATCCCACCCATCAAGGCGGCGAATCCACCCGACTTGCGATGCTCGTTTTCGGCGTCCTCGTCCTTGAAAACCTCATACAGCCAAACGATGTTTTCCGAGTCCGGGTCGAGTGACACCACGAACACCTCGGTGCCGGGCTCCTCGGCGATGCCATCGGTGTAGGTATTTAGTAACTCGAGCAGCGCTGGGCGCAGGCCCTCATTGCAAGTTAGTCGCACCAGCAGACTGCGGCGGCCGACGAGTAATACCTGCTTCGGCGTTTCAGGCAAGGTTGGCCAGATACCACTCGTAGGTGCTCGCGAGGCCATCGCGCAGGGTGATCTGCGGCTTCCAGCCGAGCTCATTGATCCGGGTGGTGTCGAGCAATTTGCGCGGCATACCGTCGGGCTTGGCCGAGTCCCATTCGATCGCGCCCTGGTAGCCGATCACCGAGGCGACAGTTTCGGCTAGTTCGCGAATCGGCAGATCGTCGCCGAGGCCAACGTTGATGGTGTCGGGGGAGTCGTAATGCTGGAGAAGCACCAAGCAGGCCTGGGCTAGATCATCGACATGCAAGAACTCGCGCCGTGGGGTGCCGGTACCCCACACGGTAACGCTGGGTGCATTCGAGACCTTCGCTTCATGGAAGCGCCGGATAAATGCGGGCAGTACGTGCGAGCTTTGCAGGTCGAAGTTATCGCGCGGGCCGTAGAGGTTGGTTGGCATCGCCGAGATCCACCGGCGCCCGTACTGAGTTCGGTGCGCCTCGATGTAGAAAATGCCGGCGATCTTCGCCATGGCATAAGCCTGGTTGGTCGGTTCCAATGGGCCCGTCATCAAAGATGATTCGCGGATCGGCTGGGTGGCATGCCGGGGGTAAATACATGACGAGCCGAGGAACAACAGGCGTTCGGTATTAGCCGCGTGCGCCGCGTCCATTACATTCGTTTGGATGAGCATGTTGTCGCGCAGGAACTCAACCGGGTAGGTGGAGTTCGCCATGATGCCGCCGACTTTCGCCGCCGCATCGATGATGACGTCGGGCTTGGCGTCATTGATGGCGTCGAAGGTGGCATCGCGATCACAAAGATCAAGCTCGGCCGAGCGCCAGCCGATCAATTTGCCGGCGCCCTCGGCCTCAAGTGCCCGCCAGATGGCCGAACCCACGAGGCCATTGTGACCGGCGATATAGACCGAGACTTCACCCCACGGGAAAGTTTGCTGCACGGTTCATTGTGGCACAGCGGGCAGCAGGTCATGGTGCCACAGCGGGTGTCGGGTTTTGCACTGCTGCAAGAATAGTGTCCAGGAGGCATCATGAGGGTTATCACGTTGGAGCAATTGCCATCTGTGCTGGGGCATCTGCCAAAGAATCCGAGGGTTATTGCGTCGGGTAACTTCGCAACTCCCCGGGCCCTGCTGGCGGCATTTGATTCGTCCGTGCCCGAGTACCGGCTGCATATGCTCAACGCGAATGGCCCCATACCCGATCGCGATGGGGTCACTTACGAGACTGCGTTTGTTGGCCCGGCTATGCGTCACCACCCCAGCCTGCGTTATCTGCCCTCGAGGTTGTCGCTGTTGCCGGTGCTGGTTCGCGATCACGTGCGGCCTGATGTGGTCTTGCTCAATACCTCCAAGCGCCACTACGACACCGTCAGCCTTGGTATCGAGGTCAACATCTTGCCGATGGCAATCGAGACGGCTAAGACGCACGGCGGGGTCGTCATCGCGCAATGCAATACGAATATGCCGTACACCTATGGCGATGCCCAGATCTACGAGAACGAAATCGACTTCCTGATTGAGGTTGACGAACCACTGGCGACCCACGAGCCCGGTGGTTTGGACGACACCTGCCAGGGAATAGGCGATCGCATTGCCGCCCAAATAGTTGATGGCTCCACCCTGCAGTTGG